>CAZYEA010000050.1:0-20823 GCA_964646485.1 uncultured Acidobacteriota bacterium
TTCTCCCTCGAAATGTCCAAGGAGCAGCTGGTCAAGCGTCTCATCTTCGCGGAGGCTCGCATCGAATCCGGCCTGGTGACGCGGGGACAGTTGCGCGACTCCGACTGGGGCAAGCTCACCACCGCCTGGGCCGACCTGCACAAGCTGCCGCTCTTCATCGATGACGCCTCGTTCCTCACTCCGCTCGAGCTCCGCGCCAAGTGCCGGCGGCTCAAGGCGGAACATGGCCTCGGTCTCATCGTGGTCGACTACCTCCAGCTAATGGGCTCGGGCGGACGCGTGGAGAACCGGCAGCAGGAGATCTCGTCGATCAGCCGGTCGCTCAAGGGTCTTGCCAAGGAACTCGAAGTTCCCGTCCTCGCCCTCTCCCAGCTCTCCCGGGCGCCCGAAGCCCGCACCGACCGGCGGCCGCAACTCTCCGATCTGCGCGAGTCGGGGGCCATTGAACAGGACGCGGACGTGGTCATGTTCATCTACCGCGATCACGTGTACAAGCCCACCGAGGAGAACCGCGGCTCGGCCGAGCTGATCGTGGCCAAGCAGCGCAACGGGCCGACCGACACCGTGAACCTCGTCTTCCTGCGCGAGTTCACGCGTTTCGAGAATCGGGCGCCCGAGGACTATTCCTCCGGTTTCGGCGGCGGCGACTCCGGTTACTGACGCGCGACCCCTGGGCAAGGCCATGGACGAGGGCTCTCATCACCCCGCGACGGCCTGGGTCGATCTCGACCGGATCCGCGACAATTTCAGAGCGCTTCACACCCACGCAGGCGCGCGCGCGGTGATCCCCGTTCTCAAGGCGAACGCCTACGGGCACGGCGCGGCCGCCGTGGCGAGAGCTCTCGACCCCCTGGGCGTCACCCTGTTCGCGGTCGCCTATGTCGAAGAAGCGATCGCCCTGAGGCAGGCGGGCATCGAAACGCCCATACTGGTCCTGACCGGCTTCGCCCCCGGCCAGATGGAGGCTCTTTTCAGGTTTCACCTGACTCCGGCGGTCTCGACGCCGGAACAGGTGAAAGCACTCGCCGCGCTCCCCTTGGACGATGACCGAGAGCCCCTGGGCATTCACGTGAAGGTCGACACCGGAATGTCCCGGCTCGGATTCGCGCTCCAGGAACTCGAGCCTGCGGTGCACCGGCTCGAGGATGCCGAGGGGGTGAGGATCGAGGGACTCATGACCCACCTCGCCGCCGCCGACGAGGATGAGATCGCGACCGCGAAGCAGCTCGACCGTTTCGACGAGGCCATCATCCGCCTCGAGACCCTGGGCGTGCGGCCCGCGTTGATCCACGCCGCCAACAGCGCGGGGATGGCCTTCATGCGGGACACCCACACCGCGGTCCGCCCCGGACTCCTTCTCTACGGGGTCAAGCCACGCCCGCTCTCGCCGCACCTCGAGGTGAAGCCGGCCATGAACCTGCGGGCGCGGGTGGCTCTCGTGAAGACCATCGCCCCGGGCACGTCGGTGAGTTACGGCGGCCTTTTCGTGGCCGACCGGGAGACCCGGATCGCCACTCTCAACGCCGGGTATGCGGACGGGATACCGCGGACCGACCTGATGCGTACGCGAGGCGCGCTGCGTCATGGCGCCCAGGCTCTGCCGGTCGCAGGGACCGTGTGCATGGACCTCACCCTCCTCGATGCCACGGACTCTCCCTCGCTCATGGCGGGAGACGAAGTCACGGTCATGGGGGACGCTCCCACGGCGTGGGATCTGGCCGAGTGGGCCGGCACCAACGCCTGGCAGATCCTGACCGGTGTGGGCGCGCGAGTGCCGAGGCGGTACATCCTCGGCGGCCAGGTCCTTCCAGGCCCTCCCGCGCCCTGAACCGACGTCGAGCCGCGGTCCGTTCGGCGGCGTCCCCGGGATTATCGTGAGATCTTGGAACTCATGAGCCTCTCCCGCATCGACCCCGATCGCATCAACCCCTGGGGCGCGGGCCAAAGGCTGCGCGCCACCTTCGCGGTCTTCTCCCTCTTCCTCCTCGCCGCCTGCCAGGAGTCGATCGTGCGGGATGGACACGCCGGGGCCAGCATCGTGGTGCCCACGGACGCCCCGGTCGAGGTCGTCCGCGCGGCCAGGGAACTGCAGGAGTACGTGCGCAAGACCACGGGCGCCGAGCTCGCGGTCCGAAAGGAAGAGGAGACTCGGCCGGAGCGGGTGGAAATCCGGCTCGCCGTGAATCCCCTCGGCATCACCGCGGGCGGAGATCCGAAGAGCCAGATCGTCCACGCGGACGGCTACGCCATCCAGAGCCGCGGTCGGATGATCACGATCATGGGCGGCTCTCCGCGAGGCACCCTGTACGGAGTGTATGACTTCATCGAGCGGGTGCTCGGGGTGCGCTGGTTCATGCCCACCGCCCTCGGCGAGGACATCCTCCCGGCGAAGACCATTCCCGTTCCCGAACTGTCGGTGGTCTGGAATCCGGCCTTCAAGTATGTGGGCGGCTTCGCCTGGGCCGGCGGTCCGGGGGCCGAGGAGTGGGAGCTGCGGATGCGCTCTCGGGTCGGCCAGGGCGCGAGCTTCGGCCACAACTGGTACAACATCTATCGCTATTCGAAGGAGACCTTCGACAAGGATCCGGAGATGTTCGCCCTCGTGGGGGGCAAGCGGGGAGGGAGCTCACAGCTTTGCACCAGCAACCCAGGGGTGGTGCGGCTGAGCGTCGAGGCGGCGCGAAAGCACTTCGCCAAGGACCCCGACTCCCCGCTCTTCTCCATCAGTCCCAATGACGGCACCGGTTTTTGCGAGTGCGATCGCTGCAAGCGCATCGATGCCATGTACGGGGTCAGCGACTTCAGCCTCGCGGATCGCTTCATTCACTACGCGAACGAGGTCCTGGCGGAGCTCGGCAAGACCAACCCCGACAAACAAGTCGGAATCCTGGCCTACTCGGAGTACACGTCTCCGCCCCGCAATGCCAAGCCCGGACCCAATTACGCGACCATGCTGACCCACATGCCGTGGGAGTTCTGCCACGTCCATGCCATCGACGATCCCTCGTGTCCTTCGAATCGCCGGTACCTCGCCTACCTCAAGGGATGGCAGGCGCTGACCCGGCATGTCGGCGTTTATGAGTACTACGGCCACTTCTTCGCGTTCACGCCCTGGCCCATCGTGCATTCGATGCGCCACGACATTCCGCTCTATCAGAAGCTCGGGATCGAGCGCTTCGTGAGCGAGACCCAGCAGAACTGGGCCAATCAGGGGATCAACTTCTACGTGGGCGTGAAGCTCGTCGAAGATCCTTCCCGCGACGTCGACGCCCTGCTCGAGGAATATTTCTCGCGTTTCTACGGCAAGGCCCAAGCACCCATGCGGCGCTACTTCGACTTGTGGGAGAGCGCGATGCTGGGCACGGCCTCCGCCGGAGATCGCGGCTACGCCTGGCTGTCGATGTTCACCCCCGCTCTCGTGGCGAAGGCCTCGGCGATCCTGAAAGAGGCGGAAACCCTGGCGGATCAGGACCGGGGCCAGATCCGCGGCAGAGTGGCCCTCGCGCGCACCGGCCTTCGCTTTACCGAGGCCTGGACCAACATGCTTGACGCGGGGCTCCGCAAGGACGCGCGCGCCGTCCGCGAGTGGTCCGAGGAAGCCCGGAAGCGGCTCGTGGCCACCGAGGGGTCGGCGCCCCAGGCCTTCTTCGTTTCCCTGGCCCTCGACCAGACGAAGTATCTGGCCCGCGTCCTCGAAAACGGCGTGCCGCCCTGGATCGCCCTGCGCCCGCTGGTCGTTCCCGACCCGCCTACCACTCCTTGATGGTGTTGAAGACGGTGTCGCGCTCCACCGGGCGGCGGCCCGCTTCGCGGATCAGTCGGCAGAGTTCTTCAACCGACAGCGACTGAGAGGTGGGAGCGCCCGCATCGTGGGCGACCTTCTCCTCGGTCACCGTGCCGTCGAGGTCGTCGGCCCCGAAGGACAGGCCGATCTGAGCCACCCTCGGACCGATCATGATCCAGTACGACTTGATGTGCGGGATGTTGTCGAGCATCAGGCGCGCCACCGCGATCGCCTTCAGGTCCTCGAAACCGGTGGTCTCGGGAAGCTTCATGTTCGGCGCTTCCCAGGGCTGGAAGGCGAGGGGGATGAAGGTGACGAAACCGTTCGTCTCATCCTGGAGTTCGCGCAGACGGATCAGGTGATCGACCCGGTCTTCGATGGTCTCGATGTGGCCGTAGAGCATCGTGCAGTTGCTGGGGATGCCGAGCTTGTGGGCCTCTCGAGCCACCTGGAGCCACTGCTCGCCCGTGGCCTTGCCCTTGATGATCTTGTTGCGGGTCGCCTGGTTGAAGATCTCGGCGCCGCCCCCGGGCATCGAGTCCATCCCTGCGTCCTTGAGGGTCGTCAGGATCTCCGCGACCGGCTTCTTGTAGAGCTTGTGAAAGAAGAAGATCTCCACCGCGGTGAACGCCTTCACGTGCATGTCCGGGCGAATCTTCTTGATGCCCTTCAGCATGTCGATGAAGTACTGGAAGGGCAGATCGGGATGGAGGCCGCCCACGATGTGCACCTCACGGCAGCCCTTCGGTTGCTTGGCCACGTCCGCGAAGACCTGATCGAGTGACATCGTGTAGGCGCGGGGCTCGCCCGTCTTGGCGGCGAAAGCGCAGAAGTCACAGGTGGCGGCGCAGACGTTGGTGTGGTTGATGTGGGTATTACAGACGAAGTAGGCCACATCCCCGTGTTTCGCCTCGCGTACGTGGTTGGCCAGGCGCCCGAGGCCGAGCAGGTCGTTCGTCCGGTAGAGCGCAACCCCGTCTTCGAAGCTCAAGCGCTTACCCGCGAGAACCTTGGCGCGGATCGACTCGAGCGCAGAGTCGTTCATAGGGAAGGTCTCGAGGACGGATGGGGCGGCCACGGCAGAGGCGTTCATTCCGGCGATTTTATTGGATTCAGGCGGTTTGCCGCTTGGGCCCCTTGACCGCCGGCCGCGAATCGGTGCATATAATCCCCAAAAGAAGGAGGCCTGCCTTGAAGAAGTTGTTCTTTCGTCTTGTCATTGCGACAGGCCTCGTGGGCCTGCCCATCGATCCCTCGTTCTTCTCGGGGAGCACCGAGTCGGTCGCTCTGGCCGCGGTTTCACCCAGCCTGTCGGTGGTGCGCGGACAGATCGAACGCGGCAAGACCCTGGCCGCAGCACTCTCCCGCGTGGTCAGCGACCGGGAGATCCACGACCTCGTGGAAGCGGCCCGCCCCAGCTACAACCTCAAAGACGTCCGGCCCGGCCAGCCCTTCCGGCTTTCCCTGGGCGAAGACGGCCGGCTGAAAGCCTTCGCCTACGCGATTGATGAGTTGCGCACCCTCCGGGTCGCCAAGCGCGTGGACGGCCTCCACGCGGACATCGCCGCGCGCCAGTATGAGACGCGGGTGGGAACCGCCGCCGGGGTCATCGAGTCGAGCCTCTTCGAGACCATTGACGCCATCGGCGAGAAGGACGAACTCGCCGTCCAACTCTCCGAGATCTTCGCGTGGGATATCGACTTCAACACCTCCATCCAGAAAGGCGATACCTTCCGCGTCTCCGTGGAAAAGCTCTACCTCGACGGCGAACTGCGGCGTTACGGCAAGATCCTCGCGGCCGAGTTCGTGAACTCCGGGCGCGTCCTTCGCGCCGTGCGCTTCGACAGCCCGGAAGGCGCCTCGGCGTATTACGAACCTTCGGGCGAGCCGCTCAAGAAGGCGTTCTTGAAGTCTCCGCTGCGCTTCACCCGAGTGAGTTCGCGTTTCTCGAACGGCAGGTTCCATCCGGTTCTCCACGTCACGCGCGCGCACAACGGAACGGACCTCGCCGCCGGGTATGGAACTCCGGTGCGGGCCATCGGCCACGGAACCGTGGTCAGCGCCGGATATCAGGGCGGCTACGGGAATCTCGTCGCCATCCGTCATTCCAACGGATACACGAGCTACTACGGCCACCTCTCGAAGATCCTCGTGCGCTCCGGACAGCGGGTGTCGCAGAGCGATCTGGTCGGTCTGGTGGGCGCCACCGGTCTCGCCACCGGCCCGCACCTGCACTACGGCATCATGAAGAATGGCGCGTGGGCCGATCCGATGAGGATTCAGAGTCCGCCCGCCGAACCGCTGCGCGCCGAAGACCGATCCGCGTTCGCGACGACTTCCGCGAACGCCCTGGCGCTCCTGCCTCCCCGACCCCTGACCCTCCGGGCCGCAAACGACCCCCGGCCCTGAGCCCATGAAACCCGCGGGGCGCGCGCCTCATCGTGCGGGTGCTGTGGCCGCGCTCGCGGGGGCGCTTTCCTTCGCCGGTGCGGTTCAGGCCGACCAGCCCGTCGTGGTCACGAGCGCCGCCTCCACGAAGATCACCATCACCTCCGCCTCGCTCGGGGAGGCGATCGACGCGCTGGCCCGGACCGCCGGCTTCAAGGTCACGTATGAAGGCGGACGTCCGAACGCGATGCTGTACAAGACCGAGATCGACACTCCGAGTGTCGCCGAGTCGCTGGCCCGCCTCCTCGACGGCCAGAATCTCAACTACGGCATCGTGTTCGACCTCACGGGGAGGAAGGTCACCTTACTGATGGTCCTCGGTCCGGCGATCAAGCCGGCCGGGGGCGCGGCCATAGGAGGAGCGGCCTCCAGGCCCCAGCCCTTTACGACTCCTCGATCCCCCAGAAACGAGCCGCCGCCCGAGGAGGACGACGCGCAGGAACTCGCGGCCGAGCCGGAGCCGACGCCTTCGCCCACACCGGCGGCATCTCCTTCCGCCCCGCCGCGCAACGGTCCGATCTCTCCGTTTCAGCCGCCCTCGCCGTTCGGGCCACGGCCGTTCGGCGTTCCGCCCGGGGGGCCGCCGCGACCGAGCCCGACGCCCTCACCGTGAGACGCGCGGCGCCTCGGTATCAGGCGCACGGAGGTTGATTCCCGGAGGCGCCTGATTCGGGACGCCGGGACGGGGGCCGGCGGTCAGGGTCTGGCCGCCCACCACGAAGGGCACGTTGGGCGAGAACACCCATTGGCTGTACTTCTGGTTTCCGTTGACGGTGCGAAGTCCGCTCTCGGTGGAGAGACTGGCGACGCCCGCGATGGGGCCGGTGAGGGGGCCGGAATTTCCACCAAAGAGTGGCGTGGGGGCGGGGGTCGGTGTGGGGGTAGGGCGGCCAGGACCGCTCGCCGGGCCGAGAGGACGCGCCCCCACCACTTCGCCGGGTCGCACGATGCGCCACTGGCCGTCTCTGGTCATCGGATCCTTGTAGGCCTGACGCAGGAACTTTCCCTTCACGAGCTGATCGAACGAGGTGGGAAGGGCGTTGCCGTTCTTGCGCTGAAACCTCGCGATCGCCGAGGAAATCTGGCGTCCGCGAAAGATGAGCTCCTGCTCGTTGTCGTCCTGCACGAGGTACCGCCACGACGGCATGGCCATCATGAGGGCCAGAGTCATGATGGCAAGCATGGCGAGGAGGGCGGGCAGGGAAAAGCCCCTCTCCGCCGCGCGCTCACCGCGAGCCCTGGGCGCGGTCATGGCTGCTTCCGGTCGGGGGCCTGGGGCTTGTGAGCCTCCGCCTTTTCGTAGTCCTTCACGACCTTGCGGACATAGCCGCGGGTCTCCTTGTAGGGCGGCACACCCTGGTGTTTCGTCACCGCCCCGACGCCCGCGTTGTAGGCCGCAAGCGCTTCGGCCAGGCGTCCGTCGTATTTCAGGATCAGCTGACGCAGCAGACGGGCGCCCGCGTCGATGTTCTCGGAGGCATCGAACGCATCGCGCACGCCGAGCTCCTGGGCCGTGCCGGGCATCAGCTGCATCACCCCCTGAGCGCCCTTCGGCGACACCGCCACGGGATTGAGCGATGACTCAGCCCGAGCCACCGCCCGAAGGAGTGATCGCGGGAGCGCGTACTTGTGGGCGGCGGCGCGAACCATCTCCTCAACTGTCCGCGGAACTTCTGGATCGAGGGCTTCCGCGGCGCGCGGCACGGGCTCAATGTCGACTTCCTCATCGGGCTCGACGCGGAGGACATCGGCGGGGCGCACCGCGGCCTCGCCGCCCTTCAGGGTCGCCACGCAGGCGAGAGCGTCGCAGGCCAGGGCCTCGATCTTGAGGGTCTTGCCGGACTTCAGGAACAGGGTGTCGGCAGAGGAGAGGCCGGCGCCGATGAAGGCGAGAGCGACGAAGCAGGCCGCGTTCTTCAACAAGGGCCTACGGGCCGGCCAGAACCTGGATGGTGATGTCCGGGATCGTGCCGGTGGAGGGGGCCAGCACCTCGACCTTGACCGTAATGGTGCCGGCGGTGGTGCGCGTCGTCTGCACGCGATTGAAGGCATCGCCGTTGTTGTTCGTCACCGCGTCGGTGCCGTCGAGCAGACGGTCGAAGGCGGGGTTGGTGGTGACCGTGAACCGCACGATGATCCCAGGAATGGCATTCCCATTCGCATCGAGGACGGTCGCCCGCACTCCGGCGATAGAGCGCCCGAGCCTGAGATCGATGGTGGGATCCACCGCCTGGGTTCGCACGCTGCTGACCCGGGGCGCTCCGATGACGACGCTGTCGACCTTGGCGGTGACGGAACCCGAGGCCGCGGTCACGGTCGCGGTTCCCTGACGCGCGTCGGAGATGAGGTCCACCCGGGCGACGCCGTCATTCGTCTTGGCCTGCTCCTGGATCTTCCCGAGGGTCGTGAAGAACTGGATCACGGTCCCGTCCGGCACGGGAGTGCCCGCCTTCTCCACGGCCAGGACCGATACCACGGCCTTATCGCCGTTCGCCGCGATGAAGGGCGGGTTCACGAAGATCGAGAGCGTGGTGCCATCGGGGGCGCTCAGGATGGCCTGGCCGCAGGAGAGAGGGGTGAGGGCGGCGAGGGCGAGGAGAGCCAGGCGGGCCGCGGTGCGGTTGCGGGCACGACGAATCATGGGATCACCGTAACACGAACGGCTCCGGCCAGCGGAACCGGGCTCTGCGTGGTTCCAGAGCTCAAGGACAGGCTCTCGACGAAGATCGTAACCTCGCCCGGACGCACCGCACGGAAGCCGAGGAGGGCGACCGACCCCGTTCCTCCGGCGAGGGGCGTCGCCCGACGGAACTGCCCCGAGGCCCGGCCGGCCTCGATCTGACGTTCGGCGATCACCTGCACGCCGTCAACCGAAAGAAGCTGGCCCGGCCCGATCTCGACGAACTCGATGGCCGGCGAATCGGCGCGCACCGAGAGGCCCACCTCTTTGACCGAACGCGCGTTGAAGAGATTCACAGCCACACGCTGGACCTCGCCCACCCGCATCCGCACCTCGGTGCGGTCCCAGGCCGATCGGGAGGCGAGCGGGGCCGCCGTGGGCGACGCCGAAACCGCGGCTGGGGAAGGTGCTCCCGAGGGCGGGACAGCAGGGGCGGCGTCGACCGTACCGCTCACATCAGGCGAAGCCGTGGCGGGCGAAGCCGTGGCGGGCGAAGGCAGTGGCGTCGGGCTCGGGGCGGAGGGACCGGGGGTGAGGGGCGACGCGGCCGGCGAGGGGGCGGGCTCGGGCTCGAGGTCGGGCCCGAAGAGCGGCCTTACCCCGGGAATGCGCAGATTGTTCCGAAGGCCAAGGTAGAGGGGCTCCACGTCCTCCTCCCCCACATTGGGCGCGCGCAGGATGTGGGGAGTGAGCGAGATGAGGATTTCAATCTCTTCCTCCCGCTTGGTCTGACCGCCAAGCACCTTGTTGAGGATAGGAATCGATTCGAGGCCGAGGGCCCCCTTGAGCGTGCGCGCGTCGCGGCCCTGGAGCAGTCCTCCGATCACGGCGGTGACGCCGTCGGTGAGGCGAAGGGTGTTCTCGAGCTTGCGGGTCAGGAAGGTCGGGTAGTTGACCGCGGCCGCACCCGTGCCGAAGACCTTGTCTTCGCCGATCAGGGAGAACTCGGCCTTGAACTCCATGGTGATCTCGTCATTCGCGGTCACCTTGGCCTTGTCGATCTCCAGATTCACGCCGACCGTCTTGTACTGGGCGCTCGTGGTTCCTCCGAAGCCGCCGAGAGTCGCGGTCCCGCCCGCCGTGGTCTGGTTGGCGTAGCCTGGATAGAACTGGGGGATGGGGATGTCGGTACCTACGTTGAACGTGGCCTTCTTTCCTTCGAAGGCCCGGACTTTGGGCGAGGACAGGATCTTCACGATGGAGTCGTCGTGCAGGAACTTCGAGAAGAGGCCGGAGGGAATCTGCACCACCCAGTCCGAGACGTTGAGCGACGAGAGAAAGATGGCCCGCAGATTGGTGAGACCGCCCGAGACCTCGCCGGCGGCGCCCGTGGGCTGCAGGTCCACCCCGGCCTGGTAGTTCGAGAGTTGCAGGCCGTATTCCTTGGCCTTCGTCCGATTGATCTCGAGAATCTCCACCTCGACCAGGATCTCGCCTTTGGGTTTGTCGTTCGAGCGGATGAAGCGGTCGGCGAGCGCCATCTCGTCGAGAGTGGCGATCACGGTGATGGAGTTCGTGACGTCGTTCTTCGCCACCTTGGCCTGGGTGCCGAGCGCGCTGCGAAGGCCCGGCTCGATGTCCTTGGTCTCCACGTTCTCGAGATAGAAGGTGCGCATCACCTGGTCGTCCCAGCGCTGGCGGGTCTGGGCGTTGGTGTCGTCGAAGATCAGGATGGTGTTGCGATCGAGGACGCGATAGCCCTTCTTGTTGACCAGGCCGATCTGGTCGAGCGCTTCCTGGAAGGTGACGCCGCTGAGATTGGCGGAGATCGTCCGGTCCTTGTTCTGGAGGTCGGGGTCGAAGACGACGTTGACCCCGGCGAGAATCCCAAGCGTCTGGTACACCTTGTCGAGGCGCTCGGTCATGTTGAGCTTGATGGGAACAGGCGAGCGCGGGGAGAGGAGGGGCACGGGCATGGTGGCGTCGGCCGGACGCCGCGCCGCCAGATCCTTCTGCTGCCGCTTCTCCGCCTCCAGCTTCTCGACCCGCGCCCTCAGGACCGCCGCGTCGTCGGCCGCGGCCTTGTTGGAGGCGTCATAGGAGACGGCGATCTGGAATTCTTCCGCCGCTTTGGTGAAAGCCCCCGTGTCGACGAGCTTGCGCGCCTTCTCGGTGTGCATCCGGCTCGCCTGGATCTTCGCGTTCTCGAGGGCGATCTTGTAGCGGATGTTCTTGGGCGAGGCGGCGAGCGCCTTGGTGAAGCGCGCGACCGCGAGGTCCCAGTCACCCTTCTCGGAGAAGTGCTGGCCTCCCCGGAAGGCGCCGCTGCCCGCGCAGCCGGCGGTGAGGACAAGGAACGCCGCCGCCACCGCGAAAAGCGGGGCTCGGCGAATCGGGCCTCGTCGGCGAGTCAATCGGATCTCCAAGTTCCCCTGAGGTTAGTTCGTCTTGAGCGGGAGGCGGCGCGTCCGGCCCGATCCCAGTTCCTCGATCTCCGCGGATTCGACGCCGATGCGGAGGACACGGAAGGCGTTACCCAGCACCTGCCCCGGCTGCCCGACCAGGAGGATCTCTCCGTCTTTTACGAAGGACGCGATCTTCCGGCCAGCGCCATTATCGACGATCCCGGTGAGGGAAATATTCAAGGTCGGCCAGGGGGTGGGGGTCGGGGCGGATTCGGGGGTCGGAAAGGGCACGGCCGTGGGAGTAGGCCCGATCCTGATCAGGGGTGTGGGCACGGGAGCATGGTCGGCGCGCGAGTCGGCGCCGTACTTGAAGACATCGCGGGACGCGGTCCGGCTCACGATCTCCATGCGGCTCAGCCGTTCGAGGGCGATGACCGGCACTTCGGAACCGGTCTCGAGGCGCAGCGCGGCCCGCTCGGGCGTGTCGTTTGGGGAAACCAGGGCGTTCCACGCCAGCACCGCCGCGGCCACAGCCACGAGGCCCGCTCCCACCTCCCGCAGACCCATCACCATTCAGAGTAGGGGACGCCGTTCAGCCCGGGCTGGCTCGATGCGCTCTTGATGTCGTAGACCCCGGTGGGCGCCTCGCCGGTGTTCGCGTCAGCCTCGGGGGGGATCTCCACCCAGGGCTCCATGGAAACAGGGTCCGCCGGAATCTTGCGCAGGTAGCCGTCGGTGACGAGGGTCTCGAGCGTCTCCGGATACTTGCCCTTGTCGGACTGGTACTGGTCGATGAGATCACGGAGCCGGTAGAGGTTTTCGCGAAGGACGGCTTCCTTCGCCTGCAACACCGAGTTGCGGTAATTGGGCAGGGCGATGGACACGAGCACGCCCATGATGCTGATGACCACGATCAGCTCGAGGAGGGTGAAGCCGCGGAGGCGGGAGGATCTCCTTCGCGACTCCGTCCATGAAGTGTTGAGTGAAGCCATCACCAGTCCTTGAGCTTTGTACCGTTCAGAGCGGTTCCCTCGGCCAGGGAATAGACATCGTAAACGTTGTCGCCGCACCAGGAGGAGGAGTCGGGGTCGTCCTGATAGCAGCGCATCCCCCACTCGGCCTTGGCGGTGAAGGGGTCCTCGGGAATCCTGCGCAGGAACTTGAGCTTGAATCCCGGACGGCCCACCTGATTGACGCCCTCCACCAGGGTTTCGAGCGACTCGGGATACCCTTCGCTGCCGAGCTTCACGTCGGTGCCGCCGACCTGGCCACGGTCCACTCCGTCCTTGAACCGGTCTATGGCGGTGCGAATCTCCCGCAGAGCCCGCCGCAATTCGATCTCCCGCTGGCGCTGACGGGTCACCCGGGAAAGCGGCAGGATCGCGGCAGCCAGGATGGCGACGATGGTCGCCACCGCCAGCACCTCTATGAAGGTGGTGCCCCGTTCACCGCGTCGCACGGGGTCCCCCTTCTTTGAAGATCGCGGAGAGCTTCAAGTTCATGCGGGCGCCGCCCTCGTCCTGGGAGAGGGCCATCTGGTCGATCACGATGAAACGCTTCGCGGACTGGACGCGGACCAGGAAGCCGGTGAGATCGGAGTACGCGCCGTCGAGGGGCAGCGTCACCTCGCACCGCACGAGATCGGTGCCCCGGATTTCTTCCAGGGAATAGGAACTGCGCTTGGGTCGCAGACCCGACTGCCGGGCCAGGGCCTCGATCTCGCGCTGGGCCGCGAAGAGATCCTCGGCGCGGTACTTGAGATGGTCGCGGTCGAGGGCTTCGATGTCCTTCCGATTCTGAGCGAGCACCTGCTTGCGCGCCTGCACTACGGACCACGAACGCTCCAGCGCGGCCCGGCGCTCGGCGACCACGCGGGCGCGGCTCTCCGCCCGCCTCACCCCGGTGAGGCGCGGCCAGGTAAGCGCGGCGAACGCGACCCCGTTGGCCACGAGGAGAAGAGCGCTCAGGAGGACCACGCGCAGTCTCATCTTCGATGCGCGACGATTCATGGCATCGTCTTCCTGTCCGAGGACGCGGCGGCGGAAGACGGCGCGGGAGGCGAGGGAGGAAGGCCCGCAGACTGAGCCGGCTGGGGGTCGAAGAGCACTTCCATCGTGAACTCGACGCCGTCGCCTTGCTCGGTGAGCGACTTGAGCGACGCGTTCGAGAAGGCCTGAGAGGCGTCGAGGGACTCGGCAAAAGTGAAAGCGTCGTCCTTGGTGCGGGCCACGCCGGCAAGTTCGACCAGCATGCCGCGGGGGGCCTTGGCCGCGGTCGGCGAGATCTTGTTCAGGCGTGTGTTGTCGCCGAGCGTCACCTCGAGTTCAGAAAGCAGCCGGCCCCACGGGAACACTCGGCGATCGACGAGCTCCTTGAAGGCGCGCAGCCGGGCGAGCTCGGCGGTGTCGACCGTGAGCGGCGGCTCCTTGGCAAGACCCTCTTCTAGCTCCGCGATCCTCGCCTCGTCCTCGCGCACGAGGCGTACCGTGCGGGCCTCCTCTCCGGAGAGGAGACGGCCGAGGAAGCGGCCATGGACGAGAGAGATCAACAAGGTTCCCAGAAGGAGCAGGAGAGCCAGAAGCCAGGGCAGCCGCTCGTTCCGGAACGGACGGCGGGCCAGATTGGTCGTGGCCATCGCTTCAATAGGCCCCGAGCAGGGCTAGGGCCGGGGCGGCCGATCGCTCCACCGCGGAGGGCATCCCGGCCACGGTGAGACTCGCGGGGGGCCTCGCCCGCTCCGCCGTGCACCCAAACGCCGCGCCAAGGTCGAGGCGGAGCGCTTCGAACCAGGGATCGGACGCATGAACGCTTGCTCCCTCGAGCCGCGTCCCCAGGAGGCGGTCGCGCCAGAACACCGCGGTGGAGGCAATTTCGCGGCGCACTTCCTCAGGGCTCGCCGAAACGGCCGCGTCGAAAGAGCGAATGGAGACGGGCCAGCCCTCACGCGTCAGAGTCAGGGTCAGCCAGGTGGGATCGTGGCGGACCAGAAGGGCGTCCCCGGTGTTCGAGACGCCCCGCAACAGGGCCATCGATGAGGTCTCGACGGATCCCACGTCCAGCCCGAAAGCCTCGCCCACGGATTCATAGGCGGAAACGACCGCCCCCGAAAAGCCAATGCCCAGGACCTGTTGGGCGGAAGACTTCGGCCAGGCGGAAACCACGCGGACATCGGCCTGGGAAAAAGGGAGGAGCTTCTGCATCCTGAAGGCGATCACCGCATCAGGCTTCCTCGACTCCGTCTTCACTTCCTCCTGGGGGAACAGGCGGAACCGCGCGACCACGTCGGGCACCACCAGAGCCGCGCGCATCGAGGGTGAGGCGCCGATCTTTCCCAGGACGCGTTTTGCCGCCGCGCGCAGCTCTTCCTTGTTGACAAACCCCGGATCCTCGAGGGCGGGTGCGAAAGCGCCTTCGCTCAGGGGCTCGCTGACCAGGGCGCGCAGCTCGCTCCTCCCGCGCTTTGATTCCACCCGGGCGCCGATGAGTGCGACCGAGGTGAACTCGAGCGCCACCTCCGCGCCCTCGGGCTCGAAGAAGAAGCGGCGGAGCTTCTCGAACGCTCGCCGCGGGGGCGGAGGCGGAGTCGCGATCACACCACCTCCACGAAGGTCACCTTGTTGATCTCCTGCAGGGTGGTGGTTCCCGCGAACACGCGATGGAGTGCGGAGTCGCGGAGGAAGGTCATGCCTTCCTCCTTCGCCGCGCGCTTGATCTCGGAGGCGGGGCGTCTCGCCAGGATCAGCTCCCGGATGTGATCGGTCACGTCGAGCAGTTCGCAGATCGCGGTCCGCCCCTTGAAGCCGGTGCCGCCGCATTCGAGGCACCCCGCACCCTCGAAAAAGGCGTGGGCGGCATACTCCGAAGGGTCGAGGCCGGATTCGACGAGCAGGGCCGCGGACGCCTGAACCGAGCGCTTGCAGTGCTCGCAGATGGTGCGGACCAGGCGCTGGGCGAGCACGCAGTTGAGGGCGGAAACGAAGTTGTACGGCTCGATCTTCATGTTGAGGAAGCGCCCGAGCACGTCGATCACGTTGTTCGCGTGCACGGTGGTGAAGACGAGGTGGCCGGTGAGTGCGGACTGGATGGCGATATCGGCGGTCTCGGGATCGCGGATCTCACCCACCATGATCTTGTCGGGATCGTGACGCAGGATGGAGCGCAGGCCGCGCGCGAAGGTGAGACCCTTCTTCTCGTTCACGGGAATCTGGGTGACCCCGCGCAGCTGGTATTCGACCGGGTCCTCGATGGTGATGATCTTGTCCTCGTCGGTCTTGATCTCGGAGAGGGCCGCGTACAGGGTGGTGGTCTTGCCCGAGCCGGTGGGGCCGGTCACGAGCACCATGCCGTAGGGCTCGCGGATGAATCGCCGGAACCGGGTCAGCTCCCGGCCTTCGAAACCCACGATGTCGAGGCGCAGGGACGAGAACTGCTTCGAGAGATTCTCCTTGTCGAGGATGCGGATGACCGCGTCTTCCCCATGCACGGAGGGCATGATGGAGACCCGGAAGTCGATCTGACGGCCGCCGAGGCGGACCCGGAAGCGTCCGTCCTGGGGCACGCGCTTCTCCGCGATATCGAGCTCGGCCATGACCTTGATGCGGCTGATGATCTCGGCGTGGTGCTCCTTCGCGATCGGCTTCATGGCCGGCTGCAGGACCCCGTCGATGCGGTACTTGATCTGTACCTCGTTATCCCGGGTTTCGATGTGGATATCGGAGGCCCGGCGGGACAAGGAGTCGAAAAGGGCCGAATCGACGAGGCGGACGATGGGCGACTTGTCCTGGGCCTGGATCGAGTCGACGGAGAGGACTTCTCCTTCGTCGCCTTCGCGAACGATCTGCATGAGCAGCGACTCGGAGGCCTGCTCGAGCACGCGCTGCGAGCCCTGACCGCGCTTGAGGGCCTCGCCGATGGCGGAGGGGGTTCCGACCGCGGCCTGGATGCGCCGGCCGAGGAGGATGGCAAGGTCGTCGACCATGGTCAGGTCGGACGGGTCGGCCATCACGAGCACGAGGCGGCCCTGCTCTTCGCGATAGGGCAGAAAGTTGTACCGGAACATGAGGTCGACGGGCACGCTCTGCAGGATCTGGGGATCGGGAGCGAAGGAAGCGACGTCGACGAATTGCAGACCCAGGCGCTCGGCCAGGGAGCGGGCCGCCTCCTCTTCGCGGGCGGAAGAGACCGCGCTCATGGCCGTGGAATTGGCAGGGGCGATGGCGTTCATCCCTAGCCTCCCGTCCGGGTCTGAAGGGCCGAGAACGCCTCGAACATCGGCAGATACAAGGCGAGGACCATGGCGCCGATGACCACGGCCATGAACACCAGCAGGACTGGCTCGACGAGAGAGAGGATGGTCTGGACCTTCACCTCGAGGTCTTCGTCATAGAAGTCCGCCACCTGATTGAGCATCTCGCCCAGGGCTCCCGTGTTCTCGCCCACCCGGACCATCTCGACGGTGAGCGGCTCCACATGTCCGGTCGCATCGAGGGCAAGGGAGAGGCTCTTGCCCTGTTGGATCTGAGGCACCGCGGCGGCGGCGGCGGCGGAGATGGCGCGGTTTCCCACCGAGGCCGCGGCCACTCCGAGTGCCTGCACCAGAGGCAGGCCGCCGGAGAGGAGCGTGGAGAGGCTTCGGGCGAGCTGGCTCGTGGAGTACGTTCGCATCAGCGCGCCGAAGAAGGGAATCCGGAGAATCCAGCCGTCGAAGCGCTCCCGGTTCGGCGCCGATTGCAGCCAGGTCGCAAAAGCGAAACCGCCCACGGCGAGGACGGCGAACAGGGGCAGACTCCACTCGCGGGCCTGTTCGGAGACGCCCATGAGCACCCGGGTGGGCAGCGGCAATTGCGCGCCGAGGCTGCCATAAAAACCCGTGAACTGAGGCAGCACGCGGGTCAACATCACGTACATGAGGCCGAACATCCCCGAGAACAACACCATCGGATAGACGGAGGCCGAGATGACCTTCTTCTTGATGGTCTGATTCAGGCGGACATAGGAGACGAACCGCCGCAGCACCGCTTCGAGGTTGCCGCTGCGCTCGCCTGCCACCAGGCTCGCGGCGAACATCTGCGGGTACAGCGAGCCCTCCTGGCGGACGGCCTCGGAAAGTGCGGCGCCCGACTTGATGCGGTCGCGCACCGTGGCCAGCGAGCGCTTGAAGAGCGGATCCCTCTGTCGTTCGACCATGAGGTCCATCGACTGGGTAAGGGGGAGGCCGGCCTTCAGGAGGGCGGCGAGTTCCTGGCCGAAGAGCTGGAGGTTCTCCGCCCTGACTCGCGGCGACCCGAACCGGAATCCCTGTGCCGCCTTCCGATGCGAGAAGAGGAACAGTCCCTGGCGCTGCAGGTCGGCCTTCAAGGCTTCTTCGTCGGAAGCTTCGAAACTCCGCTCGACGATTTCCCCCGCGGGCGTCCCGACCTTGCAGATGTACTCCATAAGTTATTGGAAAGGCGAGTGTAGCAGCCGAGGCTAGACGCGAGACAAGGGCACGAACTCGAGGAGAACTCGGAGGCCGTGGACGAACGCCCCCGCGAGCAGGAGGATGGAAATCGGCAAGGAGATGGATTCGCGGCCGAGCGCGCGCAGCCAGGGAAGGGGAACCACCGACACAAGCCTTTGGCCCGGAAACGCCGTCGGATCGCCTTCATCGAAGACGGCTGCTCCCACAACGGCGAGGAGGGGCATGAGGGCGAGCAGGTAACGCACCTCGATCGGCGACACCAGAGCCGCAAAGGCCAGAATCAAACCAGTGACCGCCAGGCTCCGCGAAAGGGGCAGGAAGGGGCGAACGTCCGCAACCAGCAGCGAGAGGAGGAGGAGGGCGAGAAGGGGCAGGCCCGCACCGGAGAGAATCTGGGTCGGAAGACGCCAGGGGTCGAAGACGCCCGAACTTCCGCCGCGCTCGGAGAGAAGCCGCGGAAGCTGCTTGAGGATCATGGGCACGAACGTGGCGAAATATGCGGCGGCCACCGCGACCCCCGCGAGGAGGGGCCGGAACGCGGCCGCCCGCCGGCCCCCGGGGAGAACCAGACTCACCGAGAGGAGGGTCAGGAGAACGATGAAGGAGGAAAGGTGCGCCGTGGCCGAAAGGGCGGCCAGGAAGGCAAGCACGACATTCGTGAGCCGTCCCTTCGGGGCGATCGCAGCCGTCACCAGGAAGAGCACGAAGACATCCTGGGCAAAGACGTTGTTCAGGTTTCCGAAGGCCATGGTCCGGATGTTGACGGGGGCGGCGGCCCAAAGGACCAGCGAGGCACAGGCGAGGGCGGCGGAGGCACGGCTCAGCAGAAGCGCGAGCCCCACGATGGCCGCGGCCGAGAAGAAGGCGGCGCCCGCCCTCACCACGCGCACGTTCGAGACGTCGTGAGACACAAACGGCGCGAGGGTGCTGTAGAAACTGAAGCCGTAGGGAAAGTCGAAGGGCGGCTTGTGGTCGGTGCGGCTGATGGGAAACCAGTTTCCGCGGGCGACCTCGCCCAGCTTGTTGCCGTGAAGCTGAGCGTCGCCTTGGATCATCAGCGGGGAGGGGGGCAGGATGGCGTGACCGGCGAGGGCCAGGAGCAGGGCGATCTGGAGGGAAGCGCGCGCCACAGCACTCCCCCGCGCTCCCTTGGCAATGAGGGCTGAGACCGCGGAGGCCGCGAGGAGTGAGATCGCGCAGGTCACGAGCCAGGCCGAGCGCCACAATCCCGCGGGAAGCACCATGACCAGGAGGAGCGCCGGCGGGACAAGCTGGATCAGCGCGTTCTGCCGGGTCACCACCTGCACCAGGGCCGCGATCGACGCCACGCCCCCAAGCGCAATCCACAACCGGGTCGGAGGTCTGGCGTTCGGGCTTTCCACCGGTTGGACCTTGAGGGAAACGAACTGCGTGCCCAGCCGGCGGTTCGATGCCTGGAACCCTTCGGTCTCGAGGCCGAGGGTGAGGAAGGAGGCGGTAAGGCGCTCCCTCGAGGTGAACCGCCGTTCGCCGGGCGGAAGCGTCCCGATGGTCGCTCCGTTCGCGGTCACCATTACTTCGGTTCGATGGTCCCGAACCTCGAGATCGATCTCGACCTCACCCGGACCCACCGCCTCGAAACGGAACGCGGCCCTCGGTTTCGTCCACCGCAGTGCTCCCCCACCCACGAGGTTCTCCCGCGGTTCGAGACCGAAGGCCTCGAAGGCGTCGTCGGTGCCGAGAGCGAGGCTCGCGACGGAGACCGGTCGGAGAGCCACCGACCCTGGAAGCGAGAGAATCGCCGCGATTCCTGAGAGAATCAGCACGACCACCGCGGACCGGATCGAGTTCATTGGGCGCCTTCAGTCTATGCGCCGGACTTCGAGCCCGCTCTCGCGCATCGAGTTTCTGACCACGGAATCCCCAAGGAGCCCGAAAAAAACCCATGATGCTCACTCTTCTTCTCGCCCTTGCCCTCCAGGCCCCCGCCGCGTCCAAGGACGACGCCCAGGCCGGAGCCGCCCAGGACGCGCGGTTCGCCGCCATGGTGAAGGCCGATACCGCGTATCTCGAGACCGCCCTCGACCCTTCTCTCACCTACCACCACTCGAGCGGCTCGGCCCAGACCAAAGCCGAGTTCCTCGGAGCGATCAAGGGGGGAACGCTCAAGTACAAGTCGATCGAGGCCGTCGAACGGAAGGTCCGAAGGTTCGGTTCCCTGGTGGTGATCACCGGGATCATCCGCCTGCAGGCCTTCAACAACGGCGACGTCGTGGACACCCGCGCGCGCTTCACCGACGTCTATGAAAGCCGCGACGGCAAGCTCGTCCAGGTCGCCTGGCAGAACACGCGCATCCCCGAGGCGGCCGCGACCCCGCGATAGACTTTCAAAGGAAACAGGGAGCCCCCATGGTCAATCTCCAGGAAATCGAACAGGCGCTGGGCAAGGACGCGCGCGCGCTCCTCGACCACAAATGCGCGGGCATTTCGAAGGACCGGCTCCACCTTCCCGGCCCCGACTGGGTCTCGGCCCTGCATGCCCCCTCGGACCGCCCGATCCCGGTGCTTCGCTCCTTGCAGGACATGTTCGGAGCCGGGCGCCTCAAGGGCACGGGCTACCTTTCGATCCTCCCCGTGGACCAGGGCATCGAGCATTCGGCGGGCGCTTCGTTCGCGAAGAACCCCGATTACTTCGACGCCGAGAACATCGTGAAGCTCGCGATCGAGGGCGGCTGCAACGCGGTGGCCTCGACCCTGGGCGTGCTCGGAGCCTGCGCGCGCAAGTACGCGCATCACATCCCCTTCATCGTGAAGGTGAATCACAACGAGTTCCTGACCTACCCGAACAAGTTCGACCAGATCATGTTCGCGCAGGTCAAGCAGGCGCGCGACATGGGCGCCCTCGCGGTGGGCGCCACCATCTACTTCGGCTCCGACCAGTCGTCGCGTCAGATCGTGGAGGTGAGCCAGGCCTTCCACACCGCCCACGACCTGGGGCTCGCCACCATCCTGTGGTGTTACTTGCGCAACCCTGCTTTTAAAACAAAAGAAAAAGATTTTCATGTATCGGCAGATCTTACCGGCCAGGCCAATCATTTGGGAGTAACGATCGAAGCAGATATTATCA
>CAZYEA010000051.1:0-20725 GCA_964646485.1 uncultured Acidobacteriota bacterium
CTCGACGAAGATCGCCTCGCCCTCATTGAAGCTAAGAAGAAGGCGCGTGAGGTGGCTTCGGCCGCCCGCCTGGTCGGGGACGCCTTCCTGAAGGGCGGACGGACGATCTTCGTGGGCGCGGGAACGAGCGGTCGTTTAGGCGTCCTCGAGGCGGCGGAATGCCCTCCCACCTTCGGAACCTCGCCCGACCAGATCGTGGGTGTGATGGCGGGCGGCGAGGACGCGGTGTTCCGCGCGAAGGAAGGCTCCGAGGATCGCGCCGATCACGGCGAGAAGGCGGTCGCCTCCGTGACTCCGAAGGACGTGGTCATCGGGATCTCCGCGAGTTCGGTGACACCCTTCGTGAGGGCGGCGCTCAAGAAGGCGCGGGCCCGGCGGGCGAGGACGGTGCTCGTGACCTGTGCGCCTCAAACGCGTCTCTCCTCCCTCGCCGACGTGGTCATCGCCATCCGCACCGGGCCCGAGGTCCTCACCGGATCGACCCGCCTCAAAGCCGGTTCCGCGACCAAGGCGGTGCTGAATGCCATCACCACCGCGGCCATGGTCCGGGTGGGCAAGGCCTACACGAATTTCATGGTCGACCTGAAACAGACTTCGAAGAAGCTCGAGGACCGCGCGCGCCGGATCGTGGCCATGGCCGGGAACGTCGACCTTGGAGAGGCCGACCGCCTGGTGCGCTCCGCGAACAACGAGGTGAAGACCGCCATCGTCATGGGGCTGCTCAAGGTCGACGCGCCCTCCGCGAGGCTGAGGATTGGGGCCGCAGGCGGGCACGTGCGCAAGGCCATCAACGGAGCCCGCAAGCGCCGCCGCTCCTGAACCCTCTCACCTCTCCCGGGAAGACGAAGCAGCGCCGCGCTTCGGGCCGAAGTGGTAGGTGACCGACAGCCAGGGCACGGGAAAGCCTTCGTCGATCAGCTCTCCGACCAGGATCACCCCGACGTCCGCGGAGAGTTTGTCCGCGAGGAAGCGAAGGCCGACCGCGAAGGGTTGTTCGGAGAGCTTGAAATCGTCGTGGAGAACCAGCCAGTTCTCGGAGACAAAGGCCAGATGGCGTGAGATGCGGGCGGTACCGCCCACCACGACCACTGGAGTGTGCGAGACCTCGCGCCTCGAGTCCCACACGTATCGGCCGTTCACCATTCGATAGGTCCCGGATTGATCCACGGTTCGGGTCACGCCGAGCCCAAGGGTGAGGCTCTTGTCGGGGCGGCCGACCGTGGCCATGGCGAACCCCACCCCGAGGTTCGAGTCTTCGCTCCAGTCTTCGCCGCCCGCGTGCGCGAAGAGCACTCCGGCCGAGAGCGCGAAACGTTCGGAGAACTGCTTCCCCAGCCGGGGGGCCACGAAGAGCACCTGTTCGCCAAGACCGAGGCCGGGCACCACGGACATGCCCGCCCCGATGCTGAGGTTGTCGGTGATGCCGTAGGCGACGCCGGGGAAGATCACGTAGTGGTCCGAGAAATAGCCCTCGCCTTTGCCCAGCGGCCGCCCGGTGGGTGAGAAGAGCAGGCGGGTGTAATTCGAGTCGGAGGGCCGCGGGCCTTCCGCGGCCGGGCCGGCGTCGATCCCGGTTACGGAGTCCTTCGGAAGGTCCATGGCCAAACCGCCCGCGGTGACGATCCGGTACTTCTCCGCGTCCTCGTCGACGATGCGGGCGCGCAGCGCGGAGCCGTCCTTCATGCGGACGGTGACGATCGCGGAGGAAGCGTCGGGGGCGGGGGCGGGGACGGGGTCGGGGTCGGGGACGGGGTCGGATGCGGGGGCGGGGGCGGGGACGGATGCGGGGACGGGAGCGGCGGTCTGGGATTGATCGGCGCGGATCGGGGCGGACGCGGCCAGGAGAGCCAGGGTGCAAAGGGCGTTAGCGAGTTTCATCAGGGACTCCGTTCCAGTTGGACATCGCGACCCTAGGCCGAAGCCAGGGAGGCGTTGTGCGTGGGCTGTGACGGTTGAACGTCCGTCACATCGGGGGAGAGTCTCGGGCGAGGGGCGCCCGGGCGTCCCTAAGAAACTACTGATTCCATCCAAATTAGATCCAAACGCGGGCGCCCTCAGCCGGGCGATCAGTCGATGAGATCGACCGTGCCCTGACGCTCGCGGTTCACGCTCAGCCGAAGCACATCGGGCCGCGAATAATGCCCGGACGGATCGAAATTCTGGCGCTCCCGACGGACCATCGCGTGATCGATGGTGGCGACACGCACGCACTCCTCCCCCACTGCCGGCGGAATCACCCATGAGCCGTCGGGTGCTGCGAGACACGATCCGCCATCCGCGAGGAAATCGCTGCCGCGATGTCCGGACACGATCCGCGCGCGGTGGGGCACCGCCTCGGGAAAGTCGGAGAGCCGCATCAGTCCGGAGACCGACAGGACATAGGACCGCGACTCCTTCGCGATGAACCGCGTGAGGTCCTCGGTGTTGCGCAGCGAGCCCGGCCAGATGGCGACATGAAGGTCTTCGCCCTGTCCGTAGAGGGCGGCGCGCGCGAGCGGCATCCAGTTTTCCCAGCAGTTGAGTGCGCCGAGGGTGAACTCGCCGATGCGATGGGTGCGCAGGCCGTGCCCGTCGCCGATCGACCAGGCGAGCCGCTCCTCGTAGGTGGGCATGAGTTTTCGGTGGGCGGAGAGGACGTCGCCGCTCGAGCCGATCACCACGCAGCAGGCATAGGCACTCTCGCCGCGGTCGCGCGGTTTCTCCAGGAGACCGAGAACCGCGTTGATCTTCCGCTCGGCGCAGGCCTCCTGGACGGATCGGAGGTGATCGTCCTCGATGGTGACGGCCTGGCGCAGATACTCGGCATGCACTTCCTTCTGCAGGGGATCGTTGAAGCGGGCGCCGTCGGTGAGTTCGAGCCAGAACGGATATCCGGGCACGAGACATTCGCCGAAGGCGACCACCGAAGCGCCCTGGTCCGCGGCCTGATGGATCGCCGCCACCACCTTCGCGAGAGTGGCCTCGCGGTCGAGCCACACAGGCGCGAGTTGAGCGAAGCCGACGACGAGCGGAGACGACGGGTCAGGCATGGGATCTCCCAGGCGTCGAAACCGATCGCGGTTCGCCGGTCACGCGCATTCGTTGGGTTCGATGCTGGAAGGCGAAGACGCGAGGCCGGCGAGGCCGCCGATACTGGTCTCGCGATACGCCTCGTGAAGGTCGGCGCCCGTCTTCTTCATGGCCTCGATCACCTCGTCGAACGAGATGTGATGAGCGCCGTCCGAAAGCATGGAGAACTCGGCGGAATGGACGGCGCGGTCGGCCGCCACCGCGTTGCGCTCGATGCAGGGAATCTGCACGAGGCCGGCCACGGGATCGCAGGTGAGGCCGAGGTGATGCTCCATGCCCACTTCGGCCGCGTACTCGATCTGGTCGTTGGTGCCGCCCATGAGCTGGGCGGCCGCACCCGCGGCCATGGCGCAGGCCGCCCCCACCTCGCCCTGACATCCGACCGCGGCTCCCGAGATGCTGGCGTTCGTCTTGATGAGATTGCCGATGAGGCCCGCGGTGGCGAGAGCGCGAAGGATCGCGTTCTCGTTGGCGGGCAGGGTTTCGCTCAGGTAGCGCATGACCGCGGGCAGCACCCCGGAACCGCCGCAGGTGGGTGCGGTGACCACCACGCCGCCCGCCGCGTTCTCCTCGCTGACGGCAAGGCCGTAGGCCGAGAGCGTGCCCGTGCGCGCTAGCAGTCCGCCCCGGGCGATGGCCCGCGCGTGATAGCTCTTCGCCTTGCGGGGCAGCTTAATGATTCCAGGAAGAATTCCCTTCCCCTGGAGTCCGCGGTCGACCGCGGCCTGCATGGCCCCGTGTATTCCGTGGAGGAAGGCCCAGATGTCCTTTCCCTCGCGTTCCTCCACGTACTGCCACAGTTGCAGTCCGTGCTCGCGGCAGTAGTTGAGGATGTCGGTCATCTTCGAGAGTTCGTAGACGCCGCGGGGCGTCCAGTCCTCGAGGTCGTGGTCGCGGATGGCGCCGCCGCCGACGGAGTAGACCTTCCAGGACTGGAGCACGGTCCCGGCCCCGTCGAACGACTCGAACTGCATGCCGTTTGGATGTCGCGGCAGGCGATCGCGCAGGTTGAACACGATCTCGTGCGGACGCGCGCCGAAGGCGTCCTCGAGCACGCGGTCGGTCAGGTGGCCCTTGCCGGTGGCGGCGAGCGAGCCGTACAGGGTCACCCGATAGCGAGCCGCTCCGTCGTGCTTCGAGAGGAAGCGGTCGGCCGCCCGGCGCGGACCCATGGAGTGAGAGGAGGACGGACCGTTGCCGATCCGAAAGAGTTCGCGAATGGATTCCACGGAAGCGAGCTTAAGGGGACAGCCTTGGCGAACCGGTGAAGCTAGAAGAACACCCGCACGCCCGCGTTGAAGACGCGGCCGTCGAGAGGCGCCCAGGCATCGACGAGCCAGCGGCCGTCGGGACGTCTGGAGGGAAGGACCATCCTTTCCTCCTTCGCCTGGCGGAAGTCGAGAAGGTTCTCGGCGTTCACGTAGACGAGGAGCGGGCCGAAGCGGCGGCGCGCGAGCGCGCCGATGAGCAGGTAGGGCTGGGAGGCCTGAAGGGAGGGATCGTCCTCGAGGGGCTGGCGACCGTAATAGTAGGACTCGAAGCCCACGCCCCCGACCCCTTCCTTCTCAAACACCACATTGAGCGAGGCGAAGTGAGCGGGAGTGAGCGGCACCTCGCGGCGCGCGCCCGTGTCGAGGTCGAGCTCGGTCGACCTCGTCCAGCCGTGGGTGCCCATGACGAGAAAGCCCGCGTGCCGATAGCGCAGGATGAGTTCAGTCCCGTGAGTGCGCGTGGGTTCAGGCGCGTTCTGCAGAGCCACTGCGGTTGGGCCCACCGCCCTCAGCTGCACCGGGCGTCGGACCCGCGACGCGAAGGCGGTGGCCGAGATCTCCACCGGACCGCGGTGGAAGGTGGCATCGACCGCGCCGCCGGTAGCGCGCTCGGCGCGGAGCCCGCTCAGCGGGCGCAGGCGCGAGAAGCCGGTCTCGTCGGTCTCTTCGTTGAAGGGCGTGGGCGCGTAGGAGCCGCCGCCGAACGACGCGCGCAGGATCCAGGCTTCACTCGGACGCGCCAGCATCGAGGCGCGGGGGCTGAGCAGGATTCCGTACTCGGAGTGACGATCGACGCGCACGCTCCCCCCGAGGGTGAGACGGGGGCCGAACCGGATCTCGTCCTGGGCGAAGGCCGCGGGCGAGGAAAAAGCGAAGGCGAAGCGCGGCAGGGAGGGCGAGTCGTACTGGTCGCGCTGGAATGCGACTCCGCCTACCCAGGTATGCCGGCCGGCCGCACCCGTGATCGAGGCTTCGCTGAACCAGGTCGCGCGCACGCCGTCCTCGCGCGCGCTGCCGAACCCGCGGTCGAGGGAGTTGCGCACGAACGACCCGCGCAAGGACACGAGCGATCTTCCAACGAACCACTTCCCCACCGCACCCGCATCGGCGTGGCGCGTATCGAGGGTCTCGGCGAAGGGCAGGCCATCGGGCGCACGAAACGAGGCGAGGGTGCCGCCGTCGCGGTCTTCCGCGGTGAAGCCCGCGGTGATCAGGATCGACGTGCCCGCGTCGTTGTCGAAGGTGAGCCGCGGCCGCACCATGCCGCGGTCGTAGCCGGCGAGGTCGGCCCAGCCGTCGCCATCCACGTCCTTCCTCGCCTGGCCGTGGTAGCCCGCGATCGCGGACCAGGACCAGGTCCCCGGCCGCGCGAGCCACGTGGTCGCATCGATCCCGCCGAGGGTGGTGGCGTTCAGGAGGACTTCGTTCTCGCGGGCGCGCGGGCGTCGCGAGACCAGATTCACGACCCCTCCCAGAGCAGAGGCGCCGTAGAGCGCCGAGGCCACGCCCTTGATCACCTCGACCTGGCCGAGGTCGAGCGGCGGCACCTGGAGCAGGCTGAAAGAATCACCCTGCGCGCCATAAAGAGGAAGGCCGTCGGCGAGGAGCTGCGAGTAGTGACCGCGCAGGCCCTGGATGCGGACATTCGACGCGCCCATCGAAGGGGCCGTGACTTGAACCCTCAGACCGGTGGTTTCGCCGAGGAGCATGGCGACGCTCCCCGGCGTCATGAGCGCCTTCTCCTCGATTTCCTCGCGGTCGATCACTTCGACGCGCAGGGGCTGGTCTTCGAGCCGGGTGGCGCTGCGCGTGGCGGAGACGAGCACTTCCTCCTCGAGCGCCTCCAGATCGACGCTCACCCGCGCCGACGCGCCGGCCTTCACCGACGCCTCAGCGATCGCGGGCACGAATCCCCCCGCCTCGATGGTGAGGCTGTACTCGCCTTCCGCTACGCGGAACGTGACCTCGCCGGTCTCGTTTGTCATCGCCTGTTCAGAGCGGGCGCGCACGACCGCGCCCGGCACCGGCTTCCCTTCCGCGCGAACCTCCACGGTCAGGGCGCCTGTCTCGGTCGGCTGCGCCACGGCGGCCGCGGCGGCGCCGAGCCCAAGGGCGAGCGCCACCCATCTCGACCACCAGGGGGCTCGCGGTTCCATTGGAGTCCGGCGAGGCTATCAACGCGCGGTGCAAACCGCCGCGGGAAGGCCGGTCGATCGCGGGCCTCCCTCCTCGGTCGGAGGGCTTCAGAAGCGAAGGGCCAGGTTCGCCTGGAAGCCGCCCCTCGTCGGGCCGAGGTCGAGCGCCAGCTTTTTGCGGGACGGGGTCACGGAAACCCATCGATCGGTCCTTATGGCGAGCCCGATGAGCGCACCCGCGCCCGCGGTGATCGCGCCTCCCACCGCGCCGGCGGCGAGATGCTGCCCGGTGTTGCCGCAGTCGCGATAACAGTCATCAAGGGCGACCGACAGGAGGGTGAGGAACACGGCGCCCGGGATGAAGCCGATGACAGCGCCTTCCTTCCAATGCCCATGCCGTCCCCGCACGACCTCCAGCTTCGCGATCTGTTGGGGCGTAAGCCTGAGGAGGGGCTCGCCCGCATCCAGGGGTTGGACGGCCAACTCGTCAGGCTTCGAGGCATCGACGAGTCCCCGGATGACCTTGCCTCCGGCGGAGAGGCGCACCTTGACCCGGTCGCCGTGGGTCAGGTCGGCAAGAGTCTGGCTGTCCGTGATTCCGGCGAGGGCCGGTGTCGCACATGCGATGAGGAGCGTGGCAAGGGTGGCGCTTAGGTGTTTCATGGATCCTCCGTTGGGACGGGGACGACTCTGTCACCCCGGAGGCCGGCCGGTCCCTAAGGAACCCTTGAATAGATCCAAAAAGAATCCAAAAGCCCAGGCTGGTCAGCGACGCCCCTGCTGCTCTCCAAGCAGCTTGCGAAACGCTGTCTCTCCTTTGTCCAGGTAGGCGAGATACCCCGCACGGTCCAGGAACGGCTCCACCGGGTCCCTGGCCTTGCCGCTTTCGACGAACTTCGCGTACCTGCCGAACGCTCGCGCGTGCGAAGTCACCCAGATATCCATGGGCAGGCTGAGTAACACCTCAAAGGTGTGCTCGAAGTCGGCCCGGATGCCCGGATAGTTCTCGGGTTCGACCAGCGAGACAAAGCCCGGGGGCAGCTCCACGCTGCACGCACTCACGACATCGAAGTCGCGTTCGCGGTCGCGGACGCGGAACGACCAGGTGGTGCAACCGCGGGCGTGGCCGGAGGTGATGTGGGCGGTGAGCTTGATCGGCCCGAGGGTGATGGTGGCGCCGTCCTTGAACCGATGATCGATCCGCGGGGCGGTATAGCGGGTGATCCCGGCCCAGACGAAGAGCCTCATGGGGAGAAGGGTTGAATACTCGCCCTGGTCTCCGCCAGCGGCCAGAGCCTTGGCGCTGTCCTCGCTCGCCCACAACTCGGCGCCCGAGGCCTTCTGCAACTCCGCGAGCCCTCCGGCGTGGTCGAAGAGCGATTCCGAGTTCAGGAGGATTTTCACCTCGCGAATGTCGAAGCCGAGTTTGGCGATGCTCGCCATGATGAGCGGAGGGGTTCCCGGAAGGCCGCCGTCGATGAGCACGTGACCCTGCGGACCGGTGAGCAGGAACGCGGCGGTGTCGGAGGCGCCGACGTAATAGAAGTTGCCCGCGATGCGGAAGGGTTCGGCGACGGTCTGTCCGCCCTTCCTCCCCGCCTCCCGCCATAGGGGAAAGAGGACGGCGAGAACGGAGGCCCCCACTCCGAGCAGAAGTATCAACCAGGGACGTTTGGCCGTCATCGCGCCGAAGTATGCGACCCCGCGGGGCGGAAAGTCCTGAGCGCGCGCTCCGGTTTCGATGAGGTTCTCATGAGCAGGTTCGCCTGCGGGGCGGGTAGGATGAATGAGGCGTCTTCGCAATTCGCCTCGGAAGGAACCCGTCATGGCCCACCCCAGCAAGACCATCCGCATCGACCAGACGGGCGGGCCCGAGCAGCTCAAGCTCGTCGACCTCGAAGTCGGTGAACCCGGACGCGGCGAGATCCGCATCTCTCACCGCGCGATCGGTCTCAACTTCATCGACGTCTACCACCGTACCGGCCTGTATCCCCTGCCCCTCCCCGCGGCTCTCGGCCTCGAAGGCGCGGGAGTGGTGGAAGCGGTGGGCGAAGGTGTCGCGCATCTGAAGGTGGGAGATCGCGCGGCCTACGCGGGCGGGCCCCCGGGCAGCTACTGCGAGCGTCGGGTGATGCCCGCGCTGACGGTGTGCAAGCTGCCCGACGCCATCTCCTTTCAGACGGGCGCCGCCATGATGCTCAAGGGGCTCACCGCGCAATACCTCCTGAAGCGCACCCTCCCCCAGGGCGGACTTCACCCGGGCGACTTCGTTCTGTTCCACGCGGCCGCGGGCGGGGTCGGCCTGATCGCGTGTCAGTGGGCGAAGGCTCTCGGGCTGAAGCTCATCGGCACCGCGGGGTCGGAGGAGAAGTGCGCGCTCGCGAAGGAACTGGGCGCCGCTCACGTCATCAACTACAACAAAGAGAACTTCCTGCCCATCGTGAAGGAGATCACCGGAGGTAAGGGAGTGAAGGTGGTCTACGACTCGGTGGGAAAGGACACCTGGGACCGCTCTCTCGACTGCCTCGGGCCCTTCGGACTGATGGCGAGCTTCGGCAACTCTTCCGGCCCGCCCGCACCGTTCGCGCCCGGAGTGCTCGCGCAGAAGGGTTCGCTCTACGTGACCCGGCAGACCCTCTTTGCCCACATCACCACTCGAGAGACCACCCAGGAGATGGCGGATGACCTCTTCGCCGTGGTGGGGAGCGGCACGGTCAAGATCCGCATCGATCAGACCTTCCCTCTCGCGAAAGCGAGCGATGCGCACGCCGCCCTCGAGGCGCGAAAGACCACGGGCTGCACCATCCTTCTTCCTTAGGTGCGATCGGAACGAGCGCGGGGCGGCAAGTCGGTTCTGGTAGCCTCTCGTCAGGTTACAAAGCGGTGAGGCGAACGCATCCACTCCGGCTGAAGATCGCCATGGGCGTCCTGGTGGCGCTCGTCGGTCTCTTCGCGGTCGCCGATTTCCTTCCTCACACGGATGACGGGTGCGCGGTCGAGAGTCATTGTCTCGCGTGTCGCGCGCACCTGAGCGCGGTCACCGACCTCGTCACCTTCGCGACCCTTCCCGCTGGCCTGAACCTGGCCGCCGATATCGAGAAGGCGCCCGACCCGCGCCCCCTCGACGCAGCCGTTTGTCTCCTGCCTCCCGGTCGAGCTCCTCCCGCCTCCGCCTGAAATCCTGTCGTCTCCCCGATGGGGCGATGCGCGTGCGCTGAATTTCCTCGCGCGAGCTCCATCTGTTTTCAGGTCGTCTTCCTTTAGGAGCTTTCTTCTTCCATGTTTTCCCATTTCACGTCTTCGTTTTCCGCACGCCTGCTCGCCCGGACCACGCTGGTCCTGGGCCTTGGCTCATCGTTCGCCGCCGCTCAGGACTTCAACATCAGCGGCAAGGTCACCTCCACGGACGGACTGCCGGTGAGCGGGGCTCACGTTCGCATCGTCGAACTCGCCCGTCATACCGATGCGGGCCCGGACGGCTCCTACCGCTTCGAAGCGGTGCCCCGCGGGTCCTATCTGATCGAGGCGAAATCCGATCGCTTCGGCATCAAAGTCGTACGCGTCGATCCGCCCGCGCAGGGATCGCCGGTGGTGGACATCGTCCTGAGCATCGCCGCCCACGAGGAAGCGATCGTGGTGACGTCAGGCCTCGACGCCTCCTCCCTCGCCGAGACCGCCAAGCCCATCACCGTGCTCGCCGGCCTCGACCTCGCGTCGCGCCTCAAGTCGACGTTGGGCGAAACCCTGGCCGAACAACCCGGGGTGAGTTCGACCTCGTTCGGGCCCGGCGCCAGCCGCCCGGTCATTCGCGGTCTCGGCGGCGATCGCGTGCGCATCCTCCAAGGAGGCATTGGAATGGCCGACGCATCGAACACCAGCCCCGATCATGCGGTGAGTTTCGATCCGCTTTCCGCCGAGCAGATCGAAGTCGTGCGCGGGCCGGCGACCCTCCTGTACGGAAGCACCGCCATCGGCGGAGTGGTGAACGTGATCGACGGCCGCATCCCGGAGGCGAAGGCGGAGCGGGCGGGGGGGGGGGCGGTCGACCTGGCGCTGGGAAGTGTGTCCGGCGAAAAGCAGGGCGGAGCCTCCCTCCACGGCGGCCAGGGCGGTTTCGTCTGGCACGCGGATGGCCTGCGTCGAAACACGGATGACGTCAAGGTTCCGCTCCCTGAGGGCACGGTCGCAAACTCGGCGACCGAAAACACCTCGGGCTCGGTGGGCGCATCGGTGGTGGGTGATCGCGGCTTCCTCGGCGCCAACATCGCGATGTTCAACTCCAACTACGGAATCCCGAGCGAAGAGGGCGTATCGATCGACCTCAAGCAGCGGCGCCTCGATCTGAAGGGCGCCATCCGCGAGCCCTTCGGCGCCTTCCGCGGATTGAAGTTCCGCTTCGGCGTCTCGGATTACGAACACAGCGAGCTCGAAGGCAGCGAGGTCGGGACCCGCTTCGACAACCAGGGCTATGAAGGGCGGGTGGAGCTTCTGCACCAGGACGCGGGGCCTCTCCACGGCGCCTTCGGCTTCCAGGCTCAGGGGCGTGACCTGACCGTGACCGGAGAAGAGGCGTTCCTTCCGCCGAGCCAGACCCATTCGCTGGCTGCGTTCGTCCTCGAGGAAATCGGTACGGGCCGCACCCGCCTGGCCCTGGGAGGCCGGGTCGAGCATCAGATGGTCGACACCGACACCGGGGACTCCAGGACACAGACGGGGGTGAGCGGTTCGGCCGGGATCAGCGTGCGCGCGAACAAGGGGGTCGCGTTCGCACTCACGCTGTCCCATTCCGAGCGCCTTCCGGGCGCCGAGGAACTCTTCTCGAACGGCCCGCACGCCGCGACCAACGCCTTTGAAGTCGGCGATCCCACGATGTCGAAAGAAAAGAGCCTCGGCCTCGACGCCTCCATCAAGAAGAGTGGCGGACCGTTCACCTTCGATGTCTCCTTCTTCCGGAACGCCTTCCGTGGCTACATCTTCGAGCGCTTCACCGACGAGGAGGAGGACGGGCTGCGGGTGGTTCAGTACGAGCAGCGAGACGCGACCTTCTGGGGCTTTGAAACCCAGGCGAGCCTGGTGGTGTTCGACAAGTCGAACCGGCACCTGAGCATCGACGGCTCGGCGGACTACGTGCGCGCGGCCATCGATCGGACCGGCGAACCCCTGCCGCGGATCGCGCCCATGCGCCTCGGAGGAGGCCTTCACTATCGCGATGCTCGATTCGACGCACGCGCGGAGGCAAGGCGGGTACAGACCCAGGAGAGGATCTCCGCCTTCGAGCTCCCCACCGACGGCCACACCTTCATCAACGCGACGGTCAGCTATCGGATCTTCGGCGGCTCACGGACGCTGACCGACCTGGTGCTGCGTGGAACCAACCTCGGCAACGCTCTTGGACGGAACCACGTCTCCTACCTGAAGGATCTGGTGCCGCTGCCCGGCCGCGACATCCGTGCGGCCGTGCGGTTTCAGTTCTAGTCCGCGGAGGGAAACCTGGCGGCCCGCGGGGCCGCCAGGGACACGCCGAGTCAGAACGAACGGGAGAGTCCGGCGAGGATGTCGACCCGCGGACGCAATTGGGCGTCGTTGACCGAAGTCGCGACCGGCGTCTTGACATAGACGTAGGCGGAAACCCCAGGCCCCAGGCGGAGGCGGACTCCGGGGGTCAAGGTCCACGCCCTCAGGCCCGTGGAAGGGACGGGCCGGCCAACAAACGAATCCCGGCCGCTCGCGCGGTACCCGACCTGGGCGGAGAGGCGCATTTGTGAGGCGTCCCCCAGCTTTCTGGAGGTCCCCCTGAAGAATCTGCACTTGGTTGCGCGCCTTCATGATCTAACCGAGAGGGAGTGCCGCGGTCGGTCTGCGCGGCCAGCCGGGTGGGGTGGACACGGTCGCCCGAACGCCCTGGCGAGTTGAGGCGAGCTTCGGGTAGGTTGTTCCCCATGCTCCTGGTCTCACTTGTCTCATGCGCACTGGCGCTTGCTCAATCGCCTTCGGCCTTGGGGCCACCGCCCCGCCTGTTCGCGGTTCGGCTCTCCACCGGCCCGGCCTGGGATACCGCCAAGCCCCCCAATGACCAGACCGGCATGAAGGAGCACAGCGCCAACATCGCCCGCCTTCGGCGCGAAGGCACGCTGGTGCTGGGCGCGCGGTTTGGTGAGCTGGGCCTGCTCGTCCTCCGCGTTCCCGACGAAGCCGCGGCTCGCGCGCAGCTCGCCCCGGACCCTGCCATCGCGAGCGGCGTCTTCAAGGTCCAGATCGATGTCTTCTCGCCGTTCGCCCACGGCACCACCGAGTGGCTCACCACTCCGGAGGCTGTGATCCTCCGGGCTTATCTCGACGCGTTCAACCGCCATGAACCCGACGCGATCGCGGCCCTTCTTTCGCCCAAGGTGAAGTGGTACTCCCTCGACGCCGACAAGCTCGTAGCGGACGGCGACGGTCGCGACGCGCTCCGCACCTGGCTCACCGGCTACTTCAAGTCTCTGCCCGACGTGCGCTCTGACTTCGTGACGATCGAGCAGACGGGAGCGTTTCTCTCTGTCCGGGAACGGGCGGGTTGGACCACGAAAGACGGCACGCGGCTCAGCCAGCAGTCGCACGCCGTCTATGAAGTCCGCGATGGCCTCATCGAGCGTGTCTGGTACTTCCCGTCCGTGCGGGATCCGGCGGCGGCGACGAGGTAACAGTGTGCAGGCCGCAGAGAGCTGTCGGTAGAGCGGTTGGCGAGGATCCGGTGAAAAGACCGTGTTCGTGTCAGCGCGGCACAACCGGTGCCCGTCCATAGCGCCATCCCCAAAACACAACGAGCGCCACGTACCCGAGGACCACGCGCGTCGGGGTTGAGTACCACGCGCCCAGTTGGCCGGTGACGGGATAGCTGCCGAGGACGTTGATCGACACCAGCGAGAACACGAACGCCACCACGCCGTAGCGGAGAAGCGCCAACATGGGCGGAGCGAAGAGGAGGCTGTAGAGGACGAACACGAACAGCCAGGGCGCCTGTCCCGAGAGCGCTTCGCGCGCGATGATCGCCATCATGGTCAAGGCTGCCGCGAGCCACAGCTTCCGGACAATCTGTTCGAGGCCCACGAGCAGAAGCAAGGTGGCGAGGCCGATGCCGACGCCCTGCTGTATCCGGGCCAGGAGCGGAACAATCGCATCCGGCGTGCTCAGAACCGCGTCGATCATGAACGCCGTGGGGATATCGGGCGGCATGCCAAAGAACTCCTGAAGAGGCCGGGAGCCAAGCACGGCGAACAGGGCGCCCGCGGCCGTGCCAATCAGAGCGTGACTGGCAACCTGAGGATCCGTCAGGCGGCCGGTGAGGAGGCGCGTCCAGGAGATCAGCATTTCCGGATGACGCCGCCGGATGAACGGTTCGAGGGCCAGGTAGATGGTGCCGAAGAACGCCGCCTGGAGCAGAACATCCGAGAAGCCCACCACGGCCAGCTGGAACTCCCGCGCAACGTCGGCAAGATGATGCGCGCGGAGCAGCCAGATCAACGAGCCCAGGATGATCGCGGCCAGGGTGATGGTCATGGCCCCGCGCCCGTCTCCCCGTCCCGCCAGGAGGTTGCGCCGCGCGAGGGCGACGCTCGCGACAATCATCGACACGATCATGGCGATGCTCAGAATCTGACCCAGCCGCTGCTGTGCGTTGGGCTTGAAGGGCTCCATCCGCAATGGCCGCTGCCACTCCCCGATGATCTTGAACCAGACCGGCGTTCCCCGATACCCAGCGGCTTCGACGCGAATCGCGCGATTGGGCAGGCTGGCGTAGGCGCCGGTCCACGCTTTCCGTTCGTCGAAGCCAAAGGCCGGCATCCACTCGGGAGTGGCTTCCTTGAAAACCGCGGGGTCGAGGTCCGCGAAGCCGAAGAGTTTCGAGAAGTCCGCCGGCGGGGGCGGGTTCGCGGCGGGAGGGTCGCGCTGCGGAGGCACGCGATAGAACTCCACAAGGCGTCCGGTAGTGCTGAGCCAGGCTCCGGCCATGCCGGAAATCCCGACGGGCGGATTCCCGGCGTACACCCTCCCGGCGACGTCCAGGGTCAGCAGGGGCCTGGGGCTCTCGCGGTACCAGAACTGCAGAACCGGCGGTTCGTTCGTGGCGAGGTGATCCCACCTCGTTTGCGATTGGTCTTTCCTGGCCACGTCGAGCAGGTACTCGGCGTCGAAGGAGTATCCGGTAGCGGCATCGGCAGCCTCACCCGATCCAAGGGCCCTCAGAATGTCGCGCGCACGATCTTCAAGGACCGCCGTTGGCTTCCCCATCGGAGCGTAGTCCTGGATCTGATTCTGGATGCCGAGAAAGACCACGGCGAGGGTCGCGGCGAGCGTCACCAGCGCGCTCGCCATCACCACTCTCCGAGACGGCAAGCCCGTCCCTCCCGCCGCCGCGACCATCTCGGGAGAAGGGGTTTCACCCGCGAGCAACGCGGCGGTGAGCGGATCCGCGCCGGGCAGGCCGCCCGCAACCGAAAGAGCGGAGGAGGGTCGGGCCAGAGGATCCTTGGCCAGGCAGCGCAGGATCACGCTTTCGATCGCCGGATCGAGATTCGTCACCAGTCGTGAAGGCTCGGGCGGCGCCTCGCGCTCATGCTTGCGAAGGAACTCCACAAAAGTCTTGCCTTCGAACGCGCGTTTGCCCGTGAAGATCTCGTAGAGCACGAGACCGAGGGAGTACACATCGCTCCTTGTGGTGACCTCCCGGCCGCTCAGTTGTTCGGGAGACATGTAGGCGGGCGTGCCTGAACGCACATCGCCCTGCGCGATCTCGTCCGCGATGCCGGCGAGGCCGAAGTCGGTGATGCGCACCTTGCCCCGGCCGTCAATCATGATGTTCTCGGGCTTGAGGTCGCGGTGAAGAACGCCGCGATCATGGGCGGCGGCCAGACCTGCGCAGAGCTGGCGTGCGATGTCGAGCCCCTTGTCCTCCGGAAGCCGGCCGATGCGGCGGAGGAGCGAAGCGAGGTCATCGCCATCGACGAACTCCATGGCGAGATAGTGAAGGCCGGAAACTTCGCCAATGTCATACATGCGGCAGACGTTTGGGTGAGAGACCTGACGCGCGACACGCACCTCGTTGTAGAAGCGCTCCACGCGGTCCGCATCGGCGGCAAAGGACTCGGGCAGGAACTTGAGGGCTACCGGCTGACCGAGCCGCAGGTCATCGGCGCGATAGACCTCGCCCATCCCGCCCTTGCCGAGGAGACCGACGATCCGAAAACGTTCGGCGACGACCTCGCCGGGCGCGAAACGACCGGCGCTGGGCTGACTCCCGCTACGGGGACGGGAGATGGGCGGAGGCGACGACCTGGGCTGCGGCTCCGGCCGGGTGCCCGTCTTCATCGCCCCCTCTTCGTTGTCCCCGGACATGGCAGTGGACTCTAGAGGGTCTTCCTGATCGGAAGAAGTTCATCGCCATCGTCGCCGAGGGCGCTAGAGTTTCGCGGCCATGAGGTCGAAACTTCCGGCTCGCGTTCCGAAGGGCGTCTGGGGTTGCGCGCTCGCCTTTTTCGGTCTGCAGATGGCGTTCGGCCCTCGCTACCCCATCTTCCGCGATGAGTTCTACTACCTCGCCTGCGCGGACCATCCGGCCTTTGGCTACGTGGACCATCCGCCGCTCTCGATCCTCATCCTCGCCCTGTGGCGCGCGATCTTCTGTGACTCCATCCACTCCTTGAGAGTCCTGCCGTCCCTCGCCGGCGGCCTGATCGTACTGCTCACGAGCAGCCTCGCGGGTGCCATGGGGGGCGGCGCTTTCGCGAGGGTCATGACCGCGGTTTCTGTGCTCGCGGCCCCCACCGTTTTCGGCATCACCGGCTTCTATTCAATGAACGCCTTCGACTTCCTGTTTTGGCTTGCCGCCTTTCATCTCGTGATTCGCCTGAGCCGCATGGAAGCCTCCGAGACGACACCCGTCTGGCTTCAGCTCGGCCTGGTCCTGGGGCTCGGGCTCCTCAACAAGATCAGCGTGCTCGTACTGGGCGCCGGCCTCGCGGCCGTTCTCCTCCTCACTCCCCTGCGCTCTCACCTCCGAGAGCGCGGGCCATGGATCGCGGCCATCATCGCCTTTGCCTTGTTCGCTCCCTATGTCGTCTGGCAGGTTCAGAACGACTGGCCCACCGCCGAGTTCATCCGCAATGCCGCGCGTTTCAAGAACGTGTCGCTCGGGCCGTGGGGCTTCTTCAGCTCGCAAATCCTGGATTTCGGCCCGCTCAACTGCCTGGTCTGGATCCCGGGGCTTGGCTGGCTGCTGTTCGCAAAGGGCGCGGGCCCCGCACGCGCATTCGGCATCATGTTCGTGGTGGCATTCCTCGGCTTCATGAACGGCAAGGCGTATTACCTGGCTCCGGCGATGCTCATGCCTCTCGCCGCCGGGGGGGTTTTCGCCGAGGGTCGGTTGAGCTCACCGCGGGCCGCGCGATTGCGGCCGGCGGCATTGGCCGTGCTCCTGCTATCCGCCGCGATTCCGCTGCCCATCGTGGTTCCCCTCCTGGGCGCGGATCGGATCGGCCCTTACATGCAGGCGATCGGCGTCGCGCCGAAGCAGGCCGAGCGGAGCGCGCTCGGCGTCCTGCCCCAGCACTTCGCCGATCGCTTCGGATGGGAAGAGCTCACTTCGATCACCGCCACGGCCTGGCGCTCCCTCAACGACGAGGAGCGCAAGAACGCCATCATCGTGGGCGACAACTACGGCGAGACGGGCGCCATCAACTACTACGGTCGGAAGCTCGGCCTTCCCGCCGCGGTGAGCCAGCACAACAACTTCTATCTGTGGGGACCGGGCAATCCCGCGGCCGCGGTCGTGATCACTGTCGGGCAGTCCGTGGAGGACCTCCGCGGGTCGTTCGAGGATGTTCAGCCGGTGGCCGCGATGACGAATCCTCTCGCCATGCCGTATGAGCGCGCGGACCCGGTGGCGATCTGTCGACGGCCGAAGCGGCCCCTCCGGGTGCTGTGGGCCGAGGGGAAGAAGTTCATCTGATCGAAGGAGGGCGACGAGGGCGAGCGGGGGATCGTCCGCGGCCTGCGCCTGAAAGTGGCGGGCTACTCGCTGCCGAGGGCGGCCACGGGATTGGTGCGGCTCGCCCGTCGAGCCGGGCCGTCCGCGGCGAGCAGGGCCACAAGGGCGAGAACAACCAAGGAGGAGAGCAGGACCACAGGGTCGTAACCCTCAACCCGGAAGAGCAGCCCTCCCATCCCCTTGCCCGCGGCCACCGCTCCGAGAAGGCCGAAGGCGGCGCCGATGGTCACCGGAATGAGGGCCTGCCTCGCCACCATCGTCCGGACGTGCCGCGCGGTGGCCCCGATCGCCAGGCGCACGCCGATCTCGCGGGTGCGCGCGGCCGCCGCGTAGGAAGCCACGGAGTAGACGCCCGCCGAAGCCAGGAACAAGGCAAACAGGGAGAACACCAGAAGCGCCACGGTGGCGATGCGTCGCTGGATACCCTGGCTCGCGAAGGCCTGCTCGACGGTCTGCACCTGGTAGATGGGCTGAGCGGGATCGACCTGTTTCACCGCTTCACGCACCGGTGCGACGAGGGTCAGGGGGTCCCCGGTCGCGCGAACCACGGTCATCAGCTGGTTCGAGAAGCCCACTTGCGCAAGGCTCACGAAGACCTCGGGCGCTTCCGGCCGATCGAGCCCCCGGTTTTTCATCGACGCCACCACTCCCACCACCTCGGCGAGCGGACCCTCGCCCTTCTTGCCGAAGCGGAGCTGCTGGCCGATCGCGCTGCCATTGGGGAAATAGCGTTTCGCGGCGAACTCATTCAGAACCGCAACCGCTGGCCCGCCCTGGATATCGGTGGAGGTCAGGCCCCGGCCACTGACGAGGGGAATGCCCATGGTCGCGAAGTAGTTGGGCGAGACCGCGGTGAAGAACGCGTTCTTGAGCGCGCCCTCCTCCGCCACCTCCCGGCCTTCTACCTGGAACGACATGGTCGAGAAGTAGGTGGGCGGCGTCTGGGTCGCGAGCGCGACCGCTTTCACCCCCGGGAGAGACGCGAGGTTCGTCTCGATGGTTTCGAAGAAACGCTGGAAGGCGCCAGGGTCAGAGTAGCGCTCGGTGGGGAGCGTGGTCCGAAACCCGAGGACATCGGTTGCGGCGACGCCGGGGTCGACCGACTGCAACTGCGTCAGGCTCCGTATGAGCAGGCCGCTGCATGCCACCAGGAGCGCCGCGAACGCCATCTGGAATCCCACGAAGAAACGATGAGCGCGCAGGCGGCGACCGCCACCGGGAGACGTGGCGCCCTCCGTGCGAAGGGCGGACTGGGTGTCGCGGCGGAGGGTGTAAAGCGCGGGCGCGAGACCGAACAGGAAGCCCGAGATCAAAGAAACGAGGAGCGTGACTCCGAGCACTCGAAGGGAAAGGGAGATCTCGCCCGGGATCGGTATGGTGACACGCGACAGCGCGTACTGCAGTGCGTTCACGCCCTGGGTGGCGAGAAGCGTTCCGGCCAGGGCGCCGAGTAATGCGTGCAAGGTGCTTTCACACACGAGCTGCCGGAGGATCTGACCGCGCCTCGCCCCGAGCGTCACGCGCATGGCCATCTCTCGGCTGCGTTCCATGGCGCGGGCAAGGAGCAGGCTCGCGACATTCACGCAGGCGATGGCAAGCACGAAGAGCGCGGCGAAGAAGAGGACCGCCGCGACCGGCCGCATCATGCCGACGTTGATGTCGAGGAACGAACGCGCTTCCATCCGCCACTTCTCGTACTCGGGCTGGGCGGAACGGAACTGGGTGTCGGTGCGCGCCGCGATGAGCTCAAGTTCCGCGTTCACATCTTCGACGGTCTTTCCCGGCGCGATGCGGCCGAGGACCTGGAATTGTCTTCGCCCGCGCGGGTACGCGTCCGGCCCGACCGGCATGGTGAGCCACAAGTCGGTGCCGTAGATCAGGGTCCGGCGCGGCAGGACACCCACGAGCGTGTAGACCTCGCCATTCACGATGAGCGCCGAGCCCACTCGACCGGGATCCGCGCCCATACGGTTCGTCCAGAAACGATGGCTCACCAGCGCCACTTTCCGCCCCGCCTTCACCTCGTCGTCGGTGAAACCGCGACCGACCGCGGCCTGGACACCGAGGGTCTCCAATGCGTCGCCCCACCAGAACGCGCTGAAAGCGTTTTCGGTGGCCCCGCCCTCGGAGATCTGACGGTTGCCCATGTCCCAGGCCACGATGTCGGTGAGCGTGCGGCTGCCGTCGCGCAGGTCGACGTACTCGGCGGGGGAGAGGTTTTCCCAGAAAGTGACGTCTTGGTGGATCTTCGGAAACGCGCTGCCCACACCCACCAGCCGGTCGGGCTCCGGGAAGGGGAACGGACTGAGCACGACACCATCAATGACGCTGAAGATCACGGTGGTGGTCGCGATGCCGAGGGCCAGGGTCGCCACGATGGTGGCGGCGAGCCGCTGGTTGCGCGCGACCGAGCGCCAGGCGAAGCGGAGATCGTGGAGGAAGGAAGTCATCGTCGTGTCGCCCTCGTAGAGGTTGGGATGGGCCCGTTGCCAGGCGTGCTCTTCGTTGTACCGTCTTCGCAGATTCGCGGGCGTCGAGCGCAGAACCTGCCGCCAGTACCAGAGCCGCGCCTGCGTGTGGCCGTGAACGCGGCGTCGCTCGAACTCTTCCTCGAGATCGCCGCGCATGCAGTCGAGGTCGGAACCCGGGGCGGTCCACTCCAGAAGGCGGAGGGCGAAGCGAGGAGGCGCCGGCTGGTTCTTCATGACCGCGCGCCTCGGCCCAGGGCGAGACCCTCCCAAAGCCGGTCGAACGTCTTGCGGCTGGCCTCGAGTGCTCTCGATCCGGCGGCGGTCAGCCGGTAATGCCGCCTCGCCCGGCCTCCGCGAACGGGGGAGGCCTCACCCTGATACGAAGTCACCCAGCCGCGTGTCTCGAGGCGTTCGAGGGTCGCGTATATCGCGCCGAGAGCCGGTTCGTCGCCGGTGCACTGTTCGATCTCCCGCAGGATGGTGACGCCGTACCCCTCATCGCCCAGTCTCGCCACCGCAAGAAGCACGATTTCCTCGAAGGGCCCGGGCCGCTCGCTTTTCGCCATGACTAATACTCATACAAAAGTAGAAGAAATAGCAAGTCAACTTCGCGCCGCCCGCCGCTCCTCAACAAGCTTGAGCACGTTCTCTGGTATCCGCAGGATCTTGGTGACGCCCGCCCCTCGTCGATGAAGGCGAGCGCGAAGCCTCCCCTGTACATTGTTCCAAAGTCGTTTTCGGATGTGAGCGCCC
>CAZYEA010000052.1:0-20488 GCA_964646485.1 uncultured Acidobacteriota bacterium
GACGGTCGAGGGCAAGCGGCAGTTCCGGTCCCTGGTGCGCGACGCCAAGGACCCGCAGCGGATGTTCAACTACTGGCGCACCGTCTCGACCGAACTGGTGGCGCTGAGCCCCAAGGCGCCGTTCATCGGACCGAAGGGGGCGTTCGATTCCGACGCCGAGAAGTGGTCGACCGCCAACAGCGAAAACCACCCCTACATCGAGTTCGACGGACCCCAGGCGCCACACCGCCAGCCCTTCGACGGCCTCGACCTCAAACAGTCTCGCGAAGTGGAGGAGACGCTGCGGGCGCAAGCTTCAGCGGGACGCACCTTGTTCCTCTCCATCCACCAGATCTCCGACGCGGCCAGGCTGTGCGACCGCTTCGTGCTCCTGAGTGGAGGGAAGGTGTGCGGCGAGGGGACCTTCGATGACCTGAAGGCCGCGGCTTTGGCTCGTCATCAAGAGGATGCGGCTCGACCGACCCCCGCGGATCTGGAGGAGGTCTTCCTTGCCCTCACCTAAGAGAGCCTGGCAGTGGCTCCTCGAAAAAGAGTGGCGTGAGCTGATCTCGTCGCGCGCCTTCTGGGTGATGCTCTTTTTCACCGGGCCGCTCGTGGGGGTCTCCTTCATCAGCGCGGTCAACACCTACGCCGAATTGAGCGGCCTCAACGGAACCGCGGCGGGAGTGGGTGAGGCCTTTTCGCCCCTGATCGGCGTCTTTGGGCCGACCTTCAGCGCCTACGAGATCGTCGCCGCGTTCCTTCTGCCTTTTGTCGCCATCAAGGTGGTCTCGGCCGATCGTCAGAGCGGTGCTTTGAAGCTCGAACTCCAGCAGCCGCTCTCGCCCATGGTGCGCATCGGGCTCAAAGCCTCGGTCCTGCTCGCGGGCTGGGTCCTCGCCTCATCGGGCGCCCTCGCCGCCCTCGGGCTCTGGACTCTTTACGGCGGTCCCATTCACTGGCCCGAGATCCTGGCCGTGGCCCTGGGCCACCTGCTCAACGCCGGCCTCACCATCGCCCTCGCCGCCGCGGCCGCGTCTCTCGCCGAGCATCCGGCGACCGCGGCCATTCTCACCCTCGCCTTCACCGTGGGCACCTGGGTGATCAGCTTCGTGGCCGCGGTTCAGGGGGGCTTTTGGGAACGCCTCGCCGGTTACACCCCGCCGGTGATGGTGGCTTCGTTCCAGCACGGGCTGGTGCAGGCGGACGTGGTGCTCATCGTGCTCATCCTCATGGGCGCCTCGCTCGCCGTCGCGGCGGTGTGGATGAGGCTCGGAGTCACGGTGAAGCAGCGCGCGATCGAGTCGTTCGCAGTGATCGGAGTGGCCGCGATCGCGATGAGTGCGGCGAGCTTCGTCCACCTGAACCGGGACGCCTCCGAGAACCGGTACAACTCGTTCTCGATCGCCGACGAGCAGACCCTCGAACGCATTCGCAAGCCGCTCGCCATCGAAGTCCACCTCGCCCCCGAGGATCCACGCCGCTATGACCTCGACCGCAACGTCCTGACCAAGCTCCGGCGCGTTCTCAAGGACGTGACCGTTCACTACGTGTCCTCCACCTCGACGGGGCTCTTCGAGCAGACCGCCGATCACTATGGCGAAATCTGGTACCAGCTCGGGGTTGAGAAAGCGGTGAGTCGGGAAACCACCGCCGAAGGGGCGCTCGAGAACATCTTCGCCCTCGCTGCCCTCACCCCGCCTCCCGAATCGGGCCCCGTCTTCCGCGGTCATCCCCTCGCGGCACGACCCAAGGGAGCCGCCCCGCTCTTCTACATCCTCTGGCCGACGCTTGTTTTGAGCGCCGGCTTTCTTGTTTTCAGGAGACCGAAATGATGCCGACCGGAAGACTCATCCCAAACGTCCTCTTTCTCGCCCTGGCGGGCGCGCTCGGGCACGCCGCCGACCTGAAGCCCGACCTCAAGAAGGACCAGGTGGGGAAGGCGCCCGTCACCTTCGAGCCCATGGTGGGCACCTGGGTGGTCGCGGAAGACGGCAAGGAGAAGGTCATTCGCGTCGACGGGACGCCGTGGAAGGCGAGCCAGGATGCTCCTACGAGGCTCCTGGCCGCGAACGCCCGCCGCTTGTATGGCACCTCCAATGAGGAACTCATGGACAACGCCAAGCAGTTCGCCTACTTCCCGGTGGCGGTTCTGAAGGAACTCGACAATTTCTCCGAAGGGACCATCCGGGTGAAGTTCAAGACCGTGGCCGGCGACCTCGACCGCGCCTCCGGCATCCTCTTCAACGTGAAGGAGAACGGCGACTGGCTCTCCGTGCGCTACAACGACACCGAGAACAACGTGGCCCTGTGGGAGTTCCACAACGGACTTCGCCGGCCCGTGAAGTTCTCGGATCGCGCGAAGAAGTTCATGCTCGATCGCGCGGCCTGGCACGAGTTGAAGCTCACCATCGAAGGTGTGGATCTCAAGGTCTGGGTCGACGATCAGATCGCGGTCGAGCACACCCTGGGCTCGGAGCCGGGGCCCGGTCGCAACGGCGCCGCGCCGAACCCCGACCTCTTCCCCGCGAACAACCCCGTGCTTCGCCCGCCGGTCAAGGGGCGGGTCGGCCTGTGGGCGAAGACCGACAGCACCAGCCTCTTCAAAGACTTCGTCGTCACCACCCGGTAGGAATCGAGACAAAAAGGAATCATGAAACTCAGAAATATCCTGTTCCGCGCGCTGCTCGGCGCCGCCTTCGTGAGCCCCGCGCTGGCTCAATCGCCGAACACGTCATCGCTGATGGTGGTGGTGGTCGACGAAACGAATGCGGTCGCCCCCGGCGCCACCGTCACCGTGATCAACGCCGCCACCGGCGCCACGCGCGAAGTCGTCTCCGACGCCTTCGGCAGCGCCGCCATTCCCGCCCTCTCCCTCACCGGCGCTTATGCGGTCACGGTTCGCAAACCTGGCTTTGCCGACGGCGTGGTCGAAGGCGTGACCCTGCGCGCGGGCGAGACCGCGACCTTGAGGGTCAAGCTCCTCGCCACCGGCGGGCACAGCGAGGTCACGGTTTACGGGACCACCGGGGGAGTGCGCGCGGACGCGCAAATCGGGCGCTCGTTCGACAGCGAGGGACTCGACCAAACCCCGATCCTCGGCCGCAAGGTGACGAGCGTGCCCCTGCTCAACTCCGCGTTCCGGCAGGGCAAGGGCACGGGCGACCTCTTCGTGAACGCGACCTACGTCATCACCGGCGTGGGTTCGCGACGCGCCACCACCTTCACCCTCGATGGAGCGAGCAACGACGAGGGATGGGGCCGCCAGACCGCCATCACCACCGTGCCGATCAGCGCGGTTCGAGAGATCACCGTGCTTTCGAACGCGTTCTCATCCGAGTACGGCTGGACTTCGGGACCGGCCCTCAACTTCGTCACCAAGGGCGGGACCAACGCGTTGCACGGCGAAGCCGTGCTCATGAGCCGCCCCGGAGGCAGCCTGCAGGCGAAGTCGTTCCCGACCGACGGCTTCTGCGCGCCGTCGGTCTCCACGTGTGTCGTACCCACGACCCTGGCATCCATCAGCCCGGTGGACATCCCCGACAAACTCAACCAGGTGTCCGGCAGCGTCGGCGGTCCGCTCGTGAAGGATCGGACCTTCTTCTTCCTCACCGCCGACTACACCCGCCAGGATCGCACCACCCTCCTCTCCAGCACCCTGCCTGCCTTCCTGCTGCCCGCCGATGGCCACCTGGACTACACCGGCCACTACCGCCAGACCCTGGTCAACGGCCGCATCGATCACAAATTGACCTCGGGCCAGAGCCTGATGCTGCGGTTGAACCTCGACCGCTTCTACGACGACAATCCACAGGACGCGGTGGGGGGCACCAACGCGCCGAGCGTCGCGCGCAAGTACTCGCGCCGTTCCTGGACCACCCAGGTCAATCACACCGCGGTGATCCGCCCGACTCTCCTCAACGAGGCGCGGGTCGCCTACCTGCACGGCGATCCGGTGACGCTCTGGGAGGCTCAGAATCTCTCCACCACGTACACCCGCGCGGGCGCGGTGCCGTTCACCATCGGCCAGTCGCGCGCGTCGAACATCTTCAGCCACCAGATCCAGCTTTCCGACACCGCCACGTGGTCGAAGGGCAAGCACACCCTACGCATGGGCGCGAGTCTGACCCGTCACACCTCGGGGGGCACGGGGAGCGAGCCGGGCACTCCGATCCTCGGCACCTTCACCTTTCTCGCCGCCACGACCCTTCCCTTCGATCAGCTGACCCTGGCGAATGTGCAGTCCTACAGCCAACCCATCGACTTCGGCATCAACCGCTATGAGCTGTCGCAGTCGCTCTACACCGCTTTCGTCCAGGACCGCCTCCGTCTCGGTCAGGACCTCACCCTCGATCTCGGAGTTCGCTACGACCGTCAGACCATCACCGATGCCAAAGGCAACCTCGCTCCGCGCCTCGGCTTCGGGTGGCACCCGCGCGGAGACGCGCGGACCTCGGTTCGAGGCGGCTACGGCATGTACTACACCCAGATCCGTTCCAACGCGGTCGCAGGCTATCTCGTGAATGGACTCGACGGCCTCACCACTTACACCGCCGTCCCCGGGCAGTTCGGGTTCCCGACCTGCCTCACCGGGCCCTGCCTTCCGCTCTCCTTCGATCCGCGCGTCCTCGCCCCGTCGCAGCTCCCCGCGCGCGACATCACCATCCAGGCCGGCCAGAGATCCTTCTACACGAGCCAGTTCGCGAAGTACGGCCTCAACTTCGCCAGTCTTCCGAACTACCCGGACAAGCTCGTGAATCCGCGCTCTCAGGTGGTCTCGATCGGCCTGGAGCGCGAGCTGGTGAGGGGGCTCTTCATCGGAGCCGACTATGTCCATCAGCACCTCGCCAACATCGACCGCACCGTCGACCTCAATGCCCCCTCGCCGTTCGATCGCACCGCCGCGGGGCAGACCCGCACGGTTGCAGCCGCCAATGCCACCCGCCCGATCCTTCCCGTGAACGGCGGCGTGCGTCAGGTCAACGTGCTGATGAATCTCGGCGAGGCCGACTACGACGGGCTCCAGACCCAGCTCCGTTATCGCCGCACCCGCCTCGACCTGAATGTGAGCTACACCCTGTCGAAGGCCACCAACACCACGGAGCCGGATGGGAATGGCATCGGCCCCAACGAGAACAACCTGGCCCGGCTCGGTGAAGTCGAACGCGGGCCGAGTGTGGTCGACCAGAAGCACCGCGCGGTCATCGCTCTCTCTTATCGCCTGCCCCACGATCTGACCATCGGCACCCTTACCCAGCTCGCTTCCGCGCGTCCGTTCAACGCCACCACCGGTGTCGACAACAACGGCGATGGCGCCAACAACGACCGTCCGGTCATCAACGGAGCGGTGATGCCGAAGTCGGCTTTCCGGGGCACCGGGACGCAGGATGTCGCGGCCTTCATCGAGGCGCGCCTCAAGGCCACCAAGACCGCGACCGTGCTGCTGCGCGTCGAGGGGTTCAACCTGCTGAACCACGGCAACTATCTGGGTCGCGGACAGACTGTGTTCGGAAACACCGAGACGGCCGGGAGCACGTTCGGCCAGCTCGTGGCCGTCGGGTCTTCCCGCATCGCCCTGCCCGCCTTCGCGAACGTGGATCCCCCGCGGATGTTCCAGTTCCAGGCCCGGCTCGTCTTCTAGCGGCTCCTGGCCCAACACCCCTCGACTCCCTGATCCTGTTCTTCAGGGAGTCCCTTCTTTTCCTTCGCGGCGGCGCTACGATCGTCATCCTGCGACCTCATGCCGCAGCAGGAGCCCCCATGAATCGCCACGCCCGCCCGCTCACCGCCCTGGCCCTCGCCCTGAGCGCGTCGATCGCGCTCGCCCAGGGCCCATTGACCATCGACCAGCTCGTCGACATCAAGCATCCGTCGAGTCCCGCCTTCTCGCCCGATGGCCGCCTGGTCGCTTTTCTCTGGGACCGGGCAGGAGTCGCGAATCTCTATGTGGCCGCCGCGATGGGCGGTGAGAGGCCCCGGGCGGTCACGAGCCTCAAGGAAGGCCAGCCGGGCGCATACTTCTGGAGCGCGGATGGGACTTCGTTGTATTACTCGTTCGGCGGGGATCTCTGGCAGGCCCCCATCACCGCGGGAGGGGAGATCCGCCCGGTGTGGCGCACCCCGGGGAACGAGACGAGCATCACTCCCTCGCCCGACCTCTCGCGTGTCGCCTACGTGCGTTCCGGCGAGACCGGGGCCGAGATCTTCGTGCGGCCGCTCGGAGGCGAGAGGGAGAGCCGGGTGGTCGGAGAGCTCGCGGGTGTTTTTGGACTGAGCTTTTCGCCCGACGGGGCGCAGCTCGCCTTCACCTCGGCGCGCACCATCCGGCATGACGAAACCCCGGCCTATTCGGGGGCGAAGATCATCTACACCATCACCGAGCGCACGCCCGCGCAGGCCTATGTGGTCAAGGTCGCGGGCGGCCCCGCGGTTCCCATCGGCCCGCCCGGCGGGTTCCTCGGCCTGCGCTGGAGCGATTCGAACCATCTCGTCTTCGATCGAACCTCGGCTGACTTCAAGCGGCGCACGATCTATCAGGCGGACGCGCGCAACGGAGAGGTTGCCGTCCTTCATGAGGACACCGATGAGAAGTTCTGGAGCCCTACCGGGGACGCCGGGGCCACGGGCCAGGTGTCGCCGGACGGGAAATTCCTGCTGTTCGTCAGCGACCGCGACGGCTGGGATCACATCTATCTGAAGCCGATGAGCGGCGGTCCCGCGGTTCAGATCACGAAGGGCAGGGTGGAGGCATGGCGGCCGCAATGGTCGAAAGACAGTTCGAGGATCGTTTTCGATGCCAGTGACCCCACTCACCCCGGAGTCCGGCATCTCGGCATCATCAATGTGAACGGCGATCCCGCCCGGGCCACCGTGGTCATGATCACGAGCGGTCGCGGCACGAACATCGCCCCCGTCTTTTCGCCGGAAGGCGAGCGGGTCTTGTACCAGCACACCGATCCCCAGAACTCCGCCGACCTCTACGTGATGGAGGCGAGGCCGGGAGCCTCACCCGTGCGGCTTTCCGATTCGCTGCCCGACAGCGTCGACCGCACGGCCCTCGTCGCCCCCGAGGCGGTCAACTATCAGGGCCCCGACGGTCAGATCGTTCCCGCCTACCTGTTCGTGCCGAAGGGACTCGACCGGACGAAGAAGCATCCGGCCATCGTCTGGATCCACGGCGATGGCGTCAACCAGAATTACGACGGCTGGCACGTGCAACGGAACTACGCGGTGTACTACAGCTTCCATCAGTACCTGCTCCAGCGGGGCTATGTCGTCATCGCCCCCGACTATCGGGGCAGCATCGGCTATGGCCGGGCGTGGCGGCAGGGCGTCCACATGGACGTGGGCGGGAACGATTATCGGGACGCCGCACTCGCCGGCCAGTACCTCAAGACCCTGCCCTATGTGGATGCCGATCGTCTGGGCGTCTGGGGCCTCAGCTATGGCGGTTTCTTCACCCTGCTCGCCCTCACCGATCAGCCGAAGCTCTTTCGCTGCGGCGTTGATGTCGCCGGGGTCGCCGACTACGTCATGTATTACAACGATCCCTATCGCGGCGCCTGGACCGCGAGCCGGATCGGAACCCCGGAGCAAAGCCCCGCGGTCTATGCCCAGGCCTCTCCGCTGTCGCGGGTGGACCGGCTGGAGCGCCCGCTCCTGATCCTCCACGGTACCGCCGACGTGAACGTGCCCTACCTCCATTCGGTGCGGCTGATCGACGAACTTTTGAAGAAGGGCAAAGGCGACCTCGTCTCCTTCATGACCTATCCCGGCGAGTTCCACTACTTCACGCGCGAGCACGTGCTCAAGGATGCGTGGAGCCGGGTCGAGCGTTTCTTCGCCGCGAATCTGAAAGGCGGCCAGGTGGAGTCCGTGAACCCCGGGAGGTCGAGGTGAGCCCGAAGCCCTGGACCCGACTGGAACAACCGCCTGCCCCCGGCGGCGGCGGTGCGCCGCTAAGGCTCCGGGTTATTTCGAGGCGCTGACGATCGCGGCCGCCACCTGCTCATGCAGGTCGGGGGGCGCGCCGTAGAAGACATTCGCGGTCTTCCCGGTTCGGTCGAACACGAAGAGGGTCGGCACCGCAACCACGTCGCCGAACGCGAGTGCGGTTTGCGGCGACCCCATGACGATCGGGTAGGGTAGGTTCAGGCTCTCCACGATCGAACGGATGTTGGCCTCTTCCGACTCCACGGCGATGCCGAGGACGTTGACCGAAAGGCCGAGCTTCCGATGGGTCTCGGAAAGCCAGGCGAGCGTGCTCCGGCACGGAGGACACCACTCCGCCCAGAACTCCACGAGGGTGACCTTGCCGAGAAGCGTCTTCGAGTCGATCGCCTTCCCCGTGAGGTCGGTGAGTGCTATCGCCGGGATCCCGGTGATCGAGGGAGGTGCTTCGCGGTCGGCTGCCACTCCCTGCTTCGCGAGTTCTCCCGCGTCTTTGAGAGCGATCTCGATCATCCGGGTCAGATCCGCTCGGAACTTCTCCTGATTCTTCGGTTCGCGCCACGGGATGTAGCGGCCCGTGGTGTTGCCGAAGAAATCGGAGGGCTTGGCGATGAGAACCTCGTTCACGAACACCGCGGGATAGAACTGGATGCCGAACTTCTTCGCGAGCGCCGATTCGGAGAAGTTCTCCTCGACGAACTCCGCTCTTTCGCCGTAACCGTGCACCACCGCCTTGGCCAGCAAACTTGCCGGGTCGGACAGGTTTCACGTGTATGGCCAGCGGACCAGGGTGACCCGAACCCGCGCGGACCCTTCCGCAGCGAGGCGCCAAGCCATCGCCCAGGTCGCGGTCCCCGCCATGGCCTTGAGCACGTCTCTTCGCTGAATCATTTGCCGAGTCCCTTCGTGATCTCGAGGTAGCGGGGCAGCACCAGCTCCACGATCGCGGCCGCGCGCACCCTCTCGCGGTCGCCCGTCTCCCCGCCCGCCCGGCTCTTGTCCAGCGCCACCCGTGCTTTCTCCACGAAGGCGAGGCCGATGCTCCGGTCCTCTGAGGCGGACTTGAACGAGGCCGCGAAATCATCGAGCTCAGCGGAGAGGGCGGGCTCGCGATCGGCGGCGGGTACGGGCACAGTGGCAAGGCCCAGGGCGAACAGGCTGCGCAGGCCGGTGACGAGCGCCCCCGCGAAAAGGCCGTGCCGGTTCAACTCCTTGGCGAGCTTTAGCGACGAGTTCGCGATGATGAAGTTGGTGTGCTGGGTGGTCGAACCAGGCTTCGCGTAGGCGCTCACGATCTCGTCCTCGATCCGCGCGATGGGCTCCGCGAAGGAAGGGAGGGACAGGGACGTGCGCGCCTCCTTCGCGCGCAGCCCGGAGAGGAACAGGGCGAAGGCCAGCTGACCCTCGGCCCGCCCAAGGTAGTAGGCCCCCGAGCTCACGCCGCTCACCCGGCCGTAGTCGACGGCGACCGCGTAATGCTCGTCGATCTGGCCGAGCGATTGTTCGGCCAGGGCTCGGATGAAGAGCGGCTGACCGCCTGGCGGGGAGGGAGGAAACTTCGTTCGGCCGGCCTTGAGCTCGGCACCGACGGTTTCCCACTCTTTCCTGAGCGCGTCGATGCCTTTGCCCGATCCCTTGCCGCTGTCGTCCCAGCCGGTGGACGCTCGTGAGATCGCCGCCACCCCCGGGCCCGCCGAAGCCAGGGTTTCAAGAGCGACATTCACCCGGCCGGCCTTCAGCAACGCCTCGGCGTCGTCGAGGAGGCCTCTCAATCTCGGCCGCTCGCCGTCGACGAAGGGCGAAGCAGGCAGATCCTCGAGCGACTTCCGCTCGCGCGCGACCTCCGCGTGCAGGCTCTCCGCGATCGGTGGAGTTGCGGTCGAGGCCTCGCCCGTGGCCAGGGCCGAGGCAAGGGCGATGAGCACGCCGAGCATCACTGCGCCCGGAGGGCCACCGCGGGCGAAATGCGAGAGGCCCTCCATGCTGGCCCGAGAATGGCGAGCCCGGTCGCGGCCAGGACGAGGAGAGCGCTCGCCAAGAGCGCGAATGGATCCGCGATGGACATGGCGGGCAGGAGGTTGGAGACGAGGGGCGAGGCCGCTGCCGCCGCGAAGAAGCCCAGGGCGAGCCCGAAGGTGCCGAGCCGGCCGCCCTCCGCGAGTATCAGCCTGAGGATCCGAGCGGAGGTGGCGCCCATGGCCATGCGGATGGCGATTTCGCGGACGCGCGAGGCCACGGTCTGCGCCACCAGTCCGAAGAGTCCCACCGCGGCGAGAGCGAGGCCCAAGCCGCCAAGCACGAGCCCCGCTCCCCCGCCCAGCCTCGCTCCCGCCTGTGAGAAAGACGCGAAGTCCCGAAGCGGGATCGATTCGAGAAGGGGGAGGTCGGGCGCCACCCTGGCCACGGCCGGACGAATGAGCGCAGCCAGTCCTGAAGGGTTGGACGAGCGGGCAAAGATCGAGATGCGTGGCGCGGGGGCCTGCTCGAACGGCCGGAAGACCTGGGGCCGGGGCGCCTCGCCCAACCGGCGCGCGGACATATCCGGCACCGTTCCGATCACCGTGGCGACCTCGTCCCTGGACCCGACCGCGAGGGCCCGGCCGATGGGGTCCTGGTTCGGAAAGACCCGCCGGGCCAGGGCCTCGTTGATCACGATCACGCGTGGCGCGTCCGCGCCGTCAAACTCCGAAAAGGCTCGGCCCCGCGACGGGGCGAGCCCCAGCGACTCGAAGAATCCCGGCGACACCGCGTTCCAGTCCGCTTTGAACCACGGCGATGCATCCACCGAGCCATTGCGCACCTCGACCGACGACGTGCCCACTCCAAAAAGAGGCGCCCGCGCGAAGCTCACACGTTCGACACCCGGGAGGCCTGCGATGGCTTCGACCGCGCGACGCTGCAAGGCCCGGCTCGATTCGGCGTTGAGACCCAGTACCGAAGCGTCGAGCCTCGTGATCTGCACGCGATCGAGGTCGAAGCCGGGGGAGGCGCTCGCCGAGTGGGCGAGGGCGCGGGCGAAGACCGACCCCACCACCAGCACCGCGGTTGCGAAACCCACCTGGGTGACGATCAGGAAGGATCGAAAGCCCGAGCGGCGAGTGCGCTGCGGGCCGCCCTCGCGAAGGGCGAAGGCGGGTTGATGGCGCGCCGCGGCGAGGCCTGGGGCGAGCGCGGCGACGAGTGTTCCCAGTAGGCCCACGAAAACGGAGAACGCGAAGGTGCGCGGCTCGAGTCCGAGATCGAACCTTACGGGAATGGCAAAGGGCGGGAGGAGACCGGGCGCCACGCGCGCGCCGAGCACCGACAAGAACAATCCCAAGGCCGTGCCCATGCCGCAAAGAACCATGGCCTCGACCACGAAGGGGGCGAGCAGGCTTCTCCGAGAGGCCCCGAGGGCGAGGCGGACCGCGGTCTCGTGCCGCCGTTCCAGACCGCGCGCGAGCAGCAGGCTGGAGACGTTCACGAGCGCAATGAGGGCGACCATGATCGTCGCGCTCTGCAGGAGGGCGAGGAGTGCGGCAACCGGGCGTTGAAGGTCGCGGTCGATCCCGGTCAACGGTTCCACCAGGACGCTCTCTTTCGACCCCGACGACGCGTCGGCCCGAGGCAGGCCGGCGTTGACGCGAGTGAGGGTCGCCGCGGCGGCCGCGGCGGCGCCGGGCTTCAGCCGGCCGAACGCTTCGAGCCACGGTGTCGAGGCGTCTTCGAGGAGGTCGCTCTGTCCGCTCACCGCGGGACCCCACGACAACGGGATCCACAAATCCGCGGCGAAGCCGACGAAATGCCCGGAGAAGCGGGGAGGCCCCACTCCGACCACCGTGAACGCATGGCCGTTCAGGCGGAGCGCGGTTCCGAGCACCCTCGGGTCGGCCCCGAAACGGGATCGCCAGATCGAGTCGGAGAGGACCACGACGCCAGGCGCCCCCGCTCGATTGTCTTCGGCTCCCAATCCGCGACCGGCGCGAGGGCGCACCCCAAGCGCGTCGAAGTAGTTCTCCGAGACAAGCATGCCGAAGACGAGTTCCGGCGCGCCGTTTCTCTCGAGCGACAGGCCGCGGCCGTTGAATCCGACGAGACCCTTTTCAAAGACATCGACGTCCGCGAGGCCGCGGAACGCCGGGTATGAGAAGCCCTGGACGCCATCCTTGTCATTCTGCCAACGATGAACGTTGACCAGTCCCGTTTTGTCCTTGATGGCGGGAAGGGGGTTCAACAGGATCTCGTTCACGAAACTGAAGGTCAGGGTATTGGCGCCCAGCACGAGGCCCAGCGTCACCACGATGACGAGGCTGGTGAGAGGCGTCTTTCGCAGTCGCCGCAGGACGACTTTGAGGTTCTGCCCCGGGTTGCTCATGGCTTCACGTCGCAGCAATGTCCGTGCCCCGAAAGAGAGGTGAAAGAGCGCCGGCCCGAGACTCCGATCGTCCGATTCCGGAACGTCGATGTTCGACCTCGATCACCGACGGCGAGGACCCGCCGCTCAGGCCGACGCCGCGCTTCCACACGACGGCAAGGTCAGACGAGCCCGCACGCCTCCGAGCGGCGACGCTTCGAGCTGGATCGAACCGCCGTGCAGTTCGGCGAGGTCTCGCACGATGGCGAGCCCGAAGCCCGAACCAGGGGCCGCCTCATCCGCGCGTACGCCTCGCTGGAGCACCCTCACGCGAAGGTCGGCCGGAATTCCCGAGCCGTCGTCTTCGACGAGGATGACGATGCCGTCCGCCTCTTCCGCCGAGGCGATTTCGATCCGGGACTTCGCCCATTTGCACGCGTTGTCGAGGAGATTCCCGAGCGCTTCATCGAGGTCTTCGCGCTGCATCCTCACGCAGTGGCTCGGGGGAATAGCGCTCTGGATCGAGACTCCCTTCTCCGCGTACAGACGCGCGAGCGTCCGCTTGAGGCCATCGACGGACACCGCCAGGGCGCAGTTCGCGCCCGGTGTCGCTCCGGAGGCCGCCGCGCGCGCGTGGGCGAGGTGATAGTCGATCTGCCGCCGCATCCGTTCCACCTGCTGGCCGATGATGGCGGCCGGTTCGTACTGGCCGGCCGCGGTGAGCCGATCGCCTTCCTGTCCGAGGACCGCGAGCGGTGTCTTGAGGCCATGCGCGAGATCGCCCGCTTTGGAGATCGCTCGCTCCACCAGCCGCGCCCGGTGGTCGAGCAGGGAGTTGAGGTCGTCGACCAGCGGCTGAACCTCCACCGGGTAGTCCCCTTCGATCCGCTGCTCCCGGCCGTCGCGCACCGAGGCGAGGCGCGCCTGCAGTTGCCGAAACGGGGCCAGGATGCTGCGAAGCTGGATCAGGCCCGCGGCCAGCAGCCCGAGAGCACCCACGCTCATCGCCCCGAAATGAACGGTCCAGCCCGGATACCGGTGCAGCACGAGGCCGAGGATCACCGCGTTCATGATCGTCACCAGGCCGATCGTCCACAGGAACGAGCCGATCACCAGCCGGGAGCGCAACCCGCTCGGCGACTTCACGACGGGGCTTCCATCCGATAGCCGAGGCCCCGCACCGTCTCGATGCAGGCCGCACCCAGCTTCCGGCGAAGGCGCGCCACGAAGACCTCGACCGTGTTCGAGTCCCGGTCGAAGTTCTGGGCGTAGATGTGCTCGGTCAGTTCGGCCTGAGAGACCACGCGCCCCTGCTGATGCATCAGGTAGGAGAGGACCCGGAACTCGTGCCCGGTCAGTTTCACCGAGACCCCGTCCTTGCTGACCCGGGCGCTCCGAGGGTCGAGTGCGATCGCCCCGCATCGAAGTTCAGGGTTCGCCTGCCCGCCCGATCGCCGCAGGAGCGCCCGGAGGCGGGCCAGCAGTTCCTCCATGCGGAACGGCTTGGAGACATAGTCGTCGGCGCCTCCATCGATGCCCTGGACCTTCTCGTGCCACGCGCCGCGCGCGGTGAGGACGACGACTGGAACCGAGAGCCCCTGCTCGCGCCACCGCCTCAGGAGCGAAAGGCCGTCGATCTTCGGCAGGCCGAGGTCGAGGATCACCGCGTCATAGCCTTCGGTCTGACCCATGAAGTCCGCCTGCTCCCCGTCGTCCGCGCAATCCACCGCGTAGCCGGCCTGGCCGAGAGCGCTCGCGAGTTGCTTGCAAAGCCGCGTCTCGTCTTCGACGACCAGGACTCTCACCGGGGGATCACCGCTGCGTTTATAGCCGATCGCCGCCTGAATGGCCGCTGAACGGCGCATTCACGCACGGTTCAGAAGATTGGAGCTAGGGTGCGGCCATGCTGATTCAACTGCAGGGCGTCCATAAGTCCTACCTGACGCCCGCCGGAACCTTCGCCGCGCTTCGCGGCATCGACCTCACCATCGAGGCCGGGGAGTTCGTGGCCGTGGTGGGGAAATCGGGGAGCGGCAAATCCACGCTGCTCAACCTGATCGGCGGGATCGACCGGCCCACCGCGGGAACGGTGAGGGTCGGGGGCGACGCCATCGAAGGGATGACCGAGAACCAACTCGCCACCTGGCGCGGCCGAACGGTCGGCCTGGTCTTTCAGTTCTTCCAGCTCCTGCCCACCTTGAGCGTGGCCGAGAACGTGATGTTGCCCATGGACTTCGCCGGACGGCTTCCCGCGAAGGAGAGGCGGCCGCGTGCGCTCGCTCTCCTCGACCGGGTCTCGGTAAAGGATCAGGCGGACAAGCTCCCCTCCTCGCTTTCGGGCGGGCAGCAACAGCGCGTCGCCATCGCTCGCGCGCTCGCGAACGATCCGGCCTTGATCCTGGCCGACGAGCCCACCGGAAACCTCGATTCGAGCACCGGGCGTGAGGTCTTGAACCTCTTCCGAAGTCTCGCGAGTGCCGGCACCACCGTGGTCATCGCCACGCATGAACGCGACCTCGCGGGTCTCATCGACCGAACCGTGCCCATCGCGGACGGCGCGGTGGCGCGGTGAGCGCGCCCTGGCGAAAGGTCCTGCGCGACTTCTGGCAGGAGCGCACGCGCACCTTCCTGGTGGTGGCTGCGATTGCCCTCGGCATCGCCGCCTTCTCGGCCGTGCTTTCGAGCTACGCCATCCTGAATCGCGAGCTCAACCAGGGCTACCTCGCGACCAACCCCGCCTCTGCGACCCTGCGGGTGGACCGGGCCGACGACGAACTCCTGGCCGCGATCGCCTTGAATCCGGGAGTGGCGAAGGTCGAGGCCCGTCGGGTGGTCTTTGGCCGGGTCAAGTCCGGGCCTGCTCAGTTCCGGCCCCTCCTCCTGTTCGTGGTGAAGGATTACGGGGACATCCAGGTCAGCACCCTCACCCCCGAGGGCGGCGCCTGGCCTCCCGCGAAGGGCGAGATCCTGATCGAGCGCGACGCCTTCCAGGTGGTGAAGGCGCGCATCGGCGACACCCTCACCGTTCGCATGCCGAAGGGCGAGTTCCAGACCCTGCAGGTCAGCGGTCGCGTTCACGATGTGGGCCAGGCTCAGGCTCGGATGGAGAACATCGTGTACGGCTACATCACCCTCGAGACCCTCGCCCTCCTGGGTGAGGAGCCCTACCTCGATCAACTGCAGGTCCTGGTCTCGGGGGACCGCTTCGATCGCGCGCACATCACCGCGGTGGCCGACGAACTGAAGGGGCTCGCGATCGCGATGGGGCGCGAGGTCAAGGGGATCACGATCCCCGATCCCGGCAAGCATCCGCACGCCGATCTCATGGGGATGCTGCTGCTCGCCATCTCGACCTTCGGTCTGTTGGTTCTCGCTCTCAGCGGCGTGCTGGTGGTGAATCTGCTCACCGCGCTCATGGCTTCTCAGGTGAGGCAGATCGGCATGATGAAGGCAATCGGGGGAACCAGGCGCCAGATCGCCTCGATCTACCTCGGTCAGGCCTCGCTCCTCGGCCTCGTCGCCGTGATCGTGGCCGTGCCCCTGGGCATGGCCGGCGCCCGCGCGCTCTGCCTCTACCTCGCGGTGTTCCTGAATTTCGACCTCACGAGCTTCGCGGTTCCCGCCTGGGTGTACGGGCTCGTGGCCCTGGTCGGCCTCGCCACGCCTCTCCTGGCTGCCGCGTATCCGGTGGCGAGAGGAAGCGCCATCACCGTCGCCGCCGCGCTCGCCGACTTCGGGGTCAAGGATCGCGGCTTCGGGGCGGATCCTCTGGCTCGCGCGCTCGTCGGAGTGAGCGGCCGGTGGCGGCCTCTTCTCCTGGCCGTGCGCAACAGTTTCAGGCGCCGGGGCCGCCTCGCCCTGACCCTGCTCACCCTCGGCATAAGCGGGATCTTCTTCATGTCCGCGCTGAACGTGCGCGCCTCGATGATCAGCACCCTCGACCACCTTTTCGGCGCCCGGAAGTTCGACCTCGCGGTCAACCTCGCCACGATGTACCCGGAGGAGCGGATTCAGCGGGTGATCACAGGCGTGCCCGGCGCTCTTCGCTCCGAGGGCTGGATCGTGACCGACGCTTCGCTGATCGCGCCTCCTCGGGGAGAGTCGAAGACTTCAGCCCAGAATGGCCTCCACGATGGCGGGGCGCAGACCAGCCATGACGCCGCCGCACCGCCCGTGGCGCGGCTCGCCGTGATCGGCCTGCCTCCGGCCACCCAGCTCATGAAGCTCGAGATCGACGAAGGCCGCGACCTCCAGGGCGATGAAGACGGCGCCCTCGTGGTGAACAGCGCCTTCATGGTTCGGCATCCGGAGGTAAAGGTGGGCGATACCCTCACCCTCCGCATGGGTCCGGCCGAATCCGCGTGGCGCCTCGTCGGGGTCTCCCACGAGGCGTTCGCGGCGCCTACGGGCTATGTGTCGCGGGGCTATTTTGAAACCGCGGGAGGCCACGCGGGCATGACCAACAGCCTGAGGGTGGCTCTTGCTCGTTCGGACGCCGCCTCGATCGATCTCTTCCGCGAGGGCCTCGACCGCGGCCTCGAGGCCGAGGGCATAAGGGCCCTCTCCGCCACCAGCAAGGCCGACAGCCGTCTGGGGTTCGACCAGCACATGCTGATGATCTACATCTTTCTCGTCGTCATGTCGGTGATCATCGGCCTGGTCGGCGGGCTCGGGCTCATGACCACCATGAGCCTGAACGTTCTTGAGCGCCGCCGCGAGATGGGCGTTCTGCGCGCGATCGGAGCGTCGACGCGGATGGTGTGGCTCATCGTGGTCGCGGAGGCCCTGGCCATCGGGCTGATGAGCTTCGCGGCCGCCGCCCTCCTGGCCGGTCCCCTGAGTCGCGGCCTCGGTGATTTCCTCGGGAGCGCCCTGTTCCAGGCCGAACTGAGCTTCGTCTTCGACCCCAATGGCCTGTGGATCTGGCTCGCGGCCTCGCTCGTGCTCAGTATCCTCGCGAGCTTTCTTCCCGCCTGGCATGCCTCGCGCGCGCCCGTGCGCGAGGCTCTCAGCTTTGAATGATGCGCCCCTGTCCTCGATTCCCTGGAGACCCCAAATGCCCCGAAAGACCACTCTCGTCCTGATCGCGATTGGCGTGCTCGTACTCGGCGCCGCCGCCAGCGGAGGCGGGAAATGGCTCGCCCACAAGGTTCGCGTGATGCACGGCGGTCACTGACCGATGGGTGGATCCGCTTCGTCGATGGGTGGAGGCGGTCCGCGGAAAACCAGGGTCTCGACGAGGGCCGCCTGATACTCCTCCTCCGAGATAACGTCGACCGAGCGCATCTTCACGAGGAGGTTGTTGACCAGGGTCTCGAAACCCCGCCTCAGTTCGCCGCCCTGGATCGATCGCTGGTACTTCACCGGCCCCGGAATCATGGAGACGAGGAAGGCGACCTCGCGCGGCGAAAGGGCCTGAGGTTCCTTGCCGAAGTAGTGACGGGCCGCCGGCCGCAGACCGTACAGGCCCGGGCCCCACTCGATGACGTTCACGTAGATCTCGAGGATCCGCTGCTTTCCGAGCGTCGACTCGAGCAGGAAGGAGTACGAGAGTTCGCGTAGCTTTCGCTTCAGGCTCTTCTCCCGACTCAGGAAGAGGTTCTTCGCGAGTTGCTGGGTGATGGTCGAAGCCCCTCGGACCGCGCTGCCCCTGGCCATGTTGGCGGCGATGGCCCGCGGCAGTTCGGTGAGGTCGATGCCGGGATGACCCCAGAAAGCCGCGTCTTCGGCGATCAGCAGGGTCCGCAGGAAGAGCGCCGGTATCTCCACCACGGCGATGAAATCGGGCGAGGACGCGGAGACGTCGATGGACTTCTTCGAGCCGGCGCTCGTGGTGACCTCGTGGCTGAAGTCGCCGCGAAGGCGCAGGACTTCCGCGGGCGCCGCTTCGGGACGCTTGAAATCGATCCTCTGGATGACCTCGAGGGTCGCGGGGTCGTGCAGAAGCCCGCCCACGCTGATCGTCCCCGAGAGCGAGCCGAGAGCGTTTGGCGCGGAGGCGGCGTCCACTCCGAGGGAGCGAAGGATGCGCGCGAAATCGAGGCCTTTCATCGACGATTGGAACTGAACCTTGGCATCTTTCTCGCCCGGAATCACGATCAGGCTGCCGCCGCTATCGCCGCCGAAGGCGGAGAAGCGCCAGGTGCCCTGGAAGTCGCGGCGGGGGTCGCCCTCCATATGCGCGCTGGCGTCCACGAAACCCAGTTCCTTCGAGGCGTCTCCTTCGACGGCGAAGGAGACGAGCGCGTCCATGGAGAGCCGGGTTGCGGTGAGATCGAACGCGCGGCCGCGCGCGCCCGTCGCCGTGGTGAGGGTGAGGCCCTCGACCGGCGCCTTCAAGGTGATCGAGTGATCGGGATCGATCTCCCACGTGGTTCGTCGCAAAGACACCTCGATGTCGGCGGGAAGAATGACGCGCACGTTCCCGAGGGAGACGCTCCCGAGCAGGCCGAAGCCCCGCGGCCCGCGGAACGTTGGCGCGGCCGTGACCTCGTCGATGTGCGCGGTGAGCTTCCCCGGCTTTTCGAGGGTGATGCCCTTGATCCGCACGGGAGGCCAAAGACCGACGTGCAGGTCCTGATACTGAATCCTGGCGCCCAAAGAGATGGCCGCGCGCTCGATCCGCGCCGCGATCTTCCCCTCGGCGTAACCCGAGGCCAGGCGAAAGACGATGATGCCCAGGAGAATGAGGATCAGACCGCCCAGAATCCACGGGCGCGAACGACGAGGCTCGGCCACTATGATCCCGATTTTAGTTCGGCGGATCGCCCTTCCGCGGTAGCCTCTGCTCATGGTCCTCGCCGGCAGAGTCTCGCCGTGAGCGCGCCGCTCTTCCGCGGGGCCGGGGGCGAGATCGCGCTGCCCCCTAGAGGCCTCGTCCTCGTCGACCGGCTCGACGGCGGCCACCTGTGTGTTCATCCCCCGCGCGAGGTGTGGGAGCGAAGCGAACTCACCCCCGAAGAACTCACGCAATGGTCGTTCCTCGTGGCCGCGACCGGACGCGCCATGCTGGAGGCGCTGCCCCAACTCCATGAAGGGTGCATCAATTACTGGGAGGCGGGCAACTGGAGCCTCCACGAGCAGGCCGAGCCGATGGGACTGAAGATTCCGCGCCGGCACCGCAGGGTGCACATGCACCTGCTCGGTCGCAGCCGGGCCGCCCGAAGCCCGGCCTGGCAATGGGGGGAGGCTCCGCGATTTCCGCATTTCGCGGACCGGTTCACCTGGGCCGCCGCCCATCAGCCCCTCGAGCCCGACGAGTGCCGCGCCATCGTCGCGCGCGCCGAGTCCCTGCTCCGGACCGTGTACGGGGTCGCTCCCCGAGGATGAGCGGCCGAAGACTGCCGGACCTCGTCATCTTTGACCTGGCCGGGACCACGGTGCGCGACGAGGGTCAGGTGCCGAACGCCTTCATCGCCGCTCTTGGCGAGCACGGGATCCGCGCCACCGCGGAGGAGATCGCGGGCGTGCGCGGGGCCTCGAAGCGGGAGGCGATTCGCCGCTTCTTCCCGGACGATCAGGCCGGGGCCGGGCGCGCCGGCGCTGCCTATTCGGCATTCCAGTGGCGCCTTCGCGAGGCCTACCGCCCCGGCCGCGTTTTGCCGATCGAAGGGGCCGAGGCCACCTTCGCGTGGCTGAAAGACCGCGGCGTTCGCATCGCCCTCAACACCGGCTTCGACCGGGTCGTCACCGATCTCCTGCTCGAAGGTCTCGGCTGGTCGGCCGGCATTGCCTCGGCCGTGGTGTGCGGCGACGACGTGTCCCGCGGCCGGCCCGCACCCGACCTCATTCACCACGCCATGCAGGGGTGCGGAGTGTCGGACGCGGAGAACGTCGCGAGTGTCGGCGACACCGTTCTGGACCTCCTGGCCGGGAACGAGGCGCGCGTGCGCTACAACATCGGTGTTCTCTCGGGCGCCCATGATCGCGCGCGTCTCGAGACCGCTCCCCACACCCATCTGCTGGAGAGCGTGCGCGACCTGCCCTTGCTGTTCGACGCAGCGTGAACGGGCGGGCGCTGCTCCTGGCATGTGCCTTGCTGAATCGAGTCGTATGAGATTCAACCGATTTGACTCCGGAGCCACGCTTCGCGCCCTGTTCCTGTGTTTCGTCCCTTCTTTCCTTGGCGCCCAGATCCTCGAGCCGCCGAAGCGGGTTCAGGTCGCCGAAGGCGTCTACGTCTTCATGACCCCGCCCTATGGCGACGTCGGACTCGATGGGAACTCC
>CAZYEA010000053.1:0-20441 GCA_964646485.1 uncultured Acidobacteriota bacterium
CCGAGGAGGATCGCGAGCCCCGATCCCGCGAGGGCGAGAATCAGGCGGGTGCGTAAGGTGATGTCAGACCTCCGGAGGGAGGAGGCGGTAGCCGACGCCCCAGACGGTCGCGATGCGCGCGCCCTCGGAGCCGAGCTTCTTACGCACGCGGGAAAAGTGGACGTCGAGGGTGCGGCTCGTGCCCTCGCGGTCCGGGTCGAGGACGCGATCGACCAGGGATTGCCGAGTGATGGCCGAACCGATCCGCTGGGCGAGGGCGGCGAGGAGATCGAACTCGATCCGGGTGAGGTCCACTCTCTGCCCGGCGTTCTCGACCACGCGCGCGGCGAGGTCGATCCGGAGGGCGCCCGTTTCGATGACCTCGCCTGCGTGGAGCAGGGGACGCCGGAGCCGGGCCTGGATGCGGGCGAGCAGTTCCTCGGGCCAGAAGGGTTTGGTGACGTAATCGTCGGCGCCGAGCTCGAGGGCGCGGACCTTGGTGGTGGTCTCGTTGCGGGCGGAGAGGACGAGGACAGGCGTCTCCGCGGTCTCGCGATAGATCTTCAGGATGTCGAGGCCATGGGCGCCGGGGAGCATGAGATCGAGCACCACCAAGTCATGGAGCCTCGGGTCGGCGTCGAGGGCTTCATGACCGTCCTGGAGCCAGGTCACCTCGAAGCCATCCTTCTTGAGATGGCTCACGACCTGGTCGCCGAGGTTCTTGTCGTCCTCGATCAGGAGAATGCGCGAGCTCATGGTCTTTGGGGCCGCCAGTATGAGCGGCGAAGCTTAAGTCTGCCTGAAGGCGGCTAGAGTCTCATCCCCATGATTCGACCGGCGGTCGTGCTCGTGCGTCCCGAGAATGGCGCCAATATCGGTTCGGTGGCGCGGGTCATGAAGAACACCGGGCTTTTCGACCTGCGCCTCGTCGACCCTTCCGACTGGCGGACCGTCGAAACCTGGCGCACGGCCTGGGCCTCCCAGGAGATCCTCGAGAACGCGAGAGTGTTCCCGACCCTCGACGAAGCGCTCCGTGGTTCGACCATGGCCCTCGCCCTCTCCGGCCGCGACGACGAAGTCGTGGTGCTCGACGTGCGCGAGGGAGTGCGTCAGCTGGGGACGGTCCCCGAGGGTGCGGGCACCTGCCTCGTTTTCGGCCCCGAGCAAAGCGGGCTCACCTTCGAGGAGATGGCGCTTTGCGGCCGGCGTGCGTCCATTCCGTCCCATCCGGCCCAGCCCTCGTACAACCTGTCCCATGCGGTCGGCATCACCGCGTACGAGTGCTTCCGTCTCGAACCAAAGCCGCGGCCCGCCCACCTCCTCAGCTATGACGACCGGCAGAAGCTCGCGGAGGAGCTCGAGATCGGCCTGCGCGCGGTGGGCGCCATTCGCAAGGAGAAGGAACGCTACAGCCGGCTCTTCCGCGGCTTCCTCGCAAGCCTCGACCTGTCCAAGGCCGATGCCCGATGGATGCGATTTGTGGGCTACTGCATGGAGCGCGCGGCGCGCGACGCCGGGTACAAGGGTTGAGCCAGGTGTTCGAGGACGTCAGGAAGGACGGAGGCGGAGTGCTCGACCTTCCCGACCTCAAGTTCCGCGAGCTGATCTTCATCGGCGCGCTCAAACGCACAGACGATGGCCGCGACGCCTCCCAGGCCGAGGTCGTGGTCGACGAGACCCGCCCCATGCCGCCCTTCCGCGAGGAGGGCCTGTTCCCACCCCAGGCGAGGTTCAAGGTGGAGCGCCGCAACGGCCGCGCGTATTTCTCGCGCTTGTAATGGGTTCGTAGGGACGTCTTACGACGTCGTTCAGGGCGCCGAGCGAACCACCCGCCCGCCCTGCATCACGAAGCGGACATCGCGCACGTGGGCGATGTCCTTCGTGGGGTCCCCCTGCACCGCGACGAGGTCGGCGAGCAGACCCTCGCCCACGGTACCGAGCCGATCGTCGAGGCCCAGAATCCGCGCGTTGACACTGGTGGCGGAGCGCAAAGCCTGGGCCGGGGTCATACCCGCGACCACGAGCAGTTCGATCTCCCATGCGTTGGTCCCGTGCGCAAACACCCCCGCATCGCCGCCCACGCAGATCGAAACCCCCGCCGCCACCGCGGCTCTCAGGCCCGCACGCTTCTGAATCATGCGCGGCGTCGGCGCCGACCCTTCCTGGAAGCCCGCATAGCGTGCGGTGGACTCGACCGCGGCGAGGGTCGGGCAGTACCCGACTTTGCGCTCGGCCATCAGACGCCACAAGGCGTCTGTCCCCGCGTCGCCGTGCTCGATAGTCGCCACCCCGGCCAGGATGGCCCGCCGCATGCCTTCTTCGGTCGATGCATGCGCCACCACTTTCCGTCCGCTCGAAGCCGCCACTTCCACGAGCGTACGCAACTCGGCCTCGCTGAAGGTCGGCTGCGCGGTTCCCGTCAGTCCCCAGCGATAGTCGGCATAGACCTTGATCCAGTCGGCCCCGTGACCGATCTGATCGCGGGCGACCCGGGTCAGGCCTTCGACGCCGTCCGCTTCTTCGGCGCCCTGGGGAACGCGGAACTCGGGCGCGTAGCCCTTCGGTCCATAGCTTCCCGTCGCTACGATCGCGCGGGACGCGATCAACAAGCGCGGGCCCGGGATGATGCCTTGTTCGATCGCGAGCTTAAGGCCGGCGTCCGCGTAACCCGCACCCTCCGTGCCGAGGTCGCGAGCGGTGGTGAAGCCCGCCCAGAGGGTCGCCTGAGCGTGGTTTACCGCGCGCGCGGTGCGAAGGCTGAGGGGCTCTTTCAGAACCTGATCGTTCCAGGTCGCTTCGTTGTAGGGATGGAGGAAGAGGTGGGTGTGCCCCTCGATGAAGCCGGGCAGGAGAGTCATCCCCGGCAGCATCACGGTATGCGCGCCGGCCGGTGCGGTGACTTGGGCGCGTGGTCCCACCGCCGCGATGCGGTCGCCGCGGACCAGCACCACCCATCCCTCCCGGGCCACGTCCTCGCCACCTCTGAACACGCGGTCGGGCACCAGCAGAACAACGTTTGCCGGGGGAGCGGCGGGTTGCGCCGAAACGAGCGTGGCGGCGAAGACGAGCGCCGCTCTGACCAGTAAGCCGGGCAAGTTCATGAAGGCATTATGGACCGCCCGGGGGCGTGGCGGCGACCGGCTTTTTTGAGCGCCACCCAGGCGTAGGACAGCCCCAGCATGCCCAGGGTCAGCAGGAAGAGATTCCGCGAGGCCTGGCCGATCTCGCACGAGCGCCAGAGCGAGGGGAACGCCCTCGACCCATAGACGAGATCGACGTGCACGCAATAGATGAAGAGACTCGTGCGTCCCATCTGGACGAACGCGGCCGAGACAGGCCTCGTCCAGGGGCCGAAGGCTGGGTGAGCCCTGGTGGACCACTGCTCCCATTGGAAGCAGAGCCAGACCACGATGATCAGCACCCCGGTCTTGATCAGAACGAAGTTGGGTGAGGTCCACCAGTAGTCGTATTTCGGCCCGAGGGTCTCCATACGGTCGAGTGTGAACGACAGCGGAAGCATCAACACCCCCGCGCCGAGGAGGCGGACCATGATCCGATTGAGGCCGCCCCCGAGCCCGCTCGCGACCAGGCTTCCGAAGGCGTGGCCGGCAAAGGCATAGGCGGCCCAGGGAAAGATGGGGAAGGTGGTGTTCGCGACCCGGCCGGTGAGATAGCCCGCGAGTCGCTCGGGGAGCTCGGGCAGAAGCCCTCCGTCCCAGACGAAAGGCGTCGCCATCGCGAGCCACACGGCGACGGCTGTGGCCGTGAAGATCCGGCCCGGCCGAGAGACGACGACGTCCAGCGGAACCAGCAGGGCGAGCGACACGGCCAGGCAGTTCAGGATGTCCACTCGGAAGATGGCGTTCACGTCGGGCCGGTCGGAGGCGAGATAGAGCGAGATGCGGAAGACAAACGCCACTAATAGAAGGAGCGCGGCCCGGGTCAAACCTCCCTTCACGAGGGCGCCGGTCGATGCGCCGCCGGATCGCGCCTTCTCGTGGCCCAACGCCGCCGAAACCCCCATCAAGAAAAGGAAAAATGCGCCGGGCAAGCCTCCGATGAGCTGCGACCAGCGGAAGAACTCGGTCTGCCGCAGCTCCGGTCGGAGCCACGCGTCGTAGGCGTGGGTCTGGAGCATCAGCACCACGGCGAGACCCCGAGCCATGTCGATGAATGCCAGGCGCCTTGCCGGTCGTTCTTCGGCCATGACTGCGGCGCATATAATCACAAAAAGCGGCGAAGCAGAGTCACCGAGAAAACGAATCCCGAACCCTTAATGCAACCGAGGATCCTCTCCCGCGCTCAGCACACGCTTTCCCGCAAGCAGATCGACCCCGATCCTCTTCGGGTTCTCTATCGCCTTCGTAGTTCGGGCTTCAAGGCGTATCTGGTGGGCGGCGGCGTGCGCGACCTGCTTCTCGGACGCCGGCCGAAAGACTTCGACATCGGCACTGACGCCTCCCCTCAGCAGGTGAAGAAGCTCTTCCGCAACTGCTTCATCATCGGACGGCGTTTCCGGCTGTGTCACGTCCGCTTCGGCAACAAGGTGGTCGAGGTCGCGACCTTCAGGCGCAAGGCCGAGCCCGAAGAGGGCGACACCATCGTGAGGCGCGACAACACTTTCGGCACGCCCGAGGAGGACGCCTTCCGCCGCGATTTCACCATCAACGCGCTCTTCTACGACATCGCGGACTTCTCCATCATCGACTACACCGGCGGCATCGACGATCTCGAGGCCAAGCGCGTGCGCGCCATCGGCGATCCCGATGAGCGCTTCCGCGAGGATCCGGTGCGCATGATGCGCGCGGTCGCCATCGCCTGCCGCCTCGGCTTCCAGGTCGACCGCGAAGCCCAGGAGGCGATCCGCGCCCGCCGCGGCGAGATCGTCAAGAGCTCCCATGTCCGTATCCTCGATGAGATCTACAAGATCCTTCGCCAGGGATCCGCCCGCGCCACCTTCGAGCAGCTCTACGCGACCGGTCTCCTCGCCTACATCTTCCCCGAGGCGCACAAGGCCTTGAGCCGGGGCGAGACCGGCCTTCTCGAGACCCTGGGCAAACTCGACGAGTACCGGAATCGCGTCGGGCTCGACGGAATTCTCTCGAACGCCATCCTCATCGCTCATCTCCTTCCTCCCCTGGGCATACCGCTCTCGAGCGGTCTGCGCGCCACCGCGAGAAGGCGGCCGGCGGCGGTGGATATCGAAGGACCACGGGACTTCCAGGAAGAGATCGAAGAGCCTCTGCCCGAAGAGGCGGTCCAGGCCCAGGTGGACGAGACCGACGTGGTCGCCGAGATGGTGGAACTCGACGAGGAGGCCGACCTCGGACACGGCCCGAGCATGGCCCAGGGCGAGACCGCGATCAGCCTGCCTTTCGCGCGGCGCGACATCGAGCGCCTCGGCCTTCTCGCCGCGGTGGGCTCCAAGCTCCACCGCATCGACCTGCACGCGCACGCCGCGCGAAACCTCGCCCGCAAGCCTTACTTCCAGGAGGCCCTGCTCCTGGCTGAGATTCACGGCCTGGAAGCGGAGATTGTCCAGCACTGGCGCACGGTGGCCGAGAACGCGGCGGCCGAGAGGCCCGACCCGGATTCCGAAGCGGCCGGCGATCGAGGGAGCGCGCCCCATCCGCCGCGGCCGACGGACGGTCCGCGCCGCGCCCCGCGCCGCCGGGGGCGACGGCGTCCGCGGCCTCGAGGCCCCGCGGCCTGAAATCCAGGTTCCAACCACGTCACGAGAGGCGGCCCCTGATGGCGACGAAGAAACAGAAAGCACTTTCGGCGTTGGAGGTGCGGAGGCGACTACCCGAGCTTCACGGCTGGCGTCTTTCCCGTGGCGCGCTTCGATGCGAGTTCCAGTTCGAGACCTTCGCCGAGGCCCTTCGCTTCGTGGCCCGGGTCGGCGTCCTCGCGGACGAGGCTGACCATCACCCGGATATCGACATTCGTTACCGGGTGGTGCGGCTCGCCCTTGTGACTCACGACCTCGGCGGGATTTCCGACCGCGATTTCGCACTCGCCGCCCGGATCGACGCCCAGAGTGCGGTCCGCTGAACCCGGACTAAGCTCTTCACTTCCCACCCTGATCGCACCTCAAGACCTAACCTTTTCCCTAGTCGTAGAAGAAGAGAAACCCCTGGAGGGGAATCATGCTGCATTTCGTCCACCTCTTCGCCCTCATCGCGGCCGGCGCCGACCCCACCAGAGCGGAAGCCCCCACGCTCCGGGACACCGCCGCCAAGGTCGCGGCCGGGAGTGACGCTTCATCCGTGACCGAGCAGGCCGATGCCTCCACCGGCGGCGCCAGGATCGTGCACGAGGACGGAGCCACCACCCTCACCCTCGACAACGCCCAGATCTCGTTGTCGAACCGCCTCCAGTTCCGCTTCATCGACGAGATTCCCGCGAGCACGGTGCGACTGCCTGGAACCACCGCCGAGGGGCAGCAAAAACCCTCGTTCCGCATCCGTCGCGCCAAGACCTCGCTCGAGGGGTGGTTCTGGAAGAAGGAACTGAGCTACGAAATCCAGCTCTCCTGGGCCGGCCCGGAAGCGGGCGCTTCCACGCAGACGCCTCTCGAGGATGCCACTCTCACCTGGGACGCTTCGAAGAAGGAGACCTTCAGGATCACCATCGGCCAGATGAAGGTGCCGCTCGGGCGTCAGGAAATGACGAGCTCGGGCCGGCTTCACTTCGCCGACCGGTCGCTCTTAAACGGCGAGTTCACCCGGGGCCGCGACGTCGGCCTTCAGGTGAGCGGCCGCCTCGCGAACAAGAAGGTCGAGTATTTCGTGGGCGTCTTCAACGGCAATTCCGCGAGCCGCACCAGCAATGACAACACCAAGCTCCAGTACAACGCCCGGGTGAGCCTCGAGCCCCTGGGCCGGGTCGACTACTCCGAGGGAGCCTTCGAGGGCTGGGACAAGCCGCTCGTCGCCCTCGCCGCGCAGTTCGAGAACAACGATCTGTCGGGCGCCACCAACCTGACCGACCTCAACACCACCGTTCTGGGCGCCGACTTCGTCTACAAATACAAGGGCTTTTCTCTCTTCGCCGAGTACTACAACCGCAAGCGCAAGCCCGAAGCGGTGAGCGGAACCTCATCCAATTCGAGCGGAGCGGCCACCTCCTCCGGTGGAACCTTTCATTCGAACGGATACAACCTCGAGGCGGGCTACTTCCTCAAGCGGGACAAGCTCGAGATCGCGCTGCGCTTCGCCGGCTTCGATCCCTCGGACCAGACGCCCTCCAACAACCACAAGGAGACGGGCGGCGTTCTCAACTACTACATCCTGAAGCACACGCTCAAGGTGGTGGCCGACTTCCGCGCCCTGCGTGACGATCTCATCAAAGAGACGAACAAGGAACTCCGGGTACAAACGCAGTTCATCTTCTAGTCGGAGGTCCTTCGCCCATGAAACGGTTTCTCCAGGCCCTCATCCTTCCCGCTGCTCTTCTCCTCCCCAACAACGGGGATGCGCACATGATGACGCCCGGCGTGGTCGGCGCCTCTGTGCTTTCGGCCATGGCCGGGGAGCCGAGCGTCCGTGTGGTCGTGCTCTTCGAGGGCGACGACCTCTCTCTCACCGACCTCGGCGCCCGCTCGAAGGCGATCGCGGAGCGACGGGACGCGGTCCTCGACCAGATCAGCCCGAGCGAGTTCCGGGTCACCGACACCTTCAAGAATCTCTCCGTGGTGGGCGGATACGTCACGTACGAGGGGCTGAAGAAGCTCGTGAGGGACTACCGGGTCCAGAAGATCGACCTCGACCTCGCGGGCCACATGGCCCTGGCGGAGAGCACCGAACTGGTGCGCGCCCGGGATGTGCAAGCCATGGGCATTACCGGGGCGGGAGTGGTGGTCGCGGTGTTCGACACCGGCATCGATTCCGATCACCCCGACCTCGCCGACGACATCGTGGGCCAGCAGTGCTTCTGTACGAACGCCGACGGCAGCGGTTGCTGTCCGGGAGGCCGCACCGAGGCCTCGGGTCCGGGGGGCGCCGAAGACGAGCAGGGCCACGGAACCCACGTGGCGGGAATCATCACCTCCGGGGGACGAGTGGCGCCCCGCGGCATGGCGCCCGATGCGGATGTCCTCGCGGTTCGCGTGCTGGACAAGACCGGGTCGGCCTCTTCTTCGGTCCAGGTCATGAAGGCCTTTGACTGGGTCATCAGCACCCAGCCGGCGGTGAAGATCGTGAACACCTCCCTCGTTTTCGGCAGCTTCCCCGGCCAGTGCGACGCCACCAGCTCGTTCACCGCCGGCCTGGCCCAGGCCGTGAACACCCTGCGCGCGCGGGGCACCCTCACCGTGTCCTCGGCGGGAAATTCCGGCACCAAGTCCGAGATCGGCGCCCCCGCCTGCCTCTCCGGCGCCATCGGGGTCGGTGCCGTCTATGACGCCAACATCGGCACGATCAGCTTCGGATGCACCGACGGAACCACCGCGTTCGACAAGATCGCCTGCTTCTCCAACAGTTCCTCCGCGGTGGATCTGCTCGCCCCCGGTGCTGCCATCAGCTCTTCCGGGATCGGAGGCGGGGTGGCGGGCTTCGCGGGAACCTCGCAGGCGGCGCCCCACGTGGCCGGGGCGCTGGCCCTGCTGATCCAGGCCAAGCCTTCAGCCACCACCGATCAGCTCGAGACCGCGCTCAAGGCCTCGGGCCGTCCGATCACGGATTCGAACGGCGTCACCGCCACGCGCATCGACGTCAAGTCCGCGGTGGACTTCATCAAGAGGTAGGCGGTCGGCTAGGAGCCGTGGCCGCGCCTATCGGGTGAGCTTGCGGTACTTGATCCGGTGAGGCTGGTCGGCCTCGGCGCCGATGCGGCGCTTGAGGTCGGCCTCGTAGTCCTGGTAGTTCCCTTCGAACCAGACCACCTGGCTGTCGCCCTCGAAGGCCATGATGTGGGTGGCGATGCGGTCGAGGAACCAGCGGTCGTGGGAGACGACCACGGCGCAGCCCGCGAAGTTCACCAGGGCCTCTTCGAGCGCGCGCAGGGTGTCGACATCGAGGTCGTTGGTGGGCTCGTCGAAGAGAAGCACGTTGCCGCCGCTCTTGAGGAGCTTGGCGAGCTGCAGACGATTCCGCTCGCCGCCCGAGAGATCCTTCACCTTCTTCTGCTGGTCGGGGCCGCGGAATCCGAACGAGGCGCAGTAGGCGCGTGAATTCATCTCCCGCTTGCCCACGAGGACGAGATCCTTGCCGCCGTCGGAGATCTCCTCCCACACGTTGAACTCGCCGTTCAGGGCCTCGCGCGACTGGTCGACGTAGGAGAGCGCGACGCTCTCGCCGATCTTCAACGTCCCCGCGTCGGGCTTCTCCTGGCCCATGATCATGCGGAAGAGGGTGGTCTTTCCCGCACCGTTCGGCCCGATGATGCCGACGATGCCGCCGCGCGGCAGGTTGAAGTTCAAGCCGTCCATCAGCAGGTTGTCGCCGTAGGCCTTCTTCAGATCCTTCGCCTCGATGACGAGGTCGCCGAGCCGCGGCCCGGGCGGAATGGTGATTTCGCGGCGGTTGTCCTGTTTCTCCGCCGCCTGTTCTTCCGCCAGCAACTCCTCGTAGTGGGCGAGGCGGGCCTTGCCCTTCGACTGGCGCGCGCGGGGAGCCATACGGATCCACTCGAGTTCGCGATCGAGGGTCTTCTGGCGGGTGGAGGTTTCCTTCTCTTCGAGGGCGAGGCGATTCTTCTTCTGCTCGAGCCAGCTCGAGTAGTTGCCCTCCCAGGGAATGCCCTGACCGCGGTCGAGTTCGAGGATCCAGCCCGCGACGTTGTCCAGGAAGTAGCGATCATGGGTGACCGCGATGACCGTGCCCTTGTACTCCTTCAGGTGACGCTCGAGCCACGCCACCGACTCGGCGTCGAGGTGGTTCGTGGGCTCGTCGAGGAGCAGCAGGTCGGGCGCGTCGAGAAGCAGGCGGCACAGGGCCACGCGCCTCTTCTCACCGCCCGAGAGCTTCGAGACCTCGGCGTCCCCCGGAGGCAGCCGAAGCGCGTCCATGGCCATGTCGAGGTGGGTGTCGAGATTCCACAGGTCCTGCGAGTCGATGAGGTCCTGCAGCTTCGAAAACTCGTCCGCGGTCTCGTCCGCGTAGTTGGCCGCGAGTTCGTCGTATCGGGTGAGGATCTTCCGCTTGGCCGCGACCGCCATCTCCACGTTCTCGCGCACGTTCTTGGTGGGATCGAGCACGGGCTCCTGGGGCAGGAAGCCGATCTTGACCCCCGCCGCGGGCTTGGCCTCGCCCGCGAAGTTCTTGTCCTCGCCCGCCATGATCTTCAGCAGCGTGCTCTTTCCGGCCCCGTTCGAACCGAGAACGCCGATCTTGGCCCCGGGGTAGAACGACAGCCAGATCCCTTTCAGCAGTTCCTTGCCCTGCGGCGTCACCTTGCGCAGGTCCTTCATTGTGAACATGTACTGGGGGGCCACGGTGCTTGCTCTCCTCGAAGTGGTTCAGGGGCGGCCGGTCGCACAGACCAGCCAGCCCGCGATACTCTCACATCCCCTGCAAGGTTGCTCTATTTGGCTTCCCGCGAATTCCTCCTCCGTTCCGAACTCCCGGTGAGCGCCGCCTCGGCCTACGCCTGGCACATGCGCCGCGGCGCCTTCGAGCGGCTCGCCCCGCCCTGGGCGGAACCAAGGGTGGTCTCGTCCTTTTCTCCGCCCACGGTGGGGAAGAGCGTCGAACTCCACGTGCCTGTCCTTCCGGGCGTCGACGTGCTCTGGATTTCCGACTTCGCGGAGGTTCGCGAGGGCGAGTTTTTCCGGGACGTGCAGCGCACGGGGCCCTTCGACCTCTTCGATCACACTCATCGCTTCGAGCCGAAGGGGGAACGCGCGTGCGTGATGGAGGATCGGATCCACTACCGCGTTCCCGGGGGAATACTCGGAGACTTTCTTGGTTCGGGCATGGCGGGAAGGGAACTGAGCGCGACCTTCGCGTACCGTCACCGCGTCCTCGCCCGCGACCTCGAGGCCCACGGGCGCTATCCGGGCCGTCACCGGCGCGTCCTCGTCACCGGCGCCACCGGACTCGTCGGCCGCGCTCTCGTGGCCTTCCTCGAAAGCGGCGGGCATGAGGTGCATCGGCTCACCAGGCGCCCCGCCGCGGACGACCGCGAGATCGAGTTCGACCCGGAAAAGGGCGCCGCTCACCCGTCGGAGATGGAAGGCTTCGATGCGGTCGTGCACCTCGCGGGCGCTCCCATCGCTCAGGGACGATGGACGGAGGAGAGGAAGAGGCTGATCCGCGATTCGCGCGTTCCCTTCACGCGTCGTCTCGCGGAGACGCTCGCCGCCCTGAAAAAGCCGCCCGCCGTCCTGATCTCTGCTTCCGCCACGGGTTACTACGGTGATCGCGGCGATCGCATCCTGCGCGAGTCGGACCCGCCGGGCGAGGGCTTCCTTCCCGAGGTATGTCTGGAGTGGGAGGGAGCGACCGAGCCCGCGAGAGAGGCGGGAATCCGGGTGGTGCACCTGCGCACCGGACTCGTCCTGACCCCCGCGGGCGGGGCCCTCGCACCCATGCTCCTGCCCTTCCGCCTCGGCCTCGGCGGCCCGCTGGGACACGGCCGGCAATGGTGGAGTTTCATCGCCCTCGACGACCTCATCTATCTCACTCATCACGTGCTCATGAACGATCGGATCGTGGGTCCGGTGAACGCGACCGCGCCCGAACCTCTGACCAACGCCGACTTCACCCGGGTCCTCGGCCGGGTGCTGAAGCGACCCGCCCTGATTCCGGTTCCGAGGATCGCCCTCGAAGTCCTGCTCGGAGAGATGACCGGGCCGCTCCTCATGGCGAGCGCGCGCGTGAATCCGGAGAAGGCCATCGATTCGGGCTTCAAGTTCTCCTGGCCCACCCTCGAGCCGGCGCTGCGCCACGTGCTCAGCCTGGGCTGAGGAGGGCGAAGCGCATCCTTGTTCCGGCCGGCCGGGGGCTTGGTAAGGTAGCGCTTCCATGGCCTCGCCCCGCGTCTACCGGATCACCTTCATGAGCCAGGGCAAGGTCATCGAGTTGTATGCGAAGAGCGTCGGATCGGCGGACCTGTTCGGTTTCGTGGAAGTCTCGAACCTGGTGTGGAGCCAGAAGTCGTCGGTGGTCATCGATCCTTCGGAAGACAGCCTGAAGCACGAGTTCGCGGGAGTGAAGCGGTTCTACGTGCCCATGCATTCCGTGATCCGGATCGACGAAGTCGATCACGAAGGAACCGCCAAGATCGTGGGCTCCGTCGAAAAGGGCGGAACCCTTTCGCCCTTTCCGGTGTTCATGCCGCCGGGCGGGGACAAGAAGCACTAGGCGACGACGTGGACGTCCCGGAGCGGCCCGAGGAAATCTACGGGTCGTTCGTCACCCGCGACGGCCTGGCTCTGTCCACATCCCGGATGCGGACATCCGCAGGGAAACGGGGGCCGGTCATTCTCATCCACGGCCTTAACGATCACTCGAGGTCGATGCCCTACAGGCGCCTGGGCCTCTTCCTCGCCGGCGAGGGCTTCGAGGTCTTCGCCTTCGACCGTCGCGGCTCAGGCCGGTCGGAGGGGCAGGCAAACCACGCGGCCTCCTGGGAGCTGCTTCGCGAGGACCTCACCCGCTTCATCGATCTCGTCGAGGATCAGTGCGGCCGCCTTCCCGCTCTTGTCGGCCTCTCCTTCGGAGGGTTGCAGGCTCTCGACTTCGCCCTCGCCGCCAAAGAGAGCGTCCCGGCCTGTGTGGCCATGGCTCCCGCCCTCGATGTCTCCGGGACCTCTTCCTGGCTCCGCATGCTGCTTCCCCTGCTCGCGCGTTTCCGCCCTGAGCTCGAACTCAACCCCGGACTCGACGAGAGCGCCCTCGTCCGCGACGCCGCGGTGCGCTCGGCCTATCGGCAGGATCCGCTTTGGCGCGTCGGGACCACGCCTGTCCTCGCCATGGCCGCCCTCGAGGCCATCGAAAGGATCCACCTGGAAGCGCCTCGGATCGAGACCCCGCTCCTCGTCATTCACGGGACCGCGGACCGGGTGGTGCCGATCCAGGGAACGCGAGCCGTCTTCCCGAGGCTCGGATCGAAGGACAAGACCTTCCTCGAGATCCCGGATGCGTACCACGCCCTCCCCATTGACTTCGAAGACGACCGCATCGGCCTCCTCATCACAGACTGGCTGAAGGCTCGGCTCGGAAGGTCCAGCTTGACTCGCGGCGGGCCGGCGGAGTAGACAGCGGATACCACTTTCATCGCAATGAGCGCCGCCCTGCTTCCCGCCCCCCTGTCGCTGATCGAGGATCGACGCCTCGACGACGCCCTCATGGCCGAGGTGGCGCGGGGGTCGGAAGCGGCCCTCGAATCGCTGATCCAAAGGCATCGCGACCGCCTGGTCCGATTGAGCGCGCGCCTCACCCGGGACCGCGGAGAGGCGGAAGACATCGCGCAGGAGACGTTCATCCGCCTCGTCGACCACGCCCCCGCGTACGAGGGCCGCGGCCAGTTCGTGTCCTGGTTGCAGACCATCGCACGCCGACTGTCTTTCAACGTGAATCGGGCGCGGAAGAGGCGGCCCGAAGTAGCACTCGAAGCCGCTCACGATCGCCCCTCCTTTGCCACGCCGGAAAGGGCGCTCGAACTCCGGGAAGTGCGGCGCGCGCTCGCGCGGCTTCCCGAGCGACAAAGGAAGGCCCTCTGGCTCAAGGCCGCGGAAGGCCGGACGTACCGCGAGATCGCGGCCATGCTCGACTGTTCCGAGTCCGACGTGGCGAACGCCATCTTCCGGGGACGGGAAACCCTGGCGCTTTTTCTGCGCGACTGAAAGATTTCCCTCCGTGCGGTGTTTCTACCAAAGAACGCATGGAATCCTCCTGCCTCGTTGACGGCCAAACCCTGTCCCGCTTTCGGGATGGCGAACTGCCGTCTGAAGAGTCCCGTCTGATTGAAGAGCATCTTCCCGGGTGCCCGTCGTGCGAGGCCCGGCTGGGCCGTTTCCGGCTGGCCGATGCGGCCATGTCGCGGGCCCAGCTCGCTGCGGATTCGGGGCGTCAGCCGGGCAAAATCGCCGCGTCCCTGTCGGTAGCCGCGGCTCTGGTGGCGAGTGTGGCCGCGAACGCCCTCCTGACCCCGAAAACCCGCCAGGTCCAGCCCGTTCCCTTTGGGCTCTCCGCGGCGCCCTCCGACACCCTGACCTCCTTCTACGCGAGGGTCGCTCCGCCGGCCCGGCGTTGAGTCGAGCGATGGGGCAGGCATCCTTCCACCTATGAGAACCAGGTCCACTCTCGCCACGGTTGTGCTCGCCGCCCTCGTGTCTTTCGCGGTGACCTATGGCGTCAACACCTATCGGCCGCCCGTGCAGGCCACCACCGACGATCCTTTCGAGGTGCTGAACCTGTCGGCGGAGCAGAAGCAGAAGATCCACGCCATCGCCATGGCGCACCATCCGAGCCTGCTCGCTCGCCAGGCCGCGGTGGATGGAAAGCGTCAGGAGCTCGCGAGGCTCCTGGCCGCCCCGGGCGCCCTCGATGAGGCGGCGGTGTCGGAGACCCTCCAGGAGGTTTCCAGACTCGAGTCCGAGCTGGACATGGAAGTGGCGAGGAATCTCGTCGAGCTGCGCCCCCTCCTCACCGAGGAACAGCAGCGCACCTTGTTCCAGCACATCGAACTGCGTCATCCCCGAAATCCCCGCCCCAACGGAGGCCGCCCTTGAGTTCCCTGAAGATCCGTCTCGCGCTCGGCGCCGCGACCCTCACCTTCCTCGCCACCCTGCCCGCCGCGTCGATGCCGCGACTCATGGATCTGTACAACGCTCATCCGCGGGCGCTCGCGCAGAACAAGGACAAGTGCGTGTTGTGTCACACCAACGCCAACGGCTCAGGGAAACTCACGCCCTTCGGCGACCGATACGAGCACGCCGGCCTCGAGTTCACGGAAGGCCTCATCAAGGAATACCCGAACGTCTTCGCGGCGGAGGGCGGTGCGCCTTCGGCGGGAAGCGGCGGTCAGACCTCGACGAATCCGGGGCCGCCCTCGGAGTCCAAAGCTCCCGCGGAGGCCGCCGCTCCCTGGTCGGTGGCCGCGTACTACCGGGCCGAATGCACCAAGTGCCACGGCAAGCTCGGCGACGGCGATCCTCTGCAGGGCGTGCCCGCCTGGGCCACCAAGCAGTGGCTCGCCACCCGCTCGGCCCAGAAGGACGACCTGGTGAACATCATCCTGAACGGCAAGGAAAAGATGATCGGGCACGCCGGAAAGATCACCAAAGACCAGGCGGTCGAGCTCTACCTGCTCATCGTCGAGATCGCGAAGAAGAATTCCTAAGGAGACACCGAAGATGCGACCCCTCATTCTCTCTCTCGTCCTCGCGGGCGCGGCGGCCACGGCCTCCGCCCAGGGCATCAATCTCCAGGAGTACTACCCGACCGGCGAGGGCGACTCCTGGACCTACCAGTTCCACAACTATCAGCCCGACGGCCAGGTCAACTACACGACCAAGACCTTCACCATCAAGGGCGAAGTGGACATGCCGGACGGCACCAAGGCGAAGAAGCTGATCGACCAGAAGGGCTGGTACTACATCTTCCGCATCGAGCCGGACAAGTACCTGCACTACGGCGAGGAAGAGGACAAGGGCCTCGTTACCAACGACCCGCCCTTCGAGTTCTACAACGCGCGGAACGCGTTCGGGAAGGTCTACCAGAACGCGCACAAGATCTCGGACGGCAGCGTGCGGGGCAGCGAAGTGGTGCTGGATGGATATGAGTCGATCTCGACTCCGGCAGGCGAATTCAAAGACTGCCTGAAGGCGAGCTTCAAGTACATCAACCCCGGTGGTTCGACCTTCACCTCCATCACCTGGCTCGCCAAGGGCATCGGCCCGGTCAAGAAGGAGTTCATGATCTACTCGCCGAAAGCGGGCCAGACCCTGCGCTTCGACCGCGAGCTCATCTCCGCCAAGGTCGGCGGCAAGCAGGTGGGCGGCGCCCTCACCGCGGACATCGGCGCCTACTTCCCGTACTTCCAGGCCGATGAGTGGACCTACGAATGGACGTACATCATGCAGGATGGGACCAAGCGCACCGAGGACCGCACCCGGTCGTTCGCGGGCACCGACTTCGCCGGCCGCACCGCCGCCTACAAGCTGATCGACAACAAGGGCAGCTACCAGCTCTACACCTACGATCCCAGCAACGGGATCCAGATGCACTCGAGCTTCGAGAATCGTCCGGGCGGCCAGATCCTGTCCTACCAGCCCGCGGTCTCCATCGTTCGCGCCAATCAGGTCTTCGGCAAGGACTACAAGTGGAGCGAGCCCATGTCCGAGCAGCCCGAGGGGGTCACCGAGCGAACCAAGCGCCTGCAGACCTGGACCTCCCGCATCGACGGCCTCGAGACCCTCGAGACCCCGATGGGGACGTTCGAAGTCCTGAAGACGACGCTCTCCTGGGAGACCACGAAGTCGCTCTCCAGCCAGACCTACTATTTCGCCAAGGGCGTCGGCATCGTGGGTGTCGACTACTTCCACACCGACAGCCTTACCGGCAAGCGCGGCATCGCCCTGGTGGCGAGGCTCAAGAAGGCGAAGCTCCAGGGCGACCTGATCCAGCGGGTGGCGGACGTGGAGCCGCACCTCGCCAATCGCGCCAACCAGAAGGCGGCCGAGCTTCAGGACGATCCCGAGGCGCGCGCCATCTTCAAGGCCGCGTCCCTGAACCGCTATATCTGGGACAACGGCTTCCCCGGCCTCACCGCCGACCTTGAAATCGTCAACCTCGGCAAGCCGCCGGTGATGGCCAAGGTTTCAGTCGACAAGAACCTCATCCTCGACTTCGACTGCGACAAGTGCGACGGACAGCTGCGCTCCGAAGCCAAGGCTTATATGTCCCAGTTCATCACCCATCGCGCCTACGAGAACTTCGAGGACAAGTATGGGGTGGGCAAGGCCGGCTTCAAGATGGTCAACAACCATCGCCCCGACGGCATGGTGGAGATGCGCATCGAGGGCGACACCGCCATGGGTTCCTGGTATCTCGTCGACCCCAAGAAGAAGGAAGTGAAGAAACTGACCCGCAAGCTCGGGGGGCCGATCGAGTTCATGATCAACCAGGAGCGCAACATCCGCACCGAGGACGGCCGCTATATCGCGAACTACTATCCCGTCGAGTTCTACATGATGATGGGCGAGAAGAAGATCCCCCTTGGCACCATGGTCTACGACGACCTCTTCGAGAAGAACGGGAAATGGTGGATGCCGGTGCACCGCACGGTCAAGGGCGAGATGCCCAACATGGACCGTACGGTCACCAAGGTCGACATCGAGATGAAGTTCAAGAACGTGAAATACATGGGCGTTTCCACGACCGCGGCCGGCCAGCACTGATCGCGTCGCGAGTCTGACCGTTGGGGCGGCTTCGGCCGCCCCTTTTCCTTTTGGGCCGGCGGGCGTCCGCACTTGCGGCTTTGAACGAGCTTGGAGCTATTCTCATCTTTTTATGCTGATCGACCGGCGCACTCTTTTGAAGTCGTGGCAGGCCCTCGCGGCCGCGGTCGCCGGCCTGTCCGCCATTCCGGCCGGCTTGTTCTTCGCCTTCGGGGGACGCAGGAAGGGCGCGGGCGCCCCGGAGACCGCAGAGTGGATCGACCTCGGCCCCGCCAGTGAGGTCGGGGACGGACCCTGGAAGGCGCGAAGGATCCGGCGCCCGATCGAGGATCGCTGGAAAAAGACGGTCGTGGACGAGAGCGTGTACCTGCGAAAGCAGGGCGAGGCCATCGAGGCCGTCTCCGCCCTGTGCACCCACACCGGTTGCCTGGTGCAGCGCCTCTCCAACGGTTTCGGATGCCCGTGCCACAAGAGCGACTTCGACGAGGAGGGCAAGCCCACAAGCGGTCCCGCGCCTCGCCCGCTCGACCGGCTGGAAACCAGGGTGGAGGGCGGCCGGCTCAAACTCAGGTTCGTGAAGTTCCGGCCTGGACTCACCACCTCGGAGCCCATGGCCTCGTGATGGACGAAACGAAACCCGGGGCCGCCTCCCGGCTCGCGATCGACTGGATGGCGCGGCTCCACGGCGCGTCCGCCCTGTGTGCCTTTGTCTTCGCCGGTCTCCTCATCGGCAGCGGCATCGGCCTCGCGATGACCTACGTGCCTTCACAGGCCGAGGCGTTTGCGAGTGTCCTCTACCTCCGCCAGCAGGGCGGGATCGGGGCCCTGCTCCGGGCCATGCACTATCACCTCTCGTCCGGTGTGGTCGTGGCCGCGTTCCTCATGGTGATCACCGCGGTCCTCACCGACATCCACAAGGAGCGCAAGTGGGAGTTCCGGTTGAGCGTCGTGGCCCTCCTGCTCATGATCGGTTTCTGCTTCACCGGCTACGTGCTCCCCATGGATCAGCCCGCGTACTGGGGCACGTCGGTGCGCCTCGGGATCGTGGAGACGGTTCCCGTGGTCGGGGGAATGCAGGCGGACATGCTGCGGGGAGGGGCGACCTTCGGGGCCGCGACCCTGCCCCGTTTCTACGCGCTGCACATCGCCGCTCTGCCCATAATTCTCGTGATCCTCGTGCTCGTCGGTTTCAAGGACACCCTGGATCGGGCCGCGAAGGCGGGCGGGACCTGGCTCATCCCGGCCTGCGGTCTCATTGCCGTCGCGGCCTGGGTGATCGCCGCGAACTTCAAGGCGCCTCTTGAGCCGCGCGCCGCCGCCGCCGACACCGATTACGTGCCGAGGCCCGAGTGGTACTTTCTCTGGCTCTTCCAGTTCGGAAAATATGTCCACGGTTTCCAGTGGGTCGAGAGCGCCCTGCTGCCCGCGGTCGGCATCGGCGCCTTGATGATCCTCCCTGAGCTCTCCACCACGCGAAGAGCGCGGACGGTCTCGGTCATCGCCCTTCTCGCGTTCATGTTCGGCCTCGGCGCCCTCGCCCTTTATGAAGACCGGGACCTGCCGGGGAAGCCGCAATACGAGGAAGGTCTGGTTCTCACTGCGGCGCGGAACTACAAAGTCGAATGCGCCTCCTGCCACGGAGGATCAGGCAAGGGGGATGGTCCGGACGTCCCGAAGCTTGAAAGCAAACCCAAGGACTTCACTCGCGAGACCTTCTGGGATGACGGCACCATGGCCGACATCGTGGAGGTTGTCACCAAGGGTGAAGCGCCCGACATGCCCGCCTTCGGCGGCCGTCTTTCGGAGGAAGAGATTCTTGCGATTGCGCGCCACATCGAGGCAAACTTCCGGCCCCGGGCGGCGACTCCGTCCCGTTGACCTTTCACCCCACGAACCAATGAACCCAAGAGCCTTCATGAGACACCCATTCATCCCTGCCCTTTGCCTCGCCACCAGCCTGCTTGCCATGAACGGCTTCGCCGCCGAAGGCAAGAACCTGCAGATCCTTCCCAAGGACATCACCAAGGACGATCTCAAGAAGACAATGGACGGCTTCACCGAGCAGCTCGGGGTGAAGTGCACGTTCTGCCACGTCCTCGACCAGTATGAGAAGGACGAGCGGCCGCACAAGGCCGACGCGCGGCGCATGATCAAGCTGGTCATGGACATGAAGGCGAAGAAGGGCGACTACTTCGGCCCGCGCACCAAGGAGGCCGTGATCACCTGCGGCATCTGCCACCGCGGAAAGGCCGAGCCCGAGCCCTTCGTGCCCTGACTTTCGAAGGGGGGCGCGGTGTCTCGCCCCCCAGGCACTCCTACTGGATCCTCACTCGCCCGGAGAACCCTTCCTCGTAGGTGTGGTAGTAATCGAGGGAAGGCTCGGGGTGCTTCCAGCAGTAGTAGCCGCTCCCGTTGTCGAAATCGACGAGCCACAGACCCTTGATGTCGAGGCCGAGGGCGCCCATCTCGGCCGCCCACGCGTTCACGATCGACTGCGCCTGTTCACGCGTGTGAGGAACCTGGGTGGAGGCTCCGAGCAGACGCTCCACCCTCGCGTGTGCCTCCTGGGTGAGCTGCTGAACTCGAGGCAGGAGAGCCTTCGCCTCGGCGTAGGTGAACCGGCGCTTCTCGGTCTGGGTTTCGCTCACTTCGGTTCCCGGGGACTTATCCGCCCTCAGGCGATGGTGACGCCCTGGCAGAGATAGACATCCTGGATCGTGTTGAGGAGCTTGACCCCTTCGGCCATCGGCCGCTGGAAGGCCTTGCGGCCTGAGATCAGTCCCATGCCGCCCGCCCGCTTGTTGATCACCGCGGTGCGCACCGCCTCGGCGAAGTCGTTCTCACCGGAGGCGCCCCCGGAGTTGATCAATCCGGCCCGGCCCATGTAGCAGTTGGCGAGCTGGTAGCGGGTGAGGTCGATCGGGTGGTCGGAACTCAACTCGGTGTAGACGCGCTTGTCCGTCTTGCCGTAGGGGTTCTCCTTGGAATTCAACACGTCGTAGCCGCCGTTGTTCTCGGGCAGCTTCTGCTTGATGATGTCGGCCTCGATGGTCACGCCCAAGTGATTGGCCTGGCCGGTGAGATCGGCGGAGACGTGGTAGTCCTTGTCCTTCTT
>CAZYEA010000054.1:0-20298 GCA_964646485.1 uncultured Acidobacteriota bacterium
AAGAGTGCTGCGTTCTCGTCCTGCCCGGAGGCGCGGTTGTCCGAGTAGACGGAGAGAGTCGAGACGAAGATGTAGTGACCGACCTGGCCCTTGAGGATGGCGCCCGCGTCCCGGACCCAGAAGGGCAGGGTGGTCGGGTTGTCGATGCAGACATCCCAGGTCCGGCCCTTGAGCGAAGCCAGATCGCCGGTGTTGCGATCGCCGGTGAGCTCCTCCACCTGACCCGGCCAGTCCTTGGGATTTCGGCCGCGATTGAAGAGGGTCAGCTTGTGGCCCCGGGCGAGGGCGTAGCGCACCTGGTGCGGCCCGATGAAACCGGTGCCGCCGAGGATGAGGATCCGGAGCGGACGGGGTGCTTTGGCCTGCGCGGCGGCGGCAAGGCCGCGGCTTCCCAGACTCACCACGGCGAGGCCCGCGGCCTTGATCACATCTCTGCGTGTTGGCATGCCGCGATGTTAACCGCGGGTCCGCACCGCACCGCGGTGACGACGTAGCGCTCCGGTCCGCCCGGCCGGATGGCGCCAAACGGGTAGCAGGTTACGAGGGTGAGGCGATCGTCCCCGAAGTCGCGCAGCACGTCGCTCCGGTTGGAGTTCACGACCTCGGTGGCGGTGACCGCGTAATCGATGAGCTCGCGATCGCGGCCTTCCAGGAGCAGGAGATCGCCGGGCTTCAGGTCCTTCAGGAACTGGAAGTGCGTGTCTCGATGGCCGCCGATCACCACGTTGCCGTGTTCGCCGGGCATGGCCGTGCCGGTGACATGGCCGGGCCCGAAGGCGAGGGTCCGCCCGCTTCCGCCCTCGAGCACGATCAGGTCGACGCGCTTCGAAGGAGCGCCCAGCCGGGCCACGGGCGTGGTGTCCGCCCATGGCCACGGCTTCGGTGCGCCTCCTTTCTTCGACGCCTTGCTCCACGCCCTCCGGATCAGGACCTGGGCCAGGTTGGCCTTGGAGTGGATGTAGGCCCCGCGCGCCATCTGGGTCACTCCCCAGCAAATGACGGTCATCGCCGCGACCTGGAGGAACCAGCGCCGGCTTCTCATCGCCGCACCATCACCAGGACGCCCGCGGCCACGAGACACGCGACCAGGCCCTGCAGCATGAACAGCGCGGCGGGAGTCGCCGACTGCGGCAGCGTTCCGAAGGTCGAGCCGCTCGGCAGGTTCACGGGAACGAGCACAGTGTCGAGCAACTGATCCACCGGACGCACCGGGGTCATATCCACGGCCACGAGGCTGGTGTGCCGCGTCACGAGGTGATGGGTGAGGCCGAGCGACACCACCTGCGCGCGCACCGCTTCGGGATCGTCGCCATCGCGGACGCCATCGAGGAGCGATTGAATCTTCCGACGCGCCCACAACACGTCGATGCCGCGGCCGGCCTCGGCCTCCGCGAAGGGAACGGTGGTCTCGAAGGGCTCGCCATCCAACTGCCCGGCGACCTTTATGGCGCCTGGAGTTCGGTCGAAGCGCGCGCCGATCACCACGGGTTCACCCAGATACAGGTCGGGGATCCGATCGGGCCACACCTCGGCCTGGTCGGGAGCGACGCCGTCGAAGGAGACCTGGATGTCGGAGAGCACCGGGCTCTCGACCTTGGCATACAGTTCGCTCATCTGCTTCTCCACCGCGTTCACATCCGAGATGAAGGTGAATGTCCCACGGCCGAACTCGGCCGCCTTGGTCATGAAGTGGCTGTTGGGAGCCGAGCCGATGCCCACGGTGAAGAGGCGGGCGCGCCCGAGCCTGGTCCGGATGACTTCGAAGAGCTGGTCCTCGTTCGACACCGCGCCGTCGGTCAGGAAGATCACCTGCTTGAGGGCGCGGCCCTCACCGACCTCACTCCGTGGGGCGAGCGCGGCGAGAAGGGCCGGCAGCATCTCGGTCCCCCCTTCCGCCCTAAGCGACGCCGCGTACCGCATGGCCCGGGCCCGGTTGCCGGGCGTGGCCGCGACGGGCTCGGGGAAGAGGGCGGTCGTCACCGAGTTGAACTGAATGACGTTGAACGAGTCCGTCGCGTCGAGGCGCTCAATCGCAAGCTCCAGCGCCCGCTTCGCCTGCTTCATCGACACGCCTTCCATCGAGCCCGAGGTGTCGATCACGAAGGCCACCTCGCGAGGGATGCGGGTGGCGCGGGCCAAAGCACCCACGGGCGGGAAAAGGGACACGAGGGCGTAGACGCCGTCCGGCCCCTGCTCGGTGGTGATGCTGCTCTGGGGCATGACCCCCGGAGCGGGCGTCCAGGACAACTCGAAGTCACGGTCGGTCGGAACCATCTCGTCGCGAAGACGGGCGTGGAACGCATGCGCGGACAGCGTGTCCACCGCGAGAGAGTGGGTTCCGCTCTCGAGGGAAGCCACCTCGAACCCTGCGTTCAGATTCACTTCGATCGACACCGGATTCCGCTTGATGGTCGGAGGGAGAAACGGCGGCTGCAGAAGAGGGTCCTCGAACGAGTCATCGCATTCATCGCAGCCGCGGCTATCCCCGGTCTCATCCTCATCCGCGAAGAGTTCGTCGATCGGCCGCTCGACGAGGTCGCTTGAAGTCAGCACGGGTTTGCCCCGGGTGAGGAGAGCGAGCGACGACTCAACCGCGGGCATGTACCTCGGGGTCATGGTCAGCGGGAAGCGCAGCCCCACCCGGCCCTCCGCGAGCTCGAGGGTCTGCTGATATTCGATCTCGACCTCGAGTTCCTCGAGCGGCCCAAGGTTCGCGACCCGACTGGTGAAGAGGTTGGGACGCTGCTGCTCGACGAGAGTCGCCCGCTTTCCCGCGGCGGCCGCCGCCTGGAATTCCTGGCGCGCCTTCTCCTTCTCCCGGATCTGGCCCTCGATGACCCGATCCCCCGCGCGCATCCTCATGTGATCGACCGCCGCGGACTCGGGCAGGGGGAAGACGTAGACACCCTCGATCCATTCGTTCAGGGGGTTCCGAAAGCGCTGCACCACGGTGGCCCGGGCGATGACGCCGGTCACGTCGAAGCGGACGCGCGTGTCGACCGTGGGCGCCGCGTCGTAGGACGCCTCGGAACCGGAGCGATACAGGAACTCTCCGGTGGTCGCGGTCTGAGGGCCGACGACGCCCGTATCCCCCTGGCCGAGTTCCGCCCCCGCCGAGAGTCCGGCGAGACCGAAGAAGATGAGGGTGATGGCGAGGACGAATCGCAGGGAGGCCTTGAGAAACTCCCGCGTCTCGCCGCTAGTGGGTCCGGCATAGGCCAGGCGGACCAGAACTTGCTGGGTGAGGTAGTGGCGTCGTCCGTAAGTCATGTCGCGTCTCCTTGCTCCGAAGTCCCGGGGGGATCGCGCCTGCGTGATTGCGAAGCGCCCCTTTCGGGCTCGAAGGCGATTTGAGCGGGCCGACCTGGCGTGGTTCGGCCGCTGTTGGGGCGCGCTTGTGGAACATTGTGGCGAAAAGATGGCAGGCGGCTCTTTCTTCCGGGCCGCCCGTATAGTCCTTCGATAGCCACATGCCCCGCAGAATCGCCATCGTCGAGGACGACCCCGCCATCCGCCAGAACTACCGTGACGCCCTGGTGTCGCAGGGCTACGAAGTCGCCGTCTTCGAAGACCGGAAGCGGGCCCTCGAGGCCTTGCGCACCCGGCTGCCCGATCTCGCCCTTCTCGACATCGGCCTGGGCGCCGACGTGGACGGAGGGTTCGCGCTCTGCCGTGAACTGCGCGCCCTCTCCTCCACCCTCCCCATCATCTTCCTGACCGCGCGCGATTCGGACTTCGATGTCGTCTCCGGCCTGCGCCTGGGGGCGGACGACTACGTCACCAAGGAGGTGAGCCTTCCCCACCTCTTCGCCCGCATCGGCGCGCTCTTCCGTCGCGTCGAGGCGGCCGACGAAGGCAGCAGGGCCGAGGAGGTTCTCGTGCGCGGCGCCCTCACCCTCGACGTGGCCCGGGTGAGCGCCTCCTGGAAGGGACGCCGGGCAGACCTCACCCTCACGGAGTTCTGGCTGGTGCACGCGCTGGCCCGGCACCCCGGGCATGTGAAGGACCGCGAGGCCCTCATGAGCGCCGCGAAGATGCTGGTGGATGACTCCACCATCACCTCGCACATCAAGCGCGTGCGCCGGAAGTTCGAGGCCATGGACGCGAGCTTCGATCGGATCGAGACCGTCTATGGCATGGGCTACCGGTGGAATCCGGAAAGCGCTTTGCCCTGATCCCCATGCGACTCGGACTGCGCGCCCAGCTCCTGATCGTGTCGAGCCTGCTCCTGGCCCTGCCGCTTTTGGGCCTGCGCTCGGCCCGGGAGATCGAAGCCTTCCTGGTGGAGACCCAGGAACAAGGACTCGCGGCCACGGCGCGCGCGGTGGCCACGGCCCTCAACGAGCGGCCGTTCATCTTCACAACCGACGCGGGCGCCAAGGAAGAGCCTGGGCCGGGGGTGCCGCTCCTGCGGATCGAGACCCTCTCGGCTCCCATCAGCGTCGATGGCAGCGCCCTCGACTGGAGCGCTCAGCGAGGAGAGACTCGCGAGGTGACCGCCCCCTCGCTCGCGGGGGCCGCGGTTTCGCCTCTTCGCCTCCGTTATCGCCTCGGACGCTACGAGCGGAATATCTACGCCCTGATCGAGGTCCGCGACGACGCGGTCATACGCTACGATTCCGAGTTCCCGCGGCTTGATCTCAGTGACTATGTGGAGATCGCGGTGGTGACCGCCGATGATGAGTTCCTCCGTTTCGCCATCCACGAATCGGGTGACGGGAGCGCGCGGGTGACCCGGATCAACGCCGACGGCTCTGAAACCCCGGATGCGCGCGTCGATGCGGCGCTTCTCGAGACGGATGAGGGCTATCGGATCGAGGCGCGGCTGCTCCGGACCATGGTGGGCTCGCGCCTGGCCCTGGCCGCGAGCGACGTCGACGACCGCGAAACGCGGCGGGTCAATGGCCGCGTGGAAACGAGCGACACCACGCGTCGCGAGGCTCTGGGCCGGGTCTTCGTTCCCTCCCCCGAGCTCGCGGGGGTCGCGCAGAGCCTCGGCCGCGCCCGGTCGCGGCTATGGGTCCTCGACGGCGCCGGTCGGGTCCTGGCCCAGGCGGGCACGCTCCAGGGCGGGCGAACGCCGCAACCCCCGCCCACCTTCAGGCAGCGGCTGGTCATGGAGCTTCGGCCCCTGTACGGCTCGATTCTGGTCGAACCAACCGAGGACTTCACCGACCAGGGCCCCGATGCCGTCCGCCTCGAAGGCCTCGAGATCTCACAGGCCCTCGCTGGGAAAAGCGCTCACTGGCGACGCCGGACCACGGATGGACGCGCGGTGGTGCTCTCCGCGGCCGAGCCGGTGTGGAGCGAAGGCAAGGTGGTGGGCGCGGTCCTCGCGGAAGAGACCACCAACGAGACCCTCGCCGCGCGGAACCGCGCCTTCGAGCGACTCTTCTTTTCGATCGCGCTCGTAGTGGCCTTCGGCGCGTTGACCCTTCTGGCCTTCGCCACGCGCTTGTCCCTGCGCGTCCGCGGCCTGCGCAACGAGGTCGAGCGCGCCATCGACCGTCACGGCCGGGTCAGGGCCGGGATCACGCCTTCAACCTCCGCGGACGAGATCGGCGATCTGGCGCGCAGCTTCGCCTCCATCCTGGAGCGCCAGCAGCAGTACACCGCCTATCTCGAAGGATTGCGGAGCCGCCTCTCCCATGAGATCCGCACACCGGTGGCGGTAGTGCGCTCGTCCCTCGACAACCTCCGGCTCAACCAGGTCCCGCCACCCGCCGCCGTCTATCTCGACCGCGCGGATGAGGGGCTTTCGCGCCTCATCACCATCGTCCAGCGGTTGACCGAGGCCTCGCGACTCGAGCAGACCCTCGCCACGAGCAAGAAGGAGGCCTTCGACCTGACCCGGGTGATCGCGGGCTGCGTGGAGGGCTATCGACTCGCGAATCCGGATCGCCGAATCGACCTCGCCCTGGACGCCGCGGCCGGCCCCATGGTGATGGAGGGCGCACCCGATCTCATTGCCCAGCTCCTCGACAAGCTGGTGGAAAACGCTCTCGACTTCGCGCGCGCGGGCAGCGCGGTCGAAGTCCGCCTCACCCGAGGCCTCGGCATCGCCTTCCTCACCGTGAGCAACGAAGGCCCGACGCTGCCCGAGGAGGTCGCGAGCCGGATCTTCGACTCGATGGTCTCCTCACGTCCCGGAGATGGCTCGGGCAAGGTGCATCTCGGCCTCGGTCTCACCATCGTGCGCATGATCGCCGACTTCCATGAGGCCACGGTCAACGTCACGAACCGCCACGATCCCTCCGGAGCGACCTTCAGCGTCGCCCTCCCCCTGCGGCCCAGATCGTGAGCCTGCGGAAGGGGGAGAGCCACGTGCGGTCGCTTATCCTCGCCCTGGTGCCTATTTGACCTACGCGATCTTCTTCCTGTCCGGGATCTCCGCCCTTGTGTTTCAGCACATCTGGTTCCGGCAGGCCGGCCTCGTCTTCGGCAATAGTGTCTGGGCCTCGAGCCTTGTGCTCTCCAGCTTCATGGCGGGCCTGGCCCTTGGAAATGGAGTCGCCACCCTCCGCCGGGCGGGAAAGCGGAGCGCCCTGCTCACCTATGCCGCCCTCGAACTGACCGTGGCCCTGACCGGGGTTTTGCTTGTGTTCGTGTTCCCGGCCCTGGGCGAGGATCTGCTGCCGGCTCTGTCTCGCGTGAGCGGGGGCGGCCTGGGGCTCGGAGCCATCCGATTCACCATCGCATTCATCCTCCTCCTGATCCCGAGCGCTGCCATGGGAATGACCCTTCCCGTGCTCGCGGCGCGCGCCCCCTCGCGAGAGCTCTTCGGCGTCACCCTCGGACGTCTCTACGGTTGGAACACGCTGGGAGCGTTCGTCGGCGCGCTTTCGGGGGAAGGATTCCTCTATGCGCAGGTCGGGATTCGAGGCGCCGCCTTCGTCGCGGGCGGCCTCAACGTGGCCGCCGCCCTTCTCGCCATGGCCCTCGCGAGAACAGAGGGACGGACGGACGCCCCTCCTGCCGAAGAGCGGAGCGGGCGCCCGAGCGGCGCGGAGATGCGTCTGCTCCTGGTGGCGGCCCTCTCGGGCGGCAGCTTCCTCGCCCTGGAGGTCATCTGGACGCGCTTCATGCAGTTGTTCGTCTTCGGCAACGCGCTCAGCTTCGCGATCATGCTGGCTCTCGCCCTCGCCGGAATGGCCATCGGCAGCCTTCTCGCCTCGAGGTCTCCGCGGGCGTGCACCGCGCCTGAGGCGACCCCGATCCTCGCCTTGATGGCCTCCCTCGCGGTCACCGCCTCATACGCCTCCTTCGTGGACGTCCTGAAGATCGACCTCCACAGCGCGCCCGGAGGTCTGTGGACCCGCGTCGCGGTTCTCTCGGCCGGACTGATTCTTCCGGTCGCGATTGTCTCCGGAGCCCTGTTCAACTGCGTAGGCGTCGCGCTCGGCGATCAGCGCTCGGCGAGGGGAGCAACCGGGCTCCTTACCCTTTCGAACACCCTGGGAGCCACCATCGGCGCGATGGTCGCGGGTTTCGTGCTCCTCCCGGTCCTGGGCATGGAACGCTCGTTCTGGTGCGTCGCCGCGATCTACGTGGCGGCCGCCCTGATCTGCCCGGGCTTCGTGCCCCTGGTGCGGCGGTCGCGCTGGCTCGCGGCGGCAACTGTGGCGGGTCTCCTGTTCACCGTTCTCTTTCCCCGGGGGCTCATGGCGAGCACCTATCTCCGTCAGGCGATGCGCCCGTTCCTGTCCGGAGCCATGGAGGCGCGGGTCACCGGCTTTCGCGAGGGTTTGACCGAGACCATCACCTACGTCGATTCGATGTTCCAGGGCGAGCCGCTGTACACCCGGCTGATCACGAACTCGTTCTCGATGTCGGGCACCATGTTCTCCGGCCGACGCTACATGGAGGCCTTTGTCTACCTTCCGGTGGCCATCCACCCTCGGGTGCGTAGCGCTCTACTCATCAGCTACGGGGTCGGGTCCACCGCGCGCGCCCTGGTGGAGACCCGGGAGATCGAACGCATCGACGTGGTGGACATTTCGAAGGACATCCTCGAGATGGCGCCCCTGAGCGTTCTTCCCGGAGAAACCGCGCCCCTCGCGGACCCGCGGGTGCACACCCACATCGAGGACGGCCGCTTCTTCCTCGAGACCACAGGTGAGCGGTATGACCTGATCACCTCCGAGCCGCCGCCCCCTCATCTCGGGGGAGTGGTGAACCTCTACACCCGCCAGTATTTCGAACTCATGAAACGCCGGTTGAACCCGAACGGAATCGTGTCCTACTGGCTCCCCGTCCACTCGTTGAGCGACGATGATTCCCGTGCCATTACCTCGGCGTTCTGCTCCGCCTTCGAGGACTGCACGCTCTTCAAGGGCTTGAATCTCGACTGGATCCTGATAGGCACCCAGGGGCTCAAGGAGCCGGTATCGCTGGAGCGCTTCAAGCAGCAGTGGTCCGCGACCGGCCCGCGAGGCCCGCGAGAGGTCGGCCTCGAGGTCCCGGAGCAGCTCGGCGCCTTGTTCATGGCAGAGGGGGCTTCGATGCCGGACCTGACCAGCAGGCCACCCCTCGACGACAACTATCCGGGAAGGCTCAGCCGCGCGCCTCCCACACAACTCTTGCTCGGTGAGTGGAAACAGGGCCTCATGGACCCTGCGGCGGGGCGACAGCGCTTCCTTTCGAGCTCGTTCATCCGCAGGGTCTGGCCTGAGCACATGCGCGACGCCACCCTTCCCTACTTCGACGTTCAGCGTCTCTACGACCGCATGGTGCACGAACTTGTTCCGGGTGGAGAGACCCCGAACTCCCCCAAGGACGCCTTGCCGGTCCTGCGCACAACCTCGCTCAGCGTCCTGCCCTCCATCCTGCTTGGCACCACGGGCGAGATGCGCAGCCTGGCGAGGCGCCTCGAGATGCGCGACGGTCCGGATCCGAACAAGGCGTGGCTCCTGGCTCACCTCGCCACGATGGACCTGGGGGAGAGGCGCTACGACGAGGCGGCGGCCCGCTATCGCCGCTCGCTTTCCCTCGACCCGAACTCCCCAGGCACGCGCGAACGCCTGGTGCTGGCCCTGTGCCTCGCCGGGAAGACCCGCGAGGCCGGGGCCGAGCGCGAGAGTATTCGCCAGTCCAGTGATACGACCTGGACCGAATTGTTGAACGATGCCTGTGGCGAGGGCCGGCGCGAGCCCACGGACGCGCGCTGACCCCACGTAACCACGGGGTACGGGCGGGCATCAGACCGTGGCGTCATGATTCGACTACGACTCGTTCAACTTCCCGGACTCGCCATCGCCTGTCTTCTCGGCCTCCCAAACCCGCTCCTGGCCCGGAGCAACGAGCGGGGCGCCTTCGCGGCCTACGAAATCACCGAGATGGGCATGAACAACTTCCGTCACTTCGCGGGCGAGGCGGGCTTTCGCTTCGGGCCGAAACACCAGGTCCGCTTCTCGGTCATGGAGGTAGCGGTTACCGAGCGTGATCTTGCGGGCTGGTGGTCGGCCGCGGTCGAGGGCAAGGGAGTCAGGGGCTACCTGCGCGGCTACGAGTTCCACGCCGACCGCTTCTTCCGGGGCAACTGGTACCTGAGCGCCAACGCCGGCTACTACGCGAACGAGTTCCGGCATGTCACCCTTCCCCAGAGGATCTGGAATGAAACCCTGACCGCCGGAATAGGGATCGGCTATTCGAGAGCGAATCTCTTCGGCATCAAGCACCTGCAGTTCGATTTCACCATGCCCATCCGCTACTACTTCGACGGGATCGAGAAGACCAGGCTCGGCGAGGCCACCGTGAACGTCCACAAAGTCGTGCCGAACAGCTGGGTGTTCATCGGCTACCGCTTTTGACCGGAGATCGGACGGGCGAGGTCAGAACTTGACGGAGTAGCGGGCGAAGAGACTCCGGCCGGCGGCGTCCATCCCCCAGCTCGGCCCGCGATAGTTCTCATCGGTCAGGTTTTCGAGATCGATGGTGATCTGGTGACGCTTCGCGATCGTCCACCCCGCCCTCACGCCGAAAACCTTGTAACCGTGCACCGTCGGATATAGCGAGTTCGTAGCACCCGAGGGCCCGAGGACGCGGGTGATGATCTGCGCCAGGGTCTCGCCGGTCGCGATGAGAATGTCGTCCGCGGTTCCGAAGCGCCCATCGGCGCCCGCCGAGGTGTACCCTCGAGCCCTCGCCCCATTGTTGAAGAAGGCGGTGATGCTGGAGCGTGAGCGCGACGAACCGGTGCGGCGATCGCCGAGGTCGAGAGTGGACAGGCGGGTCTGCTCCGCGGCCAGGTGCGCGTAAGGCTCCACGTAGAACGCCTTCGATTTGCTGGTCCAGCGGAGCGCGATCCACGCGTCGGGGTTCGGGGTTCCCCCCTCGATATTGGGCGGCGCACCCGTCTCCTTGAGCTCCGCGCGGAGATACGTGGCGGAGGTGCGGAGGGCCACCGAACTGGAGATCCGCACCCGGGCCTCGTGCTCGAGGCCGAAGATCCGCGAATTCTCCTGGTTCGCGCGGATCAGCACCGGGGTGGGCGAGAGGGCCACGAACACCACCCCGTTCGCCTGCTGCGAGGTGATGACGTCGCTGCCGATGGACTTGCCCACCGCTCCAGGGGGAAGAATCGCGGCGTACTTTTCGATGTTGCCCTTGATGTCGTTCCAGAACACGGTCATGCGCGTGTCGATCGGACCGCGGTTGAGGTTGAAGCCGAACTCCCAGGTGAGACTTGTCTCCGGATCGAGTACGGCCACATTGCGGCCGGTCGAAACCGCGGATGCATCCGCGGTGGTGCCGATCTGCGCGCCCAGGGACGCCACCGAATCGTAAGAGGCTTCGAATCCAGCGCCGGTGAGGCCGAGGGTGGCGAGGTCGGTGATGTGAGGCGCGCGGAAGCCGCGGCCGAGGTGTCCAATGGCGCGGAAGCCCTCGGCGAGCTCGTAGGTGGCGCCCAGGCGGAAGGTCAGCGACGACGCGCTCAGGCTGTCGTCGGGCCAGAGCGGCCGCCCGGAGACCACGGGAGCGGTGGCCGAGGTCGATTCGTACTTCGCAAACGAGGCGCGCACCGCACCTACCACGTGAGCCTTCGGTGAAGGGTCGAAGGAATCCTGGAGGTAGATCCCGCCGCTTCGATAGGTGGCGCCATCGGGCACGCGGCCGCGGCGCAGAGTGGTGAGGCCGGTGGTGGCGTTTTCCGCGAAGGAGACGCCCTGGACCTTCTCGAAGGAGAGGTCGCCGCCGGTCGAGAAGGTGTGGGAGCCGAAGGCCTTGAGGGCGCGGATCTGAAACGCCTTCGTGGCCGTCCGCTCGGGTTCGTGGTTGATGGCGGCAGTGGGATTTCCGTTGCCGCCCTGGTTGACCCGCTCCTCGTACTGGGTGTTGAACGAAAAGGAAGCGCTCAGCAGGTCGACGAAGCCGGGCTTGAGGTGCTCGAGACGGATCGAAGCCACGTCGGTCTTGAGGCCGCGCACGTCCGCGATGAGATTGCCGTCGCCGCCCAGGAGCTGGTCGTAGCGCTTCGAGCCATCGATCTGACCGCGCAGGTAGGTTCCGAACACGCGCGCGTTCGGAGTGGCTGACCAGGCCGCGCGCAGCGACCCCCCGTACTGATCGAAGCCGGTGTCGGGCAGCCGATCGCCTTGAACCAGGGACGAGGGAATCGAGAAGAAGCGCGTGACCGCGTGGTGAGAGTCGATTCCCTCGCCGGTGCGAATGTCGCCGACGGTTCGCCCCGTGCCCGAGGCCACCACCGAGAAGCGCGACGTGGACCAGGCGAGCGAAGCATCGGCGCCCCCGCTGCGATCGGCGGAGGCTCCGGAAATCGAGGCGCGGCCGGAGAGCTGAGAACCGCCGTTCGTGAATTCGGGCGCGCGGGAAAAGAGCTGCACGCTCCCGCCCATGGCGTCCGATCCGTACTGAGCGCTCGACGGACCGCGCGTGACTTCGGCCGATTCCACGAGCGAGGGATCGAGCAGGTTGAAGAAGGTGTTGACCCCGCCACGCGCCGCCGCGTTCGAGAAGCGGATGCCGTCGATGAAGAGATTCACCTTCGCCCCGGTAAGGCCGCGGATGAAGATGGCGCCGAGGGTGGGTGAGGTGCGCTGCCAGTAGAGCCCGGCCTCCCCGTTCCCTATTTCCGCCAGGCTCACCTTCGCGCGGGTGTCGATCTCATCCTTGTTGATCGCGTTGGTGGATTGAGGCGCGCGGGCGCTCTCCTGGGCGAGGCCCGCCTCCGCACTCACGAGCACGTCCTCCGCGAAGCGCGCGGCTCCCTCGGTCGAGTGGATGGTGACCACGACGTCTCCGGACGAAACCGAAAGCACCGAGGTGCCAAGCACCGCGTCCGCGTCCCAGACCACCAGGCGGTGACGGCCGCGTGGGAGCCCTCCCAGGACCACGGAGCCGTCGTCGCTCGTGACCGCGCTCGCGAGGGAGGTTCCAGTGGCCGATTCAACCTTCACCCGGACCCGGGCGAGCGGCTTCCCGGCCTCGTCCTGCACCCGAAGGGTCAGATTGGATTTCTCGTCCTCGAGGACCTCGGCGACCGCGATGGCGGGCGGGGCGCCCACCGCGCCAAGCAGGAACAGGGACGCGGCGATGCGTTTCAACATGGCGGAACGTTAGGTGCCAGATCGCGACTACTACCAGCGGTCGTACCCGCGCTTACCGCGCGCCGGGCGCTTATCTGAAGGCGAGAAACGCGCCGACGATTTCGGTCATCGCGTGCACCGGCTCAGAGGCCATCACCCCGAGGCCGAGGAGGCCCACCGACACCGCCGCGAGCATCCAGGGCCGAAGAGACGCGGGCGACGCCGCTTCGCGCTCCGCGGGCTCGGCCAGGGCGCGAACGCGAGCCTCGAGATCGGCGCGGCTCGAAAACGCTGAGGACACCGCAACATCAGCGAGGGTGTCGGCCCGAAGAGAGGGCAGGGTCTGCAGCCGCGCGACCTTGAGCAGGGCGGAGGCGAGATCGAGGGCCACCTCGCGATCGCCGCGGATGGCGCCCTCATCGGCCGCGAACTCGCAGGCCGTCGAGAAAGCGTGTCGCCACCGCTCGTCGAGCCCCAGAAACTGCAGGAAGTCGGGGCACGCCCCCATCCAAAGGAGCCGCAACGGATCGCGGGTGGCGGCGTGTGAGACCTCGTGAGCGAGGGCGGCTTCGAACTCTCCGGGCTCGAGGGTGTTCATCACCTCGGTGGAAGCGTAGATCGTGGGCTTGAGATAGCCCCCCACGCAGAGCGCGAGTTCGGCGCCCTTCACCTCCAGCACTTCGTAAGGTGCGTGGACGAAGGCCGTGTTCCGTCCGCGGCCGCGCCAGTGCAGGAGGCGCTCCCGCGTCTTCAGGAAGATGCGGACGCCGCGCCGCACGCCCATGAAGATCGGCAGCAGGGACAGCGCGGAGCCCAGGGCCAGAGCGTAGGAGACCGTCTCTCCGGTATCGGCGGGCTCCTGGATGAGCCAGGCGGGAAGAAAGACGAAAACGGCGAGAAGGGCGGCGAGTCCGAGCGGGAACGAGCGCGCAAAAAGGATCGCGTCGGCGCGCTTCCCCGCCGAGAGTCGGGACAGTCTCTCGATGAGGCGAGGAGTGAGGGCGAGGAGTACGAGATCGAAAACGGCGAGGGCGCCGCCGAAGATCACGAGAAGCACGCTCGCCCCGTAAAAGTTCATCCCCGCTCCTCCCCTCTCCTGGCCTGACGCAGGGCACGCTTCTTCTCGCGTACCAGCCGGTCGAGCGAATCGAGCCATCCGGGGTCCTGCGACTCCAGGACATCGACAAGGGCGGCAAGAGCCAACTCGCGGGTTCCCCCTTCGGCGTCGAGGCCGGAGACCGCGGTCTTCAAGGCCTGCACGCCGAGATCGGTGCGGGAAAGGCGAGCCCGATAGACGAAGGCGCGCGCCACGGGAACGCGCGATGCGAGGCCCTTCTTGAAGAGCCGATCGAGAGTGGTCATGATCGTGGTGTAGGCCCACGGCCCATTGAGGCGCCCGCTCACCTCGCGAACACTCAGCGCCTCCCCGCTCTGCCAAAGGCATTCCATGACCTGCGCTTCCAGACGTCCGAGCACGATGGCCCGGGAACCCGCGGGGTTCCTGGCTTGAGGGGAGTCGGGGCGGCTCATCGCACCGGAGAATAGCAAGAGCGCCGGGGCGGAGCGCTCAGCGCGCGGGAAGGGCGCCCGCATCGAGGATGGCGGCGGCCCCGCGCGGGCCGCGCACGAAGTCGAGAAAGCGCGTCACCGAAGCAGGAGGCGTAGCGCGGGTGACGAAGTAGGCGGGTTTCACCAGCGGATAGCGCCCGCTCAAGACGTTCTCGGGAGTGGGAGGGACCGAGCTGAGAGAGAGGGTTCGCAGCGCGACGATGCTCTGGCGAACCGCGGCCACGGTGGTGAGGCCGACGGCGCCCGCAGTGCTCTGCAGGGCCACCCGCATATCGCCGGCCGTCCGCGCGATGCCTACCTGAGGGCCGGGAGTCAGCGACTTCAGGCACGGTAGGGCGGCGCGGGCGACCTCGGTATCGACCTCAGCGTCAGGACGGAAGAACGCTCTGATCGGGAGGCTCGGCCCGCCCAGAGACTGCCAGTTCGTGACCTTGCCGCTGTAGACGTCGCAGATATCTTCGGGTTTCAGATCGAGCCGTCCCACGTCCGCGTGGGCGGCGAAGACCACCGCGGTCACCGCGAAACGATGGGCCACGAGGCCCCGCGCGGCGAGGTCGATGCGATCGAGGCCGTGGCTCGCCAGGGCGACGTCGATGGCTCCCGAGGTGAGCGCGTCGAGCCAGGCCGGGGCGGAGAGGCCGGCGCCCAGAGCCACGTCCACATCCTCGGATTGATCTCGAAGAGCGTTCCGCAGGGCGCTCGTCAGCGGCAGCAGGTCGCTCGATCCATCGATGCGCACGGAGATCGGGACCACGGCGCCTTTGGGCGGTCCAACCTGGAGCGGCGGGGCCGTAAGAGCGATGGGGACGAACGCCACGATCAAGACGTGAATCATTTTCTGCTCCCAAGGCGCCCGTTCGCGGCGAATCGTACCCCCGAACCGGGGCGCTGGTCCCTGGTGTACGCTGGTTCCCGCATCGGGAGCCCCGCGGAGGAGACTCGTGGACTATCAAGCCGCCTACAACCTGATCGTGCCCGTAGTGGAGAAGAAGTACGGTGTGGAGGTCGTGATCTCCGATGTGGTCGACCCCAACACCGGCGACTTCGACGGCCAGACCATCCTCCTCGACTACGACCAGGACCTCGAGGTCGCGCTCTTCGTCCTCGTCCACCTCTTCGGCCACACCGTGCAGTGGAACACCTCCGACGCGTACCGCGCCCTCGGCCTCAACGTCGCGGTGGGCAAAACGCCGGAGGAGATGGCCGCGATCACCGAGTATGAGTCGGGCGCCACCCGCCTCGGCATCACCCTGATGCACGAAGCGGGGGTGAAGGACATGGACGGTTGGGCCTCGGACTGGTGGCGCGCCGACTTCGAGTATCTCGTCCATTTCTACAAGACCGGCGAGAAGAAGGATGTCCGGTCGCTGCTGAAACGCGGCGGTGACTCGCTGACCCCGCTGCCCATTCCCGCCTTCACTCCGCACAAGTTCGCATCCCGCTGGAGCTTCTGAGCCTTCACGTGCGTCTCCTGCGAACGGTGTTCGGACAAAGCCGCGAGGAGATCTGGCGCCAGCTGAGTGCCGAGATCCACGGGCGCTACGTCGAAGGCCGCGGCATCTGGAAAGGCGACAGGGTCGAGGCGCGGCATCACCAGTGGATGGCCACCCTCGACCAGTACGTCGTCAGCACCGGCGAAGTCACGATTCCCTACACCCGCTTCCGGGCGCCCTACGTGAATCCCTCCGGATTCCGCTTCCGCATCTATCGGAGAACGAGGTTCAGCGGCCTCGGCAAGAAAATGGGCATGCAGGACATCGTCATCGGGGACCAGGCCTTCGACGAGGCGTTCATCATCCAGGGGAACGACGAAGCGAAGGTCCGTCTCCTCCTCGCGAGTCGCCGAGTCCGGGAACTGATCGCGGCCCAGCCGGAGATCGACTTCTGCGTCAAGGACGACGAAGGCTGGTTCGGCCCGGCCTTCCCCGAAGGAGTCGACGAGCTTCACTTCCTCGCCCACGGCGTGGTGAAGGACGTGGCCAGGCTGAAGCAGATCTACGAGCTCTTCGCCGAAGTCCTCGACGAGTTGTGCCGCATGGGCGCGGCCTACGAAACGGACCCGCACGTGACCCTGTAGTCCCGCACCTCCTTGCGCGCTAGATTCGGTCCATGGATCAAAGCAAGATGGAAGCCGAGCGCGACGCGGCCCTCGACCGCGCTCATGACCTCGCCCGCGAATTTCTGAAATCGCTGCCCGATCGGCCGGTTGGGGCTCGGGCCGGTTTCAGCGAACTGGTGGCGGCGCTCGGCGGGCCTCTGCCCGAGACCGGTGAGGCTCCTGCGCGCGTGGTGGATGCGCTCGCCAAAGCGGTCGAGCCTGGCCTCATTGCTTCCGCGGGCCCCCGTTATTTCGGCTTTGTTATCGGAGGCGGAGTGCCCTCGGCGCTCGCCGCGGACTGGCTCACCGGAACCTGGGACCAGAACGGCGGGCTCAACGCCACCTCTCCGGCGGCGGCCGCGGCCGAGGCGGTGTCGGCGGTTTGGGTGAAGGATCTCCTCGGGCTTCCGGCCTCAGCCGGAGTCGGCTTCGTCACTGGATGCCAGATGGCGAACTTCTCCGGCCTTCTCGCCGGCCGCCACGCCGTGCTCTCGCGCGTCGGATGGGACGTCGAGAAGCGCGGCCTTCAAGGCGCGCCCGAAGTTCACGTGGTCATCGGTGAAGAGGCCCACGCGACCATCCTATCGGCGCTCCGTCTCCTCGGTCTGGGCGAAGCGCGGGCCATCCGGGTCAAGGCTGACGATCAGGGACGCATGATTCCGGACGCCCTTCAGGCGGCTCTCTCACCCCTCAGCGGTCCGATTCTGGTATGCGCCCAGGCGGGCAATGTCAGCACGGGCTCCTTTGACCCGCTCGATCGGATCGCGAGTCTCACCCACGCGAAGGGCGGCTGGCTTCACGTCGATGGCGCTTTCGGGCTGTGGGCGGCCACCGACCCGGCGCGGCGCGGCCTGCTTGAGGGCAACGAGAAGGCCGACTCCTGGGCCACCGACGCGCACAAATGGCTCAACGTGCCCTACGATTCGGGCATCGTCATCGTGCGCGAGGCCGCCCACTTGAGCGCGGCCATCACCAAGAGCGCCGCTTACCTCATCCGCGCGGACAGCGAGGCGCGCGACAATCACGACTTCACACCCGAATCCTCTCGGCGCGCCCGGGGCTTCGCGGTGTGGGCGGCGATTCGCGGCCTCGGCCGGTCCGGCATCGGCACGATGGTGAACCGGTGCTGCACCCTCGCCATGCGCATGGCCGATCGACTCCGCAAGGGCGGGGTCACCGTGCTCAACGACGTGGTCCTCAACCAGGTCCTGGTCCGCTTCGCTCCGAAACGAGGCGGCGATGCCGACGCGTTCACGCGCGCGGTGATCGCCCGCGTCCAGAATGGCGGAGTGATGTGGGCCAGCGGGACGAAGAGGCACGGGATGGACGCCCTCCGCATCTCCGTGTCGAACTGGTCGACCACCGAGGCCGACATCGACCGTTCGGCGGACGCGATCCTCGCCGCGGTCGCGGCGGAGAACGAGACGACTTAGCCATGGACCCCGCGAAGATTCAGGCCGCCTTCTTCCTCGTCATCGGGTTCGGCCTGCTCGGCGTCGACTTTCAGAGTCTCAGCACCGGCGTCCTCCCCTGCGGCCCGAATGGGCTCAAGGGGCGCACGGAATTCAGCCGCCGCCACCAGCCGGCTGTGTATTGGCTCATGTTCGCGGTCTACGGCGTGGGCGGTCTCTGGCTGATCGTCACCGCCCTGCGCCTGCTTACCGGCGCGGCGACGCCGCTCCCCATGCGTTAGCAGCCCGTGGTGAAGTCCGCCGGCATTCGACGAAGGCGGCATCCCGCCTGGACTCCTTCGCTCAGACGCCCGAATATTCTCGATATTCGGGCGCTTCGGCTCATCGCCAGCCGGGCGCATCGCTCGTCTCGGTGCTGCGGCGAACTTTCACCACGGACTGCTAGCCTGCGCAGGCCATGATCCAACCGAAGCCGATCACCCTCGAGGGCTACTCGATGCGCCTCGAACCCCTGACTCTCGACCACGCTCCGGGCCTCGCCAGGGCCGCGGCGGACGGAAAGCTCTGGGAGCTCTTCTTCACCACCGTGCCCGCGCCCGGCGAGGAAGAGGCCTACGTCAAGAGCGCGCTCGACGGCGAGCGCGAAGGCCACATGCTGCCCTGGGCGGTGATAGACCTCGCCACCCTCGACATCGTGGGCAGCACCCGCTATCACGACATCATGGCCGACATCGACCGCGTCGAGATCGGCTACACCTTCTACGCGAAGCGCTGCCAGCGCTCGCACGTGAACACCGCGTGCAAGCTCCTGCTCATGCGCCACGGCTTCGACACCCTCGGCTGTGAGGTGATCGGCCTGCGCACGGACATCCTCAACCTCAGATCCCAGGCGGCGATCGAAGCCCTGGGCGCCCATCGCGACGGGGTGATCCGTCACTCCCGCATGAGGAAGGACGGCACGGTGCGCGACACCGTGATGTACAGCATCCTGCGCGGCGAATGGCCGGCGGTTCGCGCGCGGCTCGAAGAGCGACTCCGTAACGGAGGCTTCTCCGGCCGGGGACTCTGATCGTCAGTAGCCGCGCAGGGGGATTTCCAGGCGCGCGTCCATGAGCGCATCGATCTCGATCGCCCGGGCCATCAACAAGGCGTGCACCTCGGCGGGGACGCCGTCCGGAGGAGGGACGCGCCGCTCCGACAGGGAACGGGCCAGGACTTTCAGGCGCGCCGCTACCGCGGGGACCTTCTCGGAAGTCGCAAGGGTGGTGACCTCAGCGGCCGCGCGCGCCACGGCCGCAGGGTCGAGTCCTCGCGCCCGCAGGGGACGCAGCCAGCGCCGATACACGACACCCTCGACGTAGTGGTACTCGTCGGGGGTCATAGAGGCCTCGCGGAACGCGTCCATCTGCCCGCTCACCGAACCGCCCACTCCTTCGATGAGCCCCTCGATCTGGGACAGGCTGGGTCGTTCGTTCCGCTTCAGCCCTTCGATGGGAATCGGGTTCTTCTCTCCCACCGTCTCCAGGCGCTTCCGCAGGCCCAGGAAGCGGTCGAGCTGATCCGCGGAGAGCGAGATGTCCGCGGGCGCCTTGAAGGCGTGCTCCCGGCTCCAGGCCACGAAATCGTTCTGCGCCCCCTTCATCTGGGCAATGGGCTTGAAGATCTTTCCGCCCTCGCGGACGAGGGTGGGGCCGAGCAAAGCGGCGAACAACGTCATGATGCCGAGCACCACGGCGGCGGCGATTCCGCAGCCCTTCGCTTTCACGAAGGGCATTATCGCCGGTTCGTCCGCTAGTGTTTCCCGGGCTCGAGGGCCGTGCCCTTGCGGGTCGACAGGATGTAGGCCTCGAGCGAGCGCAGGACCGGATCGTTCTCGGCCAGGGGCTTGCCCTTGAGCGGGTTCTCGATGCACCAGTTGATCATGTCGCGCAGCAGCGCCACCTTCTTCGTCTGCTGCTGGAACTTCGGATAGCTCTCGGGATGGGTATTGGAGCCGTCGGGATGACACATGTCGCAGGAGATACCGATGGTGCCGCCCACCGCCTTGGCATTGTGGTAGTTCTTGTAGCCCTCGTCGATCCACTTCTTTTCCTCGCGCTGCCACAGCTGCAGGTCGCGCGCGGTGAATTTCGTGGGCTGCGGCGGAGCCTGGGCCGCGGGAGCCTGCGGCTCACTGACCCCGCCCGACTTCGCCCCGACTTCGGCAGGCACGCTCCGCGTCCAGGAGGCCCAACGCGCCTCACCCTGTGCGCGGCGCCAAGACTGGAGCATCTGGCCCGCCACTTCCCTGGCGCGCCCTGGAGGCAGGACCTCGCCGGGCTTGAGGCCGGGCACGCTCATCACCGTCTGGCCGTCGCACAGGTTGACGGTGACGTCTTGAGCGACGGCTCGGACCGGATCATCGGAGGCGCCGGCCCGCGGCGAACCCGGGACCAGGCACGACGCGGCGATCACGAACAGGATTCGATTCTGGATTCTGGACATGACGGACTCCTAGTAGTTGACGTCCGACTCGCGGGGCGGCTTCGACAGCAGACCGTCGGAGTCGAGATAGGCGGCGGAAACCTTGATCGGGTTCCGACTCCACAGGTTGTAGTTCTTGTCGAGGCGGCCTGTGGCGGCCACGTCGATGGTCCCGTCACCGCAGCCGTCGAACTCGTCGAACGGATCGGCC
>CAZYEA010000055.1:0-20202 GCA_964646485.1 uncultured Acidobacteriota bacterium
CGGGCACTGGACCTGACGCGGTATGAGTACGGCCTGCTCGCGCAACTGCTGCAGGGTGCCCGCGTCGTCTTCGGCGATGCGGCGCGCCTCGGCGCTGCCTTCCTTGAGGGCGGCCTGGATCGAGGCGATGAGCTGCTTCTCCTTCTTCTCGAGCTCGTCCTTCTCCTGCTCGAGGCGGATGACCGTGGCCCTCGTGGTGACGAGGATCTGGTTCAGCTTGGGGAGGGTGTTGCGCATCTCCTCGATGGATTCCTGGAGCATCACCTCGGGGTCCTCGCCGAAGGAGATGAAGAAACCGATCCAGGACTTGATCATTCTGCCGAGCCGACCGAACATGGGGAAGTCTCCTTAATGAGTCGCGAGTTGAGGGGGGAGCCCTGGCTCAGGCCTCGTTCGGCCCGCCTTTTTGGGGTGAATCCGAGGTTGAGTTTCCCACCGTAACCGGATTCTTTTCGACGAAGGGGCCGACCGCCTCGAAGAGCTTGTTCTCCTCGATGCGCTTTCTGGCCTGCCATGAGGCGAAACGCTCGCGCTCGGCCGCGATGGCCTGAAGGTTCGCCTGCATCTTTTCCTGATTCTTCCGCGCCACTTCGTCGATGGCGGCCTGTAGCGAGGCGTTCTCCTTCTCGCGGTCCGCGGTGCGGGCATCGAGCTTGGTGCGGAGGAAGGCCTCGAAACCGTCGAGCGCGGTGTCGCGGGCGAGCGCGTCCTGGATCACGTCCTCGATGGGCACGGGGCCGCTTGGATTCATCCTCAGGAAGCCTGAAAGCGCGGAAGCTTTGGCCTTCAGGTCGAGGGCCGCGAAGCCCTCGGAGGAGAGGATTTCGAGGACCTTGTACGCGGTGAAACCGTGGGCCGGATCCTTGACCCCGGAAGCCTTGTAGATGGCCGGGAAGTCCGGAATCTCCTCGCTTCCCGGTAGGGACTGCTCGTCGAGACGCGCGGGCGGAACCCTATGGAGAATCTCTTTCATCGAAGGCGGGGGGGCGGAGGGGGGACCCGGGCGTCGCGGAGCCGCCGCGGGGGCCGCTGGCCGGGCCGCCGCGGCGGGAGCTTCAGGCAACGGCTGGTCGGATTCGACGAGCTTCATCTTTTCGAGAATGCCTTTAAGACCCATGAAAGAAGCGTAGGCGTGAGGGAGGTCTCTAGTCAAGGAGCGCGCCGCAGAGCCTTCCACTCCTCCATCTCCTCGAGGGATTTGGGCCAGTCCCCCCGGAGCAGGCGGGAGAGGCCCCGATCGGCCAGGAGCCTGCCCCGGGTCTGGCAGGTCGGGCAGTAGTCGCACTCGTTGTCCGCATACTTGATGCGCTGAACCGGCGTGGCGCAGGAGGGACACGGCTCCTTCGCCTTGCCGTGGACGGCCATGTCGGGATGGAAGGCCGTGACTTTTTCGGGGAACTTGACACCCCATTGAGCACGCAGGCGCTCGCACCATTCCTGGAGCGTCACCAGGGTCGCCTGGTGGAGTCGCGCGATGTCTTCGTCGGTCAGGCGCTCGGTCCAGATCATGGGCGACAGCTTCGCGCGATGGAGGATCTCGTCCGAATAGGCGTTCCCGATGCCCGCGAAGAGGCGCGGGTCGGTGAGGGAGCGCTTGACCGTGTGATTTTCGGCGCGCAGGCGTTCGCGAAAGGCCGCGAGGGAGGCGGTGAGAGGTTCGAGCCCCCCCGGATCGTGAGCGTGCAGCCCCGCGCGGCCCTGAACCACGAACAAGGAAGCCCTTTTCTTCGTGGAGGCCTCGGTGAGAAAGAGCGACCCGTGGTCGAAGTCGAGGGCGAGGTGGTCGGTCCGGCGCGAGACCAGGGCGCCGCGCTTCTTCCAGTGAAACCGGCCCGCGATCATGAGGTGGATGACCAGGTACAGCTCTCCCTCGACGCCGATCACGATTCTCTTGGCGATTCTCTCGACCGAGGTCACCTTCCTCCCGGTCGCGGCCAGCAGCGGAGGGTCCCAGGTCCGGACCAGGAACGGTGTGACCAGGCGGATCGACTCGACCGTCCGCCCGACGATGAAGCGATCGAGCGCCTCCACGTAGACGGTCAGGTCGGGCAGCTCAGGCATGGTGGAGATTATCGGCTGAGTGCGGCCTGGAGTCCGGCGCCCACGGCCGCTCGGCTTACCCCTTCGCTTTGTAGGGCTGCCGGTCTAAGGTCTCCGGCGCATGGCTCCGTGGGTTTGGTGGCTCGCCGTTCTCTACGTGACCCTGGTACCGGTGGGACGCTCGGGTCTTCCCCTCAATGCTCAGTGGGGCGATCTGCTCTTTCCGCTGCTCGTGGGGGCCGTTGTCAAAGCGACTCCCCGAGGGGACTGGTGCAGTCGAAAGGACTGGCCTTTGGCCGCGTACCTGGCCGCCACACTCCTCGCCGCGCTGGTCGCGGGAGGCACGGGGCTTGGGCTCGGCCAGTTCGTCAAGCAGGCGTATGGGGTTGCGGTGTTTCTGCTCTTTCGGAGGCTGACGCGCGACGAGACCCGGGCGCGGCTCATCGCTCAGGCATATGCCCTGGTTATGGCGCTGGTGGTTGCTTCGACCATTGCCCTCATGTACGCCCCCCACGACCGCGGACAGCCCTACCGGGGCGGAATGTTCGGAGCCCTCCCGGTCGTCGGGCTGGTGGAGCGCCTGCGCGGGCCGCTCGAGGCGCCCGAGATGCTCGGAGATGCTGCACTCGTAGGCTTCGCCCTGGCGCTCGGCTCCTTGGCGGAGACGTCGGGCCGAAAGCGCTGGGTATGGATCGGGATCGCCTCGCTTCTGGCCGCGGGCGAGGCCCTCACGTTTTCACACGGGATGGCTGGATTCGCGGTGGTGGCCGCGCTGCTCCTGAGCATCAACCCGGCGCCGCGCCGGCTTAAGAAGGTGGCCTGGGCCTCCGCTCTGGGAGTCGTCTTTCTTGTGAACGCGGCGTCGATCGTGGCGCCGGAGGGCTCCGTCTTCAGGGTCCGAAGGGTCTCCCTCAGCGTGGCCGGGATCTCCTGGTCGTTTCCGCTGAACTTCTACGCGGCCTTGAAGCAGGAGGCCTGGATGGCCTTCGTGGAGAACCCCGTGTTCGGGGTGGGCCCGGGAGGATTCCGGACGGTCACCGAAAAAGCCGCCGATGAAGGCCGGCTCACCAACTTTGTGCGGCGTCACCGTCCTCACTGCGAACTCACCGGTCGTCTGGCCGAGACCGGGATACTGGGAGGCATCTCCTTGCTCGCCCTCTGGGCCTCGTGGGTTATCGGAATTCAACGAGCGTGGTCCACGGCTCCGCCTATCCGGACGGCCGCGGGCGCCGCGGTCATAGGTCTCCTGCTCAACAGCCTCAATGCCGATGTGATGAACTTCCGCTTCCTCTGGCTCGCGCTTGCCTTGGCGCAGGCTCCTCACTCTCCCGCCGAGCCCGAGAGTGCGGGTTAGGCCCGGCGGGCTACGAGGCTGAGCCGGTTCTTGCGCCGTCTCGGCAGGCGGACCGAGACGCCTTCGGGCGCTTGCCCGGCGAGGCGCGCGAGTTCGAGGGCGGGACGCGCGGTGCCGATGAGGTAGCCCTGGGCGTGGTGACATCCCGCGGCGGCGAGGAAGCGGAGCTGCCGCGCATCCTCCACCCCCTCGGCCGTGACCGACAAGGATCGCGCCCGTCCGAGTGCGATCACCGCGCGGAGGAGGAAGCGGTCTTTCGCGTCCGAGGCGAGGTCGCGGACGAAGCACTTGTCGATCTTCAGCCGGTCGATCGGAAGCTCCTTGAGATACCCGAGGGCCGAATGGCCGGTGCCGAAATCGTCGAGGGCGACGCTCACCCCCATTTCGCGCAGGCGCTCGAGGACACGCCTCGCCTGACCAATGTCCACCATGGCCGCGGTTTCGGTGACCTCGATCTCCAGCGCCCGGGGCGGCAGTCCGGTCGCGCGCAAGGCCTCGCGCACATCCTCGGCGATATCGGGGTCGGCGAGCTGCTGGGCGGACAGGTTCACGGAAACCGTGAAGTCGACTCCGGAAAGTAGGCGCGCCTCCTGGACGTCCTCGCACGCCCGCTGGAGCACGAAGCGGCCGATGGGCACGATCAGCCCGGTCGACTCCGCCAGATCGATGAAGGCTCCCGCCGCGAGCAGACCCTCGCTCGGATGCAGCCAGCGGATCAGGGCCTCGAACCCGTCGATGCGGCCGGTGGTGAGAGAGAGGCGGGGCTGGTAGTAAACCCACAGTTCGCCGAGGGAGAGGGCCCGCCGCAGTCGCAGCTCCATCGAAAGCTCGCGCCGCGAACGCCCGGTCATGTCGGCGTTGTAGAGCCTGGGGCGGCCGGGCGAGCGTTCCTTCGTCCGAAACGCGGCGGCGTGGGCGTGATCGAGGAGAGTGGCCGCGTCCTCCGCGTCCTTGGGAAAGAGGCTCACCCCCGCGGTCGCGCTCACGAGAACCTCCTGGCCGTTCACGTGCATGGGTGCGGCGAGGGCGGCCGAGAGTTCGCTCGCCAGACGCAGAGCCTCGGTGGAGTCCGACACGCCCGGCCACACCGCCGCGAACTCATCACCGCCGACCCGGGCGGCGAGGGCGCCCGGGGGAAGGGTCTGCCGCAGACGGTCGGCGATCTCCAGGAGAACCGCGTCCCCGGCGCCGTGGCCCATCGACTCGTTGAGGGTCCGGAAGCGGTCGAGGTCGAGGAAGACAACGGCAATTCCCTCGCCCCCCTGGCGCGCGCGGATGAGCGCCGCCTCGAGCTGTAGTTCGAAGGGCGCTCTTCGGCTGAGCCCGGTGATGTCATCGCTCTCGGCCTGGGCCCTCGAGGCGCGTCGATGGGTACGTTCCTCGAGCAGGCATCCGGCCATGGAGAGCGCGACGGCGATCCAGGCCAGGGCGGCGAGAGTGTCCACTCCTTTCTCGAGCCCTGACACCGCGGGCCCGGTCGCGGCCGAAAGCGCTAACGAGGTCGCGGCCAGGGCGGCGAGGAGGCCGAAGGCCCACGAGAGCGCCCGCGCACACAGGCTCTCACTGCGGCGAGCCGCCCGGGTGAAGTGAAATGCGAGGGCGCTCACCACGAACAAACGCACGGTCCGGAAGGTCGGGACCTCGGCGCCCAGGGGCGATCCGACCATGACCAGGGCCGACTGGATGGCGCAGGAGAGAGCGAACAAAGCGTAGGCGGCGGCGTTGCCGGAACGGCGGCGCGAGCGATCGACTTCCCAGGCGCTGGCTCCGTGAAGCAGGAGGGCGCCCGCGGCCGCGCCGGTGAGGACATCGAGGACGAGAAGGACCGGCTCCCCCTGCGCGGCGCCTGGCCTCGCCATCAGATGAAGGGCGATGGCGGCCCAGGCTCCCGCGAACGACCGGAATCCGGGGACGGAATCGAGGCGGGCGGCCCCGAGGGTGATAGCGGCCCAGGCGGCGGTGGAAATGCCGCCGAGCAGATCGAAGACGGAGAGGGGCGAAGGGACGGACGTGGCGGGCATGAGTCGAGCGAGCGAGCTCCTTCAAGGATCAAAGCGAGATGAACAGGGAACGACCACGGAACCCGAAAAGGGTGAGGAAGGCGCGAGGGCACAGGTCGCACCGCCCCGGCGTCTCCCAAACGATCGCGGGAGAGGGGGACTCGTGAGATCTAGACGCCGGTTGGCCCGCGGTTGTTCCGAGCGTGCGCGGTGTCATCGGGCGTTCGCCCTTTTGAACGGGAAGGGAGTTCCGAAGTCTTCGATGCGCGAAGGGCGGACCTGGTTTCCCGGGCGGGACCGGAAGCCCGGAGGCGAGCGGCTATGACGCCGGTGCGGTCTCCTGCTGCATCAACTCCCATTGGCTCATGAGGTCGTTCACTTCCCACATGAGAGCCTCGCGGTCTTTCGCGGCCTTCTCGGCACGCGCGCGATCCTCGAAGAAGCCGGGCTCGCCCATCGACTTCTCGAGGGCGCCCACCTCGGCTTCTTTCATGGCGATGCGCTTTTCGATTTCGTCGAGCCGCTGCTTGCGCTTCTTCTGGGCGCGATCGGCGGCGATCTTCGCCTGTCGTTCGGCTTCCGCGACCGCCTTCGCGTCCTTCGGGTCCGGCTTCCGGAGGCGGGGGGCCAGAGGATTGGCGAGGGGGGCCGGGGAGGACGTCCGCTTCTCCGGCATCGGCGCGGGCGGCGGTTTTTGAGGCAGCCCGGGGGCCACGGCCACTGCCTTCACCACCGCGGTCTTCACCTCGGTGAGGCTTGGGGCCTGAGGCTTTGGGGGAGCCTGGGAACCCGCCTCCCCCGATTCGATGCGTTTCTTCCAGTCGAGGAAGTCCTCGTAGCCGCCGGGGTAGAGCGTCGCCTTCCCTTCGCCCACATCGACAACCTTCATGGCCAGGCGATCGACGAAGTGGCGGTCGTGGGAAACGAAGACGATGGTGCCGGTGTAATCGGCGAGAGCCTCGAGCAGGATCTCCTTCGAATCGATGTCGAGGTGATTCGTGGGTTCGTCGAGGAGCAAAAGGTTGCTCGCCTTGAGGAGCATCTTCGCGAGGGCGAGTCGATTGCGTTCTCCCCCGGAGAGGACCGCCACTTTCTTGTGAACGTCGTCGCCCGAAAACAGGAAGCCGCCGAGGATCGAACGGATCATCGGAACCATGGTGGTCGGGCTCGTGCCCGCCATCTCCCCGTAAACCGTCTCCGAACCGTTCAGGACCTCGGCCTGGTTTTGCGCGAAGTAGTCCATCACCACCTGATGCCCCGGGGTGATGGAGCCGCTCGTGGGCTGGTCGGTCCCCGCGAGCACGCGCATCAGAGTCGACTTGCCCGCGCCGTTTGGGCCCACCAGAGCGATGCGATCGCCCCGCTCGATGGTGAGGTTCACGTTGTCCAGAATGACGCTCGAGCCGTAAGCGCGGCGGAGATTCTTCACCTCGAGGACCACGCGTCCGGCCTTGGGCGCTTCCGGGAAGTGGAAGTGGATCTTCGCCCGCTGGGGCGGAATCTCGATCCTCTCGACTTTGTCGAGCTGCTTGATCCGGCTCTGCACCTGCCGGGCCTTGGTGGCCTGGTAACGGAAGCGGTTGATGAAGGCCTCGGTCTTCTCGATCTCCTCGGTCTGGCGGCGGTGGGATTCGAGCAGGTTCTCGAGATTCGCCTGGTAGTCGACGAGGTACTTCGAGTAGTTGCCGTGATAGTCGGTAAGGGTGCGCAGCTCGACCTGGGTGATCCGCTTCACCACCGCGTCGAGGAAGAAGCGGTCATGCGACACCAGGACGACCGAGCCCTCGTAGTCGTGCAGGTACTCTTCGAGCCAGTTGCAGGCGGGAAGGTCGAGATGGTTCGTGGGCTCGTCCATCAGGAGGAGGTTGGGGCGCTGCAGAAGGAGCTTCGCGAGGGCAATGCGCATCTGCCAGCCGCCCGAGAACTCCTCGCACGCCCGCTGATGGTCGGAAGGCTTGAAGCCGAGACCGCGCAGGACGTTCGAGATGCGGATGTCCATCTCGAAGCCGCCCCTCTGCTTGAAGTGATCCATCACCTCGGCATAGCGGTCGAGGAGGGCGAGATGCTCCTCTTCGGTGGTGCCCGGGTCCTCGTGTTCGAGGGTCGCCTCGATCCGCGCCTGCTCGTCCTTGAGGGCGAGCAGAGGGGCGAAGGCGAGCGAGACCTCCGCGTGCAGCGTGCTCCCCTTATGAGCGATGCCGTCCTGGGGCAGGTAGCCGATGGTCAGGTCGGAGGCCATCCGGACCTGGCCCGAGTCGTATTCCTCGAGCCCGGCCAGGATCTTCAGAAGCGTCGACTTGCCGGCGCCGTTGGGGCCGCACAGGCCGATGCGATCGTTCTTCTTGACGTGCCAGTTCACGTTCTCCCAGAGAACGCGCGCGCCGTAGCGCTTGGACAAACCTTCGACGTGGATCATTTTTCTAGTGGTCTTCGAGGCTCGAGGCGTCGCCCGGTCCTGCAATGCGGCCGCCTGGTTGGCGGTATTGCGGCCTCGAGAAGCCGCGATTATAAGTGCCCTCGCGCGATTGCCGGGAGTTTGAGACAACGATGGCTGGGGTCGTCGTCTTTGCCGCACACGACATATCGATGCGGGAATCAATACCCATCGTGCCCCCTTGATCGTCGTACCTGCGTACAGTCCGTCCTGCGCGAAGGATGTAGCCGCCCCTACAGCCTTCGCGCATTTCCTTTTTCAGGGCCCCCGAACCAGTGCCGGCCTGGGCTTGAGGCCGCGACATGCGCCCAGGCTCACCGACGGATCAGAACGGTCAGGATGTCGAGGAGACGGATGAGGAGGCCGCGCGCCTCGTCCGTGCAGGGAGCCGAGACCTCGAGTTCGAGAAGATCGAGGCAGGCGAGGCACTCGACCGCGGAGCCTCGCGCGATCGCGTAGTGCCGCGCACGCTCACGGGGAGTCGTCCGTCCCGCGCCTTCCGCGATGTTCAGCGGGACAGAGATGGACGCGCGGTCGAGCTGGTCGGAGAGTTCGGTACGGCGGAGGGGAAGCCAGCGCACCACGTGACGGCGGAACTCGACGGCGAGGGTGTAGGCCTGGAAGCGATGGAGGGAAGGCGCGTGCGTGGCGTACATCGTGAAAGTCCTTTCGAGAGCGGCGACGCTCTCAAGCGCCGAAGGTCCACATCCGGCCGTGACGAAGGGCGCGGACGACGACGCGCCACGCTCACGACCGGCAAGCGAGCAGACGGGCACGTCTACGCTCACGACCGGAGGTTCAGCGGCCGACGCGCACGCGCGCGAATCCGTAGTTCCGGCGCTTGACGGGGACGTGAACGCCGACGCCTGCGTGATCGAGGACGGACGGGGTCGGAGACGGGCTCGGGATCGGGGTCGGGTTTCGGATGCGGAGTCGGGAAGGGAGACCGGCTACGGTGTGACCCCGTACTTCCTAAGAAGAGCCGCGATGTCCTCACGGGTGTGCGCGTAGACGCGCCAGACCTCCGTGCACCACGCGTGAATGGCGCGATCTCGCTCTGGGCCTTCAGCCTTTACGATGACGTCCGACGCGGTGATGGACCCGCGTTCGCGCGGAAGCGTGAAGGTCGGCCAGTCCTTGTTCTGGCGCGCGAGCTTCGTGTGCGCGTTCTGGACCTCCTTTCCGGTGAAGCCGCGCTCGAGAAGGAGGAAGAGGCCGACCAGCGCGAACGTGATCTTGACCGGCTTCGTGCTCTCGTCGGCCGCCTGAGCCGCGTACGCATCGACGACGTGCTGATGGATGAAGGCGGGGTCGCGAAGGGTGACGGTGTAAGCGCTGAGCGCGTGGAACGCTTCTTCCTCGGTCATCGGGCCCGCCGGGCGCTCCGAACCGCGCGCCCCGGCTCGGGTTCTCCCGGAACGTACTGCATCATCACCGCGCGTCCGATCCGGAAGCGCATGAGCACGTCGAGAACCCGTGGCGAGATCACCACGACTCCCGCCGCGGTCAGGCCGATGTCGTCGCGACCCGCCTGGCCCCTCGCCTGAACTGTCCAGAACACCGGCAGCCGCTTCCCGGGGCTGTGCTTCCGGAAGAATGGCGAAGCGCGCACCCGGGCGCGAAGACATGAGAATCCCGTGGCCCGCGGAAGTTCGTCGAGCGCTTGCTTGACCGGCGTGGTGACCATGAGCGCGGGGAAGGCGCGCACCACGTCGTCGCCCAGCCAGGTGTCGAACGACACGGCCTCTTGAGTGCCTCCGCCCAGTGGAGATCCCGAGGCCTCGGGCTCGATGGTGAAGAAGAGGAGGGGACCCACGCGAACCTCAGTGCCTCCTGGTTCCCATCTCCCGCTGGACGTCCTTCTGAATATCCCTGGCCTTGATCGCGTCCCGTTTGTCGTGAGCTTTGCGCCCTCGGGCGAGGCCGATCTCGAACTTGACGAGGCCGCCCTTGAAGTACGCCTTGAGAGGAATGAGGGTGAGGCCCTTCTCCGTGACCTTGCCGCCGACCTTCAGGATGTCCTTCTTCTTCATAAGCAGCTTCCGTTGCCGCTCTTCCGAGTGGTTCATGCGATTGCCGTGGGAGTAGGGGGCGACCGAGGCCCCGGAGAGGAACAACTCGCCGTTGCGGAACTCCACGTAGCTGTCACGGAACTGGAAGCCGTTCTCGCGGAAGGCCTTGACCTCGGTGCCGCGCAAAGCAATGCCCACCTCGTGCTTCTCCAGGATGTCGAACTCGTGGAACGCCTTGCGATTGGTGGCGAGGATGCGTATTTCGTCGTCTTGTTCTCGCTTCGCGGGGGCGGCCATGGCGCGCGATGATAAGCCGTCGTCTAGACTTGCCTCAGAGGTTAATGAAGAGTGGACACATCGATACCCCCGAAGAAGGCCCCCGGCCGGAACGACCCCTGCCCTTGCGGCTCGGGGAAGAAATACAAGCAGTGTCATCTCGACGCGGATGAAAAGGCGGCCCGAGAGGCGCGCGCCAAGGCCCAGGCCGAGGCCGAGAAGAACGCCCCGGTGGTCGAGGCTTCGAAGGATGGGGAGAAGCCTTCGCTCAAGTCGCACGACAAGCCGAACTTCCATGAGCAGCGCGGCCGTGGCGCCAACACCAAGGGCTTCCAGCGCGCCTCCTCGGTGCGCAAGGTCGGCGGCGGGTCGTAAGTCCCCCCAAAGAGTCCCCGCGAAACCATGCGGTCGAGGCGGGGGATTCATGCGATAGCTCTGCTGATGCTTGGGGCGAGGTCCGCCTCGGCGCAGCCCGCGACCCCGGAGCCGCCTCCCAAGCAGGCGCAGGCGATCCGCGTCCCGAACGGTTCCCTTCATCTCGACGGGTTGCCCGACGAAGCCTTGTGGGCGAGCGCTCCCCCGATCACCGATTTCGTGCAGAAGGAACCGGTTTTCGGGGTGGCGCCCTCCGAAGGTATGGAACTGCGCTTCGCCTACGACGATGAGGCGTTATGGGTTGGAGCGCGGATGGAAGTGAAGGCTCGCCTTATCCAGGCGCCTCTCACCCGGCGCGACGGCACGTTCCGCGCCGAGCACCTGTGGATCTCCCTCGACACCTATCGCGACAAGCGGACGGCATACTCGTACGGCGTGAGCGCGGCGGGGGCGCGGATGGACTTCGTGCACCGCACCGACAGCGAATCGAACCGCGATTCGGGCTACGACCCCGTGTGGCAGGCGAAGGCGCAACGCGGCGAGCACGGCTGGACGGCCGAGTTCAAGATCCCCTTCTCGCAGCTCCGTTTCAACGCGGCCGAGAGCCAGGTATGGGGCCTCAACGTCGATCGCTGGATTCCCTCGACCAACGAGGACGTGTTCTGGATCCCCATTCCCAAGGATGAGACGGGGTGGTCGTCGCGGATGGGGGAGTTGCACGGGATCAGCGGGGTCAAGCCCACGCGGCGCGTCGAACTCCTACCCTACGTTTCCGGCACGGGCGTGTCGGGCAAAGACGAGGGCACGCCCTTCCGCGACGGATGGGATCACGATGAGCGTGCGGGGCTCGACTTCAAGATGGGTCTCGGTCCGAACCTCACCCTCGAGTCCACCATCCGTCCCGACTTCGGCCAGGTCGAAGCCGACCCCGCCGAAGTCAACCTCTCCGCCTTCGAGACCATCTTTCCCGAAAAGCGCCCGTTCTTCACCGAAGGCTCATCGATCTTCAACGGCGTCTCGGGCTACTTCTACTCACGAAGGATCGGCGGCGCACCCGCGGGCGAGGTGGAAGGGGACGCGGTCAAGTATCCGCGCAATTCCGAGATCATCGGCGCGGCCAAGCTCTCCGGGCGCCTGGCCTCGGGGCTGACCGTAGGCGGTCTGTTCGCGGTCACCGCCCAGGAGGAGGCGAAGATCTTCGACCTCGCCTCGGGCACGGTGCGAGAAGTGACGGTGGGCCCCCGGACCTCCTACGCGGTGATGCGGTTCAAGCAGGAACTCGGAGGGAACGGATCGGGTGTCTCCCTTTTTCTCTCGGGCGTCACCCGGGACCTCGACAAGGCGAGCCCGCTCGCGGCACTCTACAACCGGAACGCCTTCACCTCGTATGTCGACTTCACCCACCGTTTTGGGAATCGCACCTACGAGCTGCAGGGCAATCTCGGCTACACGCGGGTGGAGGGTGAGCCCGCCGACATCGAACGCCTTCAGCGATCGAGTGCGCGATACTTCCAACGGCCCGATGCCACCCACGTCCGCCTCGATCCCAACCGCAGGCGCCTCGACGGGGGTTCGGGCTCGATCGGCCTCAGCAAGGGCGAAGGACGCTGGACGTTCGACGCGTCCCTGGGCTTCGAGTCTCCGGAGCATGAACGCAACGACGTGGGGTCCCTGCGCTCGGCCGACGGCAAGTTCGCCTTCGCGGGGGTGGGCTACCGCCAGAACACTCCGGGCCGCTTCTATCGCTACGAAGTGCGGCTCTTCGGGAACGCGGAGAAGAACTACGCGGGTGAACTCCAAAGCAAGAGCGCCGGGATCGAAGGCGGGCTCACCTGGAGGAATTTCTGGGACACTTCCTTCAGCGTGACCCTTCAAGGAGAAGCCCAGGATCAGCGCCTGACCCGTGGAGGTCCGAGCATGGGTACGCCGCCCGGCTGGCGGGCGTCTTTCCAGCAGGGCAACCGGTTTTCGAGCCCGAAGCGATTCTTCGTGAACGTCTACGCTTCCGGTGACGAAGACGGTGGGTCTGGCCACGGTTTTGGCGGCACCCTGGCTCTGCAGGCGAGCCCCCGCCTTTCCCTCCAGCTGAACCCGAGCTACTCGAAGTCGACCTCCACGCGTCAGTACGTCGACACGCTCGAAGGCGGGCGGTCGCAGACCTTCGGCCAGCGCTACGTGTTTGCGACCGTCGATCGCACCACGCTGTCGACCCAGATCCGCGCCAGCCTGATCCTGAAGCCCGACCTGACCCTCGATGTCTACGCCGAACCGTTCGCGGCGAGCGGCGCGTATCGCGATTACGGCGAACTGCTCGAGCCGAGGAGCCGCCTCCTCAGGCTCTATGGACAGGACGGAACCACGCTCGTGGCACATGCCGACGGCTCACAGACCGTGCACGACGGCCGGTCGACGGCCGAGATCGCGAACAACGACTTCCGCGCTCTCTCGTTCCGGAGCAACCTGGTCCTGCGCTGGGAATACCGACCGGGCAGCACGCTTTACGCGGTGTGGCAGCAGGACCGTTCGGATTCGCCGATCTACGCGCGCGCCGGCCTCTCGGACCTCTTCGACACCGTCTCCGCGGCCGGTGACAACATCTTCGCGCTGAAGGCGAGCTTTTTCTGGGGCGGCAAGTGAAGGGCTACGAGCAGGGCCCCTGGCGAACCACGGCGGCGTGGCCGCCGCGAGCCATGCAAGCGTTCGAATAGGTCACCCCATCGGAGCCGCACACCGGCGCGAACTCGAGGGTGCAGGCGAGAGGCTCGCACCTGCCTGTGGCGCACACCGCGCCGCGCGCGCACATGTCGTCGCGGGTGCAGTCGGGCTCGGGAGATCCGCACGCGCTGCCGAACGCGAGGAGGGCGAAGGCGAGTCTCTTCATCTCTCGGACGATGCTAACCAGGCGGGTGCACTTGCCCGAAGAGTCGTTTGACATACGTCCGCGACCCGCGGCATGATCTTGTTCACAGGCGAGCAAGTCCGCGCCTCACCCTCGAAGTTCCTCCCCCCGCGAGGATGCAACGAGGGCAAAGGGGTCACCAAACCTCGGGCGAGTCGGTGATGTCTTTTTTCTTCAGCTGCGGACTTCGAGGCGGGGGCTCGGAGGCCGGGCTATTGAAGAAGGAAGCTCAACGTCATGACTCAAGCCGCCAAACTGAAGACGGTTATCCGCGCGCGTGCGATCGAGACCGGAGAGTCGTACACCACTGCGAGGCGACACGTCCTCGCTCGCCGGCCTCCCCGGAAGCCCCCGGTCGAGCCGAAGGCCGAAGCCGCGCGGCGAGTGTTTCCACAGGCTCCCGCCCCCCGCGATCCGCGGGTTCCACGCGGAGAGCTGTCGAACCGGACCGCGATCAAGAGCACCGGACACGATCTCGAGTACTGGTTCAAGATCCTCGACGCCTTCGGCCAGACCCACGGACACACCAAGGCGGCCGAGTACCTCTACGCCGAGCACCAGGTCCCGGCCTGGCACGGCCAAATGATCACGGTGACCTGGGAGCGCAGGCGCGGCCTGCGTCAGGAGAACCAGAGCTGCACGGGAACTTTCCAGGTCTCGGTGTCCCGCGCGATCGCCGCCCCCGTTTCGTGGATCGCCGGCGTCATCAACGACGCGAAGTCGCGCAAGGCCTGGCTGAAAGGCGCCTCGCCCGCCCTCGCAAAGGCTCTCGATGACGCGTTCTCCGCGGGCAAGTCGGTGGAGATGAAGAAGGCGGACTACGCCCGCATGCGTTACAAGTGGCTGTCTTCGGTGGTCGAGCTGCGGGTCACGGGCAAGGGAGACAAGTCGAGCATCGTGGCCGACAGCTCGGATCTTCCCGACGCAGACGCGGTGGGGGTCCGCCGGGAAGCCTTCGCCCTGGCCCTGGACCGGCTGCGGGAGATGGCCTCGCAAGCATCGGCCTAGGCGACCACGGGTAGGGTGAAGCAGAAGGTCGAGCCGAGGCCGTGCCCCTCGGACTCGACCCACGCCTTGCCGCCGTGGGCCTCGACGATGCGTTTCACCAGGGCCAGGCCGACACCCGTCCCTTCCGTGCCCGGGGTCAGCTTTTCGAACAGTTCGAAGACCTTCTCGCGGTGACGAGGATCGATCCCGATCCCGTTGTCGCGCACGAAGATCACCGCCCCCGACGAATCGCGCCTTGCCCCCACGGTGATCCGCGGGGCCTTCTGGTCGCCGAAGAACTTCACCGCGTTCTCGATGAGGTTTTGCAGGACCTCCACCAGACGCCTTCGGTCCCCCCGGACCACCGGCAGGTCCGGCTCTATTTCCAGGGCGACGCCGCGCGCGGTCAGGGCTCCGTGAACGAGATCGGCCGCCTCCTGGGCGGCCTTCGCGATGGGGACGTCTTCGTCGGGATTGCGCACGCGCCCCACCCTGGAGAGGGCGAGCAGGTCTTTGAGCAGGTCCTCCATCTTGTTCGTGGCCCGCGTGATGCGCTCGGCGTCGGCCCGGAAGCGCTGGAGGTCGGAAGCGACCGCACTCTCCTCGAGATGGCCCAGGTAGCCGCGAATGGTGATGAGGGGACTCTTGAGGTCATGGGAGACCGTGTAGGTGAAGCGTTCGAGTTCGGCGTTCTTGATCTCCAGCATCCGGTTCGCTTCCTGGATGTCGCGCAGCGCCTTCTCCCGCTCGGTCACATCGCGGAAGCTCCACACTCGTCCCACCGCAGTCTCACCGAGGTGCTGGGCCCGCGAATAGCGCTCGAAGATCCGCCCGTCCTTGAGACGCAGCACCGCGTAGCCCTCGCTCTTCGGATCCGCGAGCATCTGCTCGATGCGCGCGCTCGATTCCGCGGGGTCCACGAGTTGGCTGCGGGTGTGGGCCTGCAGGGCCTCCTGGGCGCCGTGGCCCCGGAGGGGGAGGTCAGGAGGGACCCGCCACATGTCGAGGTAGCGCTGATTGACGTCGACGATGCTTCCACCCCGCTCCTGCACCAGGATTCCGTCGCCCGTGGATTCGAGGGTCGCGCGCACCAGCGAGAGCGCCTCGCGCAGTTCCATTTCGGCCCGCCGCCTCTTGGTGATGTCCTGCTGGGTCGACCAGGCGCGAACGAGCGCTCCGTCCTTCACCACGCCCACCACCACGCTCGTGGACCACCGGGTGACCCCGTCCTCGTCGATCCACTCCGTCTCCCAGGTGGTCGGCTGGAAGCCCGATTCGAGAAAGGCGCGCACGTGGTCGATGCTCTCGACGGTCCGGCGCAGCTTCCGCACCTCGCCGAAAGTGAGTCCGGTCAGTTCGCTCGCACGTTTGAGTCCGTAGAGCCTGGCCATGGCGTCGTTGCACTCGGCCACGTACCCGTGGGCCAGAAGATGGGCCAGTTGTTCGTCGAGACTTGCGCTGCGGGGCCAGGGGCGGTTGAATTCCCAGCGCCAGATCCCCTCCGTGCTCTGTTCGACGAAGGCCCGATACCGTTCTTCGCTCTCCCGCAAGGCGCGGGCCGCGCGACGCCGCTCCGAGACGTCGAAGGCGATGCCCACCGTTCCCACGATCCCCCCGTGAGCCTCGCGGAGGGCCTCGATGTGGAGTTCCGCGTCACGCTCGGCGATCTGGATCTCCATATCCGAGGCCTTGCCCGAAAGAGCCTCTTTCAGCCGCTCGCGCACGCCGCTGTCCCAAAGACCCAGGTCGGCGACGATCTGGTCGCTGGTGGCGCCCATGAGCTTCGCCGCGTCGAGGCCGAAGTTGCGCAGGCCCAGGCCGGCTACGGAGTCGATGCGCAGTTCCCGGTCGGTTGACCACAACACCGCGGGCATCTGCTCGATCAGCACGCGCATGCGTTGTTCCCGCTCCGCGAGAGACTGGGCCAGCCGCTCCTTCTCGGCCGCGGCTTCCGCGATTTCGCGGGTTCTCTCGGTCACCAGCGCGCGCAGGGAGCGGTTCCACGCTGCCGCACCCGCGAGCACGAGCGACATGGCGATCAGGAAGATCCCGGCCATCGTGGCGTACTCCCGAAAGGATCGAGCGCGCGCGGGTTCGCTCAGGTGCCGTTCGACGATCTGGCTGAATTCGCCGGATTCGCGGAGCTTCTGAAGGGCGGGGCCGACCCAGGCCATCTCCGCCTCCCGGCCTCGCGCCGTGACCAGCCGATAAGAGGAGGCCTTCACCACCACCTCGTGCACCTCGCCCACGCCCAGCGGAGCGAGTGCGGTGTGCAGGACCAGGGCGTTTCCCGCGACCGCGGTGGCCCGGCCGGTTCTCATCATCTGGATAGCCGCAGTGTGATCCCGCGCCACCAGCAGGAGGGGCCGCGAGACTTCGGGGAGGCCTTGAAGCAACTCGTGAGTGAGCTCGCCCTCCTGAACCGCGACCTTCTCGGAGGCGAGTTCGGAGAGGCTTCCGGGATAGGTCTTCCGCCCGGGAGGGAAGAGCACGGCGAGCCGCACCGTCCAGGTTTCGTCGAGGAAGGCCACCTGCTTCGCGCGCTCGTCGGTGTACGCCATGGTCATCAGGTCGACGCGGCCGGACTCGAGTTCCTTCCGGATGTCGTTCCATTTTCCGAGGCGGATCTCGACGCGCCTCGAGGCGGTGCGGCCGAGCGCCCTCACGAGGTCGACATTGACCCCCTGGGGCTGACGCCGGGCGTCTAAGAACTCGTAGGGCGGAGAGGCATCCCCGCCGCCGTAGACGAGAGTGGGGAGGGAGGCCGGGCCGGCCGGGGGGGCGATCGACGCCTCGCCCTGGGCGAGGGTCCGGGAGGCCGCGACCAGGGTGACGCTCAGGACGAGCCCGAGCACGATCAGGGGTCGGTTCGGGAGAGGTGAGTTCATTCAGGCGGGTGCGGTTCGATCCGCGGTCAGGTTACTGCCTTGCCTGCCGGGGAACAATTGGGACGAGTATCCTTACGACCTTGTGAGGGTTGAAGTCTCGGAACGATGCCGGAGCCGTGCCTGATGCAGAGCGGACGCCATCAGAAGCGAGTGAGTGAGCCGAACCCGATCACGGTCGACGGAGTCGCCCTCATCTGGGAGAAACGGCATCCGATCTTCCTGGACTGGCGGAAAGAGCTCAAGGGAGTCTCGGTGTCGGTGTGGGTCCGCCCGGGGAAGACGAAGGAGCTCATCCTCGACGTGCTCTTCGATCAGCACGGCCTCGATCGCATGCCGAATCCCGATCGCTGGAACCTCATTCTCGCCGAGGTCATTCGAGGCGCGATGGCCGCGGGCTGGGACCCCGACTCCCGCGGGACCGCGTTCCGGCACAAGACGGCCTGAGCGAGAGGCGGTCTACTCGCCGAGGAGGGGTACCACCACCGGAGGCGCCCCCACGGGCGCGGAGCCGAAGTTCAGCCGGATCCGGAACTCCCGGCGGAGGAGCAGCATGTTGACCACGAACTGAACCGCCACCGCGGCCACTCCAACCTGCCAGACGTGGACGAGTTCGAATCCCTCGCGGCGCGACATGATGTAGGCGGGCACCGCGAAGAGGATCAGCCGGAGCGCTGAACTCGCGAGCGACGGAAGGGTGTGGCCCATTCCCTGGAACACACTCGAACTCACGAACACCAGGCCCGAGGCGAGGAAGTTCCAGCTGATCACGCGGAGGTATTCCGCGCCGTAGCTCACCACCTGCGGATCCGAGTTGAACTGCCGTACCAGTGCGTCGGGAGCGATGTGGCACACGATGGTGAGGAGGATCATCACGACCGAACTCATCGTGGCGCCCGCGCGGAAAGCGCCCCGCACCCGGTCGCCCAGGCGCGCACCGAAGTTCTGTCCCACCACCGGGCCGGTGGCGAAAGCGATGGCCACGGTGGGAAGGAAGAGCGATTGCATCACCCGCGCTCCGATTCCGAAGCCCGCCTGGGCGGCGGCGCCGAAGGGCCGGATGATGTCGTAGACGAGGACCACGTACACGGACATGAGGGCGAACTCGCCGCCCGCGGGCACGCCGATCTTCAACATGTCGACCCACAGCTTCACCTGCGGATCCCATTGGTCGCTCCGGAACTTCAGCGGGCTCGCGGGCCGGCGGAAATAGAGGGTGAGGGACACCACCCCGGTCGCCACCGCCACCAGGGAGGCGATGGCGGTGCCCGCGACGCCCAATGGATGGCCGGTGACCCAGCCGAACATCAGGGTGGGAGCGAGAACGATGTTGATGATGAGCGTCCCGATCTGGATCAGGGTGGGGACCTTCATGTCGCCCATGCCTCGAAGCGCCGCCCCGATCGCCACCATCGGGAATTGCAGGAAGAGGGCGGGCAGGAACCAGGTGAGGTACAGCTCACCCTGAGCCGCGGTGGCGGCGTCGGCGGAGAAGCGCTCGCAGTACGCGTTCTTCAGCGAGAAGAACACCGCTCCGAACAGGAGTCCGGTGAGGCACGAGAGGATCAGGGACTGATTGAACACAAGCTCGGCGTGATCGCGGTCCTTTCTCCCGAGAGATTGGGCGACGAGGGAGGTGGCGCCTACCCCGAGCGATTGGGTGAGGGCGAGGACGAGGAACATGACCGTGCCCGCGAGGCTCACCCCGGCGACCGCCTCCTTTCCGAGACGGCCCACGAAGTAGAGGTCGGCGAGGAAATAGAGAGTCTGGAAGGCGGTGGAGACCGCGATGAAGCCGGCGAGCCGCATCACGTGGCCCGCGACCGGGCCCTTGGTCATGTCGTTCATAAAGGGTTCCCGAACCCTACCTTTTTTCGCCGGGACCGGGATTTAAAGAGCCCCACGGAACCTCGGGCTCGTCGCCACCGTCATACAGGGCAAGGCCTCGTTCAATTTGTTGAGCCGAACGGCCCGAAGACGCCCCAAAACTCTCGGAGAACCCCATGCGCAAGGTAGCGGTTGTACTCAGCGTCCTCATCATCGGTGGCCTCGGCGCCGTCGCTTACTCGAGGTCCCTCAAGTCCACGGACCAGGGCTTCAAGACCGTCCTCGTCTCCCGAGGAGAGGTGGTGGAGAAGGCGCTCGCGGTGGGCGCCATCCGGCCCGACCAGGAGATCTCGGTGAAGAGCAAGATCTCCGGCATCGTCAAGAAGTCCTATCACGAGGTCGGTGACTACGTGAGCGCGGGCGAGCCGCTCTTTGAGATCTCCCCCGATCCGACCCCCCTCGAGCTGACCGAGGCGCGGCGCGAAGTCGAGAGCACGCAAAACGCCTACGACCAGGCGAAGCGCGCCTACGACCGGCAGGATTCGCTCAAGAAGCAGGGCATCACGTCCAGCCAGGACTGGGACACCGCGGACAAGAATCTCCAGGAGACCCAGAGCAAGCTCGGCCTCGCCCGCGAGAAGCTCGCCCTGGTCGAAAAGGGCCGGATCAAGTCCGAGCGGCTCAATGTCGAATCGATCATTCGCGCTCCGGTGAGCGGTACCGTGCTCGAACTCGCGGTCCACGAAGGCGATCCCGTGGTTCCCCTCACCAGTTTCCAGGCGGGCACGCCTCTCGCGGTCATGGCCGACATGAAGACGCTGCTCTTCAAAGGCACGGTGGATGAGATCGATGTGGGCAAGCTCACCGAAGGACTGCCCGCCAAGATCAAGATCGGAGCGCTGCCCGAGGCGACGATCGAGGGCCGGCTCTCGAAGATCTCACCGAAGTCGAAGACGTCCGAAGGCGCCACCCTTTTTGACGTCGAGATTGCCATCACCGCGGCCAAGGGCGTGGTCCTCCGCGCCGGCTATTCCGCCAACGCCGACATCGTGGTGAAGGAGAAGAAGGACGTGCTCCTCGTTCCCGAGCGCCTGGTGAAGTTCGAAGGGGGCA
>CAZYEA010000056.1:0-20114 GCA_964646485.1 uncultured Acidobacteriota bacterium
GATCACGAGCAGGACGCCGACCACGGCCAGCACGGGCCGATCGATTCGGGGGTAGGGGGAATTGGTTCGCTTCTCCATGGCTTCCTCCTCAGAGCCGCCCCGGGATCACGGGCCAGGCTTCCCAGGGCCAGTAGATGTTCCAGTACGGACCGCGCATCACCGTGCCCACGAAGGTGAGAGTCAGAACGAAGACGCAGAGCAGGATGAACACGAGGTTCTGCTTGCGGCGGGCCCGGGCGAACCAGACGCCGGCCGCATCTTTCGGACTGCGGTCGAGCCAGGGCCAGAGAATCAGCAGGGTCACCAGGAGGCCCGGCAGCACCACGCCGCCCACGAAGGCCCCGTTGATCGTGAACGAGCCGAGCTTGATGGTGGTGTCGGTGACGATCTCCTGCAGCCACAGGAAGTACCAGGGGGCCTTGGCGGGATTGGGCGTCACCAGGGGATTCGCGGGCTCCTCGAGGGGCGAGCGAACGAAGGTGGCGAGGATGGAGACGATGGCGATGGTCGCCAGGGTCACCAGGTTGGCCCGTCGCACGAGGTCGGGAACCGCGTTCACCATCTTGTCCAGACGGCTGATGGAAGTGGCTTTGATCACCGGAGAGGTGCCGCGCGCGATGCCGAGCAAGGTGTAGGTCTTGGTCGAGACCGCGGGTGCTTCGATCTTCTCGTTGGCGAGCGCCTCCTTGTCCACCGCGGCGAGGCCGCCGTCCTTGCGCACTCTCCACATGTGATAGACGAACAACGCGCCCACCGCCATGGGCAGAACCACGATGTGGAGGACGTAGAACCGGATCAGGGTGGGTTGATCGATGGCGCGGCCGCCGATCAGGAGTTCGCGCACCTGTGGCCCGATGAAAGGGATGGAGGCCGCAATGTTGGTGCCCACCGTGACCGCCCAGAACGCGAGCTGGTCCCAGGGGAGCAGGTAGCCGGTGAAGGACAGGAGCAGGGTGAAGAGCAGCATGAACACCCCGATCACCCAGTTCCACTCACGCTTCTGTCCCTGGCCCACGCCGTTCTTGTAAGCGCCGGTGAGGAACACCCGCACCAGGTGCAGGGCCACCACCACCACCATGAGGTGGGCGCCCACACGATGGACGGAGCGCAGCCACGAACCGAAGGTCACCACGTACTCGATGTCCTTGATCGACGCGTAGGCGCGCTCGACCGAGGGAACGTACAGGAAGAGAAGCGGCCCGCCGGAGAGGATCAGGAGCAGGAAGAGGGCCGCGGACCCCGTGCCCAGCCAGAAGGAATACTTCCACGCGAGAGAGGCGCGGGAAACCTTGGCCGGGAACATGTGCAGGGCGAAGTTGGAGACGATGGCGTCGCCCGACTCCCGGTCGGAGCGGGGCCGGAAGCTCCAGAAAGGCTGGGGGTGGACGCCCGGCGCCTCCGGTCCGCTGGACCGCTTGAGGAAGGAAAGGAAGGGAAAGGCCATCGGTGTCTTCCTCAGGCGAGAGTGAGTCGGAAGTCGTGCGCCACTTCCTGGGCGAGGTCGACCACGAGGGAACCGTCGTCGACGGAGAGGGAAAGGTGGTACCAGGCGAGCGGGCGGGGGGCGGGTCCGGCCACCGCCTTGCCATCGCCTTCGTACTTGGAGCCGTGGCAGGGGCACAGGAACCGGTGGGTGAGCTTCATCTTCACCCCGTCGACGTCCCGGGTCTCGGGCTGGGACATGGCCTCGGCGCGCACGGTGCAGCCGAGATGAGTGCAGACCGCGGAGATGGCGTGGAAGGTCTTGCCCTCGCGGAACACGAACAGGCGCTGGTCGGGCAGGAACTTGAGGCCGTCGGGGAAGTCCGTGGGTAATCCGAGCTTCACCGTGGTGGGCGCGTCGTAGGACACGTTCGGCACCAGGGACCTCAAAGAGGCCGCGGCCTGAAGACCGAGGCCGGCGATGCCGGCGCCGAGGCCGGCTTTCATCATGAAGTCGCGTCGATCGTTGCGGTCGGCCATCCTCAGCTCCTCTTCTCGTCCACCGGAGCAGGCGCGTATCGCTCGGTGATCTGAAACTTCTCCATGGTCATCGCGTCGGTGGGGCAGCGGATGGCGCACAGGCCGCAGCGGATGCAGCGGTCGTCATCCTTCACCATGGCCGCGAGGGGCAGGCCGTTCGCCTGCGCGCGTTCCATCAGGGGCTCGCGCGCCTCCTCGGGAAGGCCCAGGCTCTCGACCGGCACGATGGCGAGGCAGAACTCCGGGCAGACGTCGACGCAGCGCGAACAGAGAATGCACTTCTCCGGGTCGTAGATGGTCTGCACGTGGCACACCAGGCATCGCGAGGCCTGAGCCCTCGCTTCCTGCGGGTCGTAGCCCGTCTCCACTTCGGCGATTCCGGTCCGGCGTCCCAGGTCCAGGGTCGGCGCGGCCTTGCGGTCGAGGATTTCGAAACCCGCGCTCATGCGGTACTGCGCGGTGGGCAGCACCTCGATGGCGAGGGTGCGCTCGAGGCGCGCGCCTTCGTGCGAGAAGTGCTCGTGGATAGACCGCGCCGCGCGCTTGCCGTTCGCCACCGCTTCGATGAGGTTGCGCGGACCGAAGGCCACATCGCCGCCCGCGAAGACGCCCTTCGCGGTGGTGGCGAGGGTGGTGGGGTCGATCTTCACCGACCCGCTGCGGAGGACTTCGACGCCATCCTCGGGCTTGAGGAAGGAGAGATCGGTCTGCTGGCCTATGGCGAGGATGCACGAGTCGGCCTCGATGGTGAGGACATCGTCGTCGTCGTAGGTGGGAGCGAAGCGGCCGTTCTCGTCGAAGACCGAGCGCACGGCGCGCAGTTCAATGGCCTGCAGTCTCGATTCCCCGAGGAAGCGCTTCGGACCGCGGCCGGGGAGGAAGGCCACGCCTTCGTTCTTCGTCTCCTCGAATTCCTCATGACCCTGAGTCGTGCGCAGCACCGGCATCTCGTCGAATCGCTCGAGGGAGACGATGGTGACCTCGGAGGCGCCGCCGCGGATGGCGGCGCGCGCGGAGTCGATCGCTTCCTTCGCCCGGGCGTCCGATTCGGAAACCAGAGTGTCGAGCTCCTGCTCCGCGGTCTCACGGCCGAGGCGAAGCGCGGTGCGCGCGGCGTCGAAGGCGACAAAGCCTCCACCGATCACCACCACGCGGCGGCCGAGGGGCAGGCGATAGCCGCGATTGACGTTGAGGAGGTAGTCGACCGCCTTCACCACCCCGTCGAGCTCGACGCCTTGAGCCTGCAGCTCGCGACCGCGGGAGACGCCCACGGAGAGGAAGAATGCTTCGAATCCCTGGGCGCGAAGCTCTTTGAGTCCGAAGGTGGGGGTGAGCGGCTCCTTCGTCCGCAGCGTCACGCCCAGCGCGAGGATCTTGTCGATTTCCTGGCGGATCAGGGTTCGGGGCAGGCGGTACTCGGGGATGCCGAAGCGCATCATGCCGCCTGGTTCTTCCGAGGCTTCGAGAACGGTGACGTCGTACCCGAGGAGGGCGAGATCGTGAGCGGCAGCAAGGCCCGCGGGCCCCGCGCCGATGACCGCGATCTTCCGCCGCTTGCCTTGGTCGACCCGACCGCTCAGGGGGGCCGTGGGCAGGTGCCCGGCGTACCGGTTCCCTTCGTTGATCAGGGTGTTTTGAAGGAGGTCCTGGGTGTCGGGGCGGATCGACTCGGCGCCGAAGCGTTCGGTCACGTAGCGCTTGAGGGCGCGGATGGCGATGGGCGCATCGATGACTCCCCGCCGGCACGCGTCTTCACAGGGAGCCGCACAGACCCGGCCGCACACGGACGCGAACGGGTTCGGCGCCCGCGCGGCGAGATACGCCTCCTGATCGCGCCCTTCGGCGATCAGTTGCACGTATCGACCGGCGTCGGTGTTCACCGGACAGCCGGACTGGCACTTCACCTGACTCTTCCAGTGGTCGAGATCAGGCAGCTTGACCTTGAGCGTCGTGGTCATACCGCCTCCCCCAGCATGAGAACGAAATCCGCCGCTCCGGGGCAATGATGCAGATGATTCGTTTGAAGGGTCCTCACGGAAACGACTCTCGCCGAGCTCTCAAACCGCCCACATGATCCCTGTCATGCCCCGCGAAAGAATTGCCGCACTTCGCGGGCGACCTAAGATCGCGACGTGCGCGCTTCCCCACGTCCCCGGGTCTTCATGGCCGCGGTTCTGCTCGCCTTGGGCGCAGGACAGGCGGACGCGAACCTCCTGCGGAACGGAACCTTCCAGGACGACTGGCTCACCCTGCTGCCGGAGAACCAGAACCATCACTGGTGCTACGGGACGGGCTTCCAGAACCGCCGCGACTACAACCCCGACGCGTGGTTCTTTTCAGGGAGCTGGAAATGGCTCAACGCCGACGGGCCGCCGGGGACGAGGCGGGTGGTCCTCGAAGGCCCGAGGTCGGAGGTCTACCAGCGGGTCAACTGGGTCTTCGTGCACGACGACCGCAGGCGCGACGGTTTTCCCGATGCGGGCGGCTTCCCCACTCCGGTGGTCCAGCGCAGCCTGAAGCCTCTGGCCCTCGTTCGCGACCTCACGCTGCGCCTGAGAGTGCGGGGAGAGAACGTTCCCGCGGAGGCGGCTTCCGCGGAACTCGGCCTGGCGCCCCCCGGCGGGATCGTGGCGGGCGATCCACTCGGGGCTTTGACCAAGGCCACAGTCGCGGTTTCCACTTCCCTCCCCTCGGGGACGTTTCCGTGGCGATGGGTGGAAGTGCCTCTCCCGGCCGCTCAGTGGCTGAACACAGCGCGAACGTCCGCGAGCGAGGGAACGGCGCTCCCCGGAGTCGTCTCCATCGCTATCCGGTACACGGGTGCTTCGGGCCACATCGAGATCGAGCGCGCCGAGCTTGAAGCGGCCGACCCCTCCGCCCCGAACCTCCTCCCTCCGGGGGACTTCGAAGCGACGGTGGCGGGCGATTGGCCGGAGGGATGGAGCCGCCCCGAGAAGTACCGGTACTTTCCAGGAGCCCTCTACTACCTCTTCAACACCTGGCACAACGGACCGGCGGAGAATCGCGGTGTCGTCGCGCGCGACACCCTGATCCCTCACCGCGGATCAGCCAGCCTGAAGATGATCGTGCCGTCGGGCGACGAGGTGCAGGTTCTGTCCGCGCCGATCGCGCTCAATCAGACGGAGGCGCGGCTCATCGAAGTGAGCGCGTGGATCCGCACCGATCAGCTCAACATGCTTCAGATCGACGGAATGAGCGAGAGCGGCGAGCGCCTCGACGGTTTCAACTTCATCCACAAGGCGCCCGTATCCATCGGCACCGACGGCTGGCGGCTCCTGCGCCAGGTCTTCCGTCCGCGCCGGGCCGTGCGTTCCCTGCGCGTCGTGCTGGCCGCGCGCGGGGTGAACGGCTACACCCTCGGGGACACGGGAAGCACTCCGCAGGCGAACGCCACGGGCACGATCTGGTGGGATGACGTCCGCGTGTTCGAGCCCGAGAGCACCGCCGCGGAGCTCTCGGCCCGGGGCGTAAGGATGAGCCCCGCGGCCTCGACTTCCCCGGCGCGCCGCACGCCTTTCCTGGAGAACCTCGATGTGGGCGAGCGCCGGTTCGGGACGAACCGGATGAACGCCGTGGTCGTCAACGCAGGCCCGGCACGCAGGATGTCCCTGCTCTGGCGCTTCACCACACCTCAGGGGCGCACTTTCGAGCAGCGTTCGTCTTACCGCGCCTTCGCGGCGGGCGAGAAGGCGACGCTCAGCCTCCGCTACGTTCTTCCCCCCACACTCCTGGCTGCATACACCGAGCACAAGGGCACGGTCAGCCTCGTCGAGGGCGACGGCCGAACTCTCGGATCGAGCGAAGTGTGGTTCAGCACGTGGAGCACGCCCATCGACCTCGAGCTTGGATCCCTCTATCTCGCGCCGGAGCAGAAGCAGTTCGTGCGCCTGAACCTCGGCTTCACCGCCGAGACCATGGCGTCGATGGCCCGCGTGCGACTGGATGTGATCCGGCGAAGGTCCGGGGAAATCCTGAGTTCGCGCACGATAGCCGCAGGGCCCGAGGCGGTCCTCGGCCAACGCCTTCGGATCCCGGTCGAACTGCGCGAGGACTTCACGAATCTTCTTCTCGCCGATCTCGACGTGTCGAGCCTTCCCGTGCAGCCCTACGCACAGCCCGAGCGTCAGTGGCTCATCCGGGCGACCGTGCTGGACCGAAACGGAAGCGAAGTCTTCGCCGCCTTGTCCCAGCCGTTCTGTCGGCAGGCCCGCGTCGGTGCCCAGAGCGGGGTGAGCTCGGTGAGGATCGGTCGCGGCAATCTTCTTCGCGTGAACGACGAGCCGTTCCTTCCCTGGGCCGCGGTGTACGGGCATGTTCCCGTCTACGACGGCTCGTCGGGGGAGGACGCTTCGCGCTACCTTGACCTCCGCGCTCTTCCCCCGTGGTCGATCTACGACGGCTTCACCTCGAAGGGCTACACGCGAGCGGCGGGGGGCTTCAATTCGACCCGGTACGTGGCGAGCTCGATCACGGATCGCAAAGCCCTCGAGAAGGCGTGGACCGATGGGAATCTCCTCGCCTCTTCCGTATTCGTGACCCCGGGGCCCGTCTATTCGGTCGAGGATCTGGCGAAGGCGTCGGGAGGGCGCCCCGCCATGAACGCGAGCCTCGCCTTCATCAGAACCGCGCCCATGGCGGTGTCGGTGGCTCCGGGAATCGAGGAGGCGTTTGGCCTGTTCCACCTGATCACGAAGGCGGAGATAACCGGCCTTCGCTCGGTGGTGGACGAAATCCGCGCGGCCACGGGCAAACCGGTGATGGTCGGCCATGGCGGGTACTGGAACCGCTTCGAATTCGAGCGCGTCCCCTTCTTCGACATCTACGACCCCGAGACCGAGCCGCTGTATCCGGCAAACCTCCACACCGACCTGATGCCCCTCATCGCAGGACAGGAGAAGACGGCCTGGCTCCGGCCGCAGATGTACGAGGACGTGCCCTATGAGCGATGGCGGTTTCACGCCTATGTCGAGTTGATGCGCGGGGCCCGCGGCTTCCAGATCGCCCACGGCCCTGGAGATGCTTCGTTGTTCCGGGGCCTTGGTGGAGAACTCGAGGGATTGAAGCCGGCCCTGTGGTCTGAAGACCCCGGCCCCCCTCTTCGCATCACCCCGCAGATCGAGCACTGGACACGCCGTGCAAACGGCCGCACCTACATCATGGCGGCGACCACGCGCGGCCTCACCTTCGGACGTTGGAAGTGGGGCGGGGAGACTCCAGGACCTCACGGCTGCACGCGGGTCACCGAGGGCGAGACCGTGGTGCGCGACGAGGCGAACTCTTATGGCGTGGGAGAGCCGCCCCCCCGCGGGCCGTCGATGCACGGGATCCAGTACATCCCGAACCCCCGGGTTCACGGCGCCGGAAGTCGGCTGGTGCAATGGGTCTGGCTCGATCCCAAAGTTCCGCCCCGGAACCTCGCGGTGCTGGTGAAGGCCGACGGGAGGTTCACCCATGCGGCCGCGTGGGGAGAGTTCGATCTCGGCCGATTCCGATCGGGCCCCGGGCTCGACTGGTTCCTCCGTGCCTTCTATCGCCACGCGAACGGCTTCCTGGGCTGGGGGAAGGAACTCCTCGCCTCATCCCTCCCCTATGTGCCGGACCGGGTCCGCGCCATGGGCGAGCGGCCGGGCACAGGAGAATGGATCCGGCTCTCGATCGATTTGTCGGACCTCGGCATCGTGGACCAGCTCGTGGACGGTGTCGGTTTCGTCCACGACGGAGGCCGCGTCCTCTGGGGCCGCACCATCGTCGAGGACGGCGACGACGTTCACATCATCTGGGGCGACGCGGTCGGTCCGGCTCCGAAGGATCTCGGCGCGGTCCGAATCGAAGTGCCGGGACTCAAGGAGGGCACGCGGATCAAGGTGGGGTTCGAGGACCGCGACCTCGTAGCCGGACCGGGCTATTTCATCGACGACTTCCGCGGAGAGGACCTGTATCAGCGGTTCGGCGGAGGCTTCGGCCCGGGATACGGCGATGAACCGGTGGCGTTTCACCTCTACGAGATCAAGGACCCAGGAACTCCCTGATCCAGGGGACGGCCGGCGGCTATCATGGCGGGCACCTATGGCTGACACTGAAGGGCTGCTGCGTTCCTGCGCCCTCTTTTCAAGACTGACTTCGGAAGACCGGCGCAAGGTCGCGGAGATCTCGATCGCGCGCCACTACGACAAGGGCGATCAGGTCTTCGCCGAAGGCGACCCTTCCGAGCTGATATTTACGATCGTGTCGGGACGGATCAAGGTGGTGAAAGCCATTCCGGGGGGCAAGGAGCTGATCCTCGAGATCCTGGGGCCGGGCGACCCCCTGGGCGCGATCGCAGCCTATGAAGCACGGCCCTACCCCGCCTCCGCCCTGGCCCTCGAGGAAGCGGTCTGCATCGCCTCGAGACGCGCCGCATTCATGGGCCTCCTCGAAACCTGCCCGTCCCTGGTGCGCGGAATGCTCGGCGGTTTTTCCCTGCGCGTGATCGAGCTCGGCAAGCGGCTGGGTGAAATCACGGGCAGCCGGGTCGAAGCCCGCTTCGCCCAGATCTTTCTCAAGCTCGCCGACCGCCTGGGCCGGCCGCAGAACCCAGGCATCTTTCTGCCCCTCGTGCTCTCGCGCCAGGACCTCGCCGACCTCGCGGGCACGACCATGGAAACTTCGATCCGCATCATGAGCCGATGGGGCAAGGAAGGCGTGGTGGTCACGCAGGCCGACGGCTTCCTGGTGCCAAGTCGCGAGGAACTCGAAAGCCTCTCGCGCTGAACGGCCCCGGCGGAGACCTTCAGCTCAAGCCAAGGGGCGCGCCGGATCTCAACTTTCGCCAGAGCGTGTTTCGCCCGATACCGAGGATGCGCGCGGCTTCGCTCTGCGACCCTTCGCAGGCATCGAGCACGGCGCGGATGTGCTCACGCTCCACCTCCGCGAGGGTGCGGGGCCTGAGCGGTCCCGGCCCGGCCGAGGGAGGCGCGTTCGCGGGACCGCGCGAGAGCTCATCGGGCAGGTCTGCCTCCTCGATCAGGGTGGAGGTGGCGAGGGCCGCGCCCTGCTTCACGGCGTTTTGGAGTTCGCGCACGTTGCCCGGCCAGGAATAGGACAGGAGCAGTTCCCTGGCCCGAGCCGAGAAATCGCGGGCCTTCGCTTTCTCCTCCGCGAGGAAATGAACGGCGAGCGGCAGGACGTCAGTCGGTCGAGCCCGAAGCGGTGGAATCTCGAGAGTCAGGACCCTCAGGCGGTAGAGCAGATCCTGGCGAAGGCGCCCCTCCCGCACCAATCGGGACATGTCGCGGTGGGTGGCGCTCACCACGCGCACGTCGACGGTGAACGACCTGGTTTCACCCACCCGCCGGACCTCACCGTCCTGCAAGGCGCGCAGAAGCTTGGCCTGGAGGGGCAGAGGCATCTCCCCGATCTCGTCGAGAAACAAGGTGCCTCCGTGGGCGGCCTCGAAGAGCCCGCGATGCGCCGAGGCCGCGCCGGTGAAAGCGCCCTTGCCGTGGCCGAACAACTCGGACTCGAGAAGCTCGGCCGGCAGGGCGGCCACGTTCACGGCCACGAAGGGCTGCTTCGCGCGCGGGGAGTTCGCGTGGATTATGCGCGCGATGATGTCCTTGCCCGTGCCCGTCTCCCCGAGAATCGCCACCGGGACATGAGTTCCAGCGAAGCGGGCGGCGCGTTTGAGGACCTCCTGCATGGCCTGAGAGTGCGCCACCATGTGACTCGCACCCCTCAGTCCCGGGGCGAGGGGCACGAGTCCGCAGACATCGCAGATCTTCCCATCCTTGTGTTCCATAAGATTCATTATGGAACACCTTATGGAACACGCGTGAGGGCAAGTTGGGATTCGCCCGGGGAAAAGGCCCGATTCCGGCCCGCGAACTCCTGGCACAGGTCGTGCTCTCCACAGAGGAATCACCAAAGGAGAACCCCGAATGCTCGACCCCCGACAAACTGTCGCCAACCTGGTCCTGGACCACTCGGAATGCGTGGAAGTATTCCAGCGCCACCGCATCGATTTCTGTTGTCGCGGCGACATGAGCCTGGAGACGGCGGCGAAGGAGAGGGGTGTTGCCTTGGAGGCGCTTCTCTCCGAACTGTCCAACGCCGTGGCGGAGCGCCGTGGCGACCCCGCGGCCGATCCTCGGGAGTTCTCGACTCCTCGGCTCGTCTCGTACGTGATTTCGAAGCATCACGAGTACCTGCGCAAGGCGCTTCCCGTGGTCCGCGCCCTCGCCACCAAGGTGAGCGGCGTGCATGGCGAACACAATCCGAAACTCCGCGGCCTCGACAAAGCGGTCGGAGAACTCCAAGACGCCCTCATCCCCCATCTCGACGAAGAGGAGCAGGTGCTCTTTCCGGCTCTGATGTCGAAGAACCCGGATGTGAAGGCCCTGAGCGGGCTCCTCGCTTCCATGGTCGACGAGCACCATTCCGTCGCGAGGCTCCTCGAACGGATCCACGCGGCGAGCGACGCCTTCACCGTGCCGGAGTGGGCCTGCAACAGCTACCGGACTCTCTTCTCCGAGCTGCGGCAACTGGAGGCCGACGTGTTCGCGCACGTCCACCTGGAAAACCATGTCTTGAAGCCGCGTTTCGCGGCCTGACCAGTTGCCCGAAGGTCCAAAGAAGGAGACACGCATGATCAACCCCTCGTCCCACATTCGAAAGATCCTCTTCGTATCCCTGCTCGTGCTGACGCCGCGGTTCGCCTCCGCTCATTGCGACACCATCAGAGGGCCGGTCGTCACCTCGGCCCGCGCCGCCCTCGATGCGCGGGATGTGAACCTCGTCCTCGCCTGGGTCCGTCCCGCGGACGAGGCCGTTATCCGGCATGCGTTTCAGGAGACCCTGACCGTGCGGACGCTCGGACCCGAGGCGAAGGCGCTCGCGGACCGGTACTTCTTCGAAACCCTGGTCCGGGTGCACCGCGCCGGCGAAGGCGCCCCCTACACGGGACTCTCCGAATCGGAACCCGAACCGATCATCGTGGCGACCGACCGGGCCCTGGAGAACGGGACGGCCGACGAGGTCGAACGTCATCTCGTCGCGAGCGTCCGCGCTGGACTCGCCGAACGCTTCGCCCGGGCGCGGGCGGCAAGGCGGTTCTCTCAGGGCGATGTCGCGGCGGGACGCGCGTACGTCGCCACCTACGTGCCTCTCACCCACTGGGTGGAGGGCGTGGCCGCGGCCGCGGAAGCCAAAGACGAGCATCACGGCGCCGACGAAGCGACGCCTGCGAAGGACCATCCGGCCACGCACGAAAAAGCGGGCGGCGAACCCGCTCGCCGAAACCGTTGAGCGGTCGCCTAGAGCGCCTGAATCCGGGCCACCAGAAGGTCCCGATCGATGGGGCTCATGGCCTGGTCGGTTCCGGGATACACGATGTGCTCTTCCTTCAGGTTGTGATTGCCGAGAACGGCGTGCAGGGCGTGACGGACCGATTCCATCTGGGCGGCCCGATCGCCGATACCCTCCTCGATCCGCGCCAGGCATTCGAGGATCTCCCGGTGCTCGTCGCGCATGACCGCGCTCGGCCCCATGGCGGGGGAGAGTCCGAGACGCGTTTCGAACTCCGGGAAAAGGATTTCTTCCTCGAAACGGATGTGCCTGCGCAGGCCGAAGGCGAACACGGAATAGAGGGCTTTCGCTTCCACGAAGTCGCCGCTCTCGCGTGCTTTGAACGCACGCGCTTCGAGGTCATCGAGGCGATCGTGATCCCAGGACAAGGCTTCGTTCACGGAGCGAAGACTCCCCGGGGCGGCCTCTCGCCTCGACACCTCGACTTCGAGGAGGTTCGAGACCTCGCGGATCGGGGTCCAGTCGAACTGGCCGGTGCGCTCTCGCTGGAAAAGGGTCAGGGCCGCGCCCGAATTCCGCTCGATGCTCAACGTCACTTTCTCCCCGGGCGCAAGGGCGTCAAAGGCGCTAAGCGCCTGACGCTTCAGGTCTTCAGCCGAGGAGCCGGCTTCGATGCGGCAAAAATCGGTCAGTGTGGTGGGGCTCATGGTTCCTCCTTGGGTCGGGCGAGACGCCTTGGGAATTGTGCAAGGTCTCTAGGCGGCCGCGCATGACGGCGGTCATGAGCCGCCGAAAACGGAAAGGACAGAATTGCGCGTCGAAATGATGCAAATGGCTCCTGAGACGACGCTTGCCGGGATGGCAAGCTGTTTCCGGCGCCTCGAAATCGCGCCACATCTGCGGAGGCTTCACTGATGGAAACGGACGTTCGGAAAAACCCGGCCCTGCTCAAGCTGGACCTCTATTGCCGGGGCATCCGCCTCGACGACTCGTGTCTGGTTGAAGAAGACGGCGGCCGCAAGATCCTGCGAACCCGGGCGGGGCTCGGCAGCGGTCTCGAACTGCTCCTGCCCTCCGGTTTGTGGACCAACGTCCCGGTCAGCGAACCGTTTGCCCGTGAGTCTCCCTACATCCTGAAGCGGGCGGGCGGCGCCTATCGCCTGCACATCGACGACCACTTCCTCTGCGACGTCGATCTGGCGCCGCGGCCGGGCTGGTACGAGCGCAAGACCGCGTCTGGAAAACCCATGACCCGCGTCGGCACTTTGCAGGGCACCTACCTCGGCATCTATCAGGCCAAGGTGTGCGAATACTGGACGGAGAAGACCAAGGTCAACTGCAAGTTCTGTTCGGTGGGCCTGAACCTCGGCATCGACGACGCGGACGAGAAGACCCTCGATGAAGTGATGGAAGTGATCTGGGCGGCGCGTCGCGAGTCGAACATCACGTATGTGGACTTCAACACCGGCCACTACACGGGTGAAACCTATCTCGACATCCTCGAGCCCTTCATCAAGAGAATCAAGAAGGAGGTCGGCCTCCTGGTCGGCATCCAGACCCCTCCCCATCACGACCTCAAGCGCTATGACCGGTTGCGCGCCATGGGTCTGAACCGGGTCTCGTTCTGCTTCGAGATCTTCGACAAGGAGAAGTTCGTGGAGACCTGCCCGGGAAAGAACCGGGAATACGGCCTCGATCGCTACCTCGAAGCCATCGAGTACTGCGCCTCACTCGGCCGCAAGGGCCCGATCACCGAGCCCTGGGTCACGAACGGCGAGATCATCGCCGGCCTCGAGTCGCCTGAGTCCTCCATGAAGGCGATCGACTGGATCACTTCGGTGGGCGCCATCCCCACGGTCTGCGTCTTCCGTCCCCTCGTGGGCACGGATTACGCGGACGTTCCTCCCCCGAAGACCGAAGACATGGTGCCGATCTTCCGCCACCTCTACGAGAAGTGCATGGAGCACGGTCTTCCCGTGGGCGCCGCACCCGACATCCACGTGAGCCTGGTCATGCTGCCCGAGGAATGCAAGCAGCTGAGCGACAAGCGCTACCCCTTCGGCGAAATGAAGCTCAAGCTCCTGAGCAAGGCGGTGCGCTACGGCCTCGAGAAGCGGCTACGGCACAAGGAAGAGCAGTACGGTCCAGCGCCCAGGCCCATCGCGGCCCGCGTCGCCGACCCCCGAGTCTCAGCCAGCGCGTAACCGCTCTGCTTAAAACAGCAGGAACATCAGCCCGAAGGCGCAGGGCAGATACAGGAGCGAGACGCCGAAGAGGGACGCCGCGGTCTTGCGGTCGCGATGCATGGCAAAGCGCGCCGCGAAGCCGACGAACACCAGAGACAGTGCCATGAGGAGCAGGGCGCCGGGGAGGGAGGCCCCCGTTCCCATCAAAGGCGCGGCCGCGATGGGAATGAGGCAGATCGCGTAGAGAAGCGCCTGCCGCCCCACCATGCCGCCTTCCTTGTCTTCGACCGAAAGCATCTGCAGGCCGCCGCGCTCATAGTCCTCCCGGTACATCCAGGCGAGGGCCAGGAAATGGGGCACCTGCCACGCGAACATCAGGAGGAAGGGAATGAGCGCGAACATCGACAGAGGGGAGCCGGTGGCGGTCCATCCGATGAGGGGCGGCAAAGCCCCCGGAACCGCGCCCACCACGGTGTTGAGCGAGGTCAGAGCCTTCATCGGCGTATAGACCACGATATAGAGAATCCAGCTCAGGGCCGCGAGGCCCGCGGGCAGCACGCCCAGAGGCAGCAGGATCAGGAGACCGGCGAGGCTGGTCACGCCACCGACCGCGAGAGCCATGCCCGGAGAAAGGATGTTCATGGGGAGGGGCCGCGCGCGGGTGCGGTCCATGAGGGCGTCGGTGCGGCGCTCGAGGAACATGTTCACCGCGGAGGCCCCCGCGGTGATCAGGAACACGCCCGCGGTCACGCTCAGGAAGCGCATCATCCACTCGGTCTCGGCCACCCGACCGGGGGCGAGGCCAAAGCCGGCCATGGCGGTAAGGGTCACGAGGCCGGTGATACGGACCTTGATCAGGGTCAGGAAATGTCGCACCTCCATCAGTTTACTTTCTGACGTTCGCGCTTCAGCTCCGGCACGGCCAGATCGAACTCATGCCTCAACGCGAGATAGGCCTGCTCGCAATCCCCCGGACTCTTGAGGCGAAGGAGACTTTCGAGGCTGCGCGCGGCCTTGACCACGCCCACCGCACCGAGGTTGCCGGCCGAGGACACGAGCGAGTGGGCAAAGCGATGCGCCTTGAGGAAGTCCTCCTCGGCCAGGGCTTTGGAGATCCGGCTCAGCTTGTCCGGGACCTCGCGGAGAAACGCGTCCACGAGTTCGGTCACGAGATCGGAGCCGGAACTTCCGGTGGGCAAACCGAGGCCGCGAAGACGCTCTATGGCGCGAGGATCGAGAATGGCGGCGGCGGCTGAGGGTGCGGGGGAAAGCTGGGCCACCCGGGTGCGCTTCATCGTCTCGGAGCTCGTGGCCGACGATGAACGCTTCTCCGGAGTCTCGGGGGCTTTGATGATTCCGTCCTTGGCCCGATCGAGAACCAGCGACAGCGCGTCCCTCTGCAACGGCTTCGCCAGGTAGTCGTCCATTCCGGCGTTGAGGCACATCTCGCGATCACCCGCCATGGCGCTCGCGGTCAGGGCTACGAGCCAGGGACGGGGATGGCGGCCTTCCGCGCGGATGGCCCGGGCCGTCTCCAGACCGTCGAGCTCCGGCATGTGAAGGTCCAGAAAGATGATGTCGTACTTCTGCTCGGACATCGCCCGCAGCACTTCCCGCCCGTTCGCCACCACGTCGACCTTCGGATAACCGAGGCTTTGGAGGGTCAGCTTCGCGACCTTCTGGTTCACGAGGTTGTCCTCGGCCACCAGGACGGCGAGGGCCGAGCGGGACAAGGGCTCGGAGGAGGGGCGCTTCGTTTCCGTGGCGGTGCGGCCGGGCCCCCCGAAGATCGCACGCTGGATCGCCTGGTAGAGGCCGCCCGCCTTGATCGGGGTCATGGCCGTGGCCATGGAAATCCCCTGGGTGGCGACCACGTTGCGGGAGGCGATGGGGCGGAGCGAGATTACGGGGACGCGTCTCTCGATGCACTTGTCCTTGAGCGCGCGCAGCGCGGTTTCCGAGACCGCGGCCGCCCGTTCGTCGAGGTTGCGACTGTGGTCAATGATCGCGAGGTCGAAGGTCTCGCCGCGCCGAAGCCGGTCGTTGGCATCGGTGATGGTCGACCGCACGATCGTGCCGCCCCATCGCGACACCAGCCGCGCGATAACGTCGGTGGTGGTGACCCCGGTGGCGCAGACCATGATCCGCTTGGACGCGAGCCAGGGCGAAGCGGGGTTCAGGTACGGCTGCTTGGACTTGGAGATCACCTCGACGGGAATGCTCAGGACGAACGTCGAACCCTTTCCGGGCGTGCTGTCGACCCCGAGCCGACCGCCCATGAGTTCAGCGAGCTGGCTCGAGATGGCAAGGCCAAGGCCAGTGCCTCCATACCTCCTCGTGGTCGAGGCATCGAGCTGGGAGAAAGGCTTGAACAGGCGGCTCCGTTTCTCGTCGGGGATTCCAATGCCCGTGTCGGTCACGGTGAACACGAGTTCGGGGCGATTCGCCACGCCTTCCGGACGGCTCAGATCCTGCTGCAGGCGGGCCTCGACCGTGACCCCGCCGGTTTCCGTGAACTTCACCGCGTTGGCCACGAGGTTGACGAGAATCTGGCGGACGCGGGTGCCGTCCCCCCAGAACTCGACGCCCGCGGTGGCGTCCACGAATCCCGCGAGGTCGAGACCTTTTTCCGAGGCGCGGGAGGCGAGGAGGTCGAGGCACTGCTCCACCAGCGCCTCCACCGAGCAGGTGTGGCGGTCGAGCTCGAACTTCCCCGCTTCGATCTTCGAGAAGTCCAGGATGTCGGAAATGAGGGAGATGAGGGATTCGCCGCTCTTCTGGATGATATCGGCATAGTCGCGCTGCTCGGGCGCAAGGTCGGTGTCGAGGAGCAGCGAGGTCATGCCGATGACCGCGTTCATGGGCGTCCGGATCTCGTGGCTCATGTTCGCGAGGAAATCCGACTTGGCCGCGGTGGCCGCTTCCGCCGACTCCCGCGCCTTGGTGCTCTCGAACTCCGCGTTCCTCCGGGCCGTGACGTCCTGACCCACCGCGATCAGGGTGCCGCCCGGACCCTTCGCGAACTGGAACCCCAGAATGCGGGGCGACCCGTCGCGCGCGGCGAGCTTCGCCTCGAAGGGCGCGGGGGCCGCTTCCCCGCGCTTGAGGGTGGCCACGAATTCGGCGCGCATGCGTGCCGCGTCCTCGGGCCCCGCCCAACCATGGCTCCAGAAACCCTCGCCCATGGCCTCCCGCGCGTCGTAACCGAGAAGCGAATTCACCCCCGGGCCGGCATAGGCGATCCGCCCCTCCGGATCGGCCACCAGCACGATCGCGGGCACGCGGTCGAGGATCTCGTTCGAGAGGCGGAGCTGGCTCTCCAGGCTGCGGAGCTCGGTCACGTCCCGGAGCGACACGCCGAGAGCCTTCTCTCCCTCGTACACCATCTCCCTCGCCCGGATGATCACGTCGAGGGAGCGCCGTCCCGATTTGATCTTCTTTTCGATCACCCGCTGCACGTCCACCGGCTCTTCGAAGCGCGCGTGGGCGATGTCGTCGGGAAGCGCCAGCAGCGCGCGCGCGGCCGGGTTGGCGAAGAGGTAGCGACGGTCGTCGCGGACCACCACGAAGGGTCCGGTTCGATGTTCGGGAGGCACGCCCGCCGCGGACTCCGGGTCGACCGCCGGGGACGTGAGAGGCGCTAGCGAGCCGCCCAGCATGTCCGTGGCTTCGAGGAGGTGCTCCACCAGGAGTTCCGGACGGGCCTTCAGCTTGAAGACCACGCCCCCCCGGCGGATCCGGAACACCTGCGCGTCCTCCTGGTCGAGCAGGTCGGCGGACTCGGCCTCAGCCGCCTTTCTGATCCTGCGGGCGAGCGTCTCGGCGGAGTGCGGTTCGAAGACGATGCCGAGGGCACCCGCGTCTACGGCCCGCAGCGCGTCCTCGGCGTTCGGCGCATCGGCCAGGATGAGAATGCGAAGAGGCGTGGAGACCTTCTTCCTCAGGGCATGAGTGAAGGCGAAGGCGTCGGTGGAGCCGAGGCGGCGACGGATCAGCAAGGTGCGAACGGTCGGCGCGTGCAGCGCCGCCTCGTCGGTGGAGTCGCACACGAGCGAAGAAAGTGAGCGCTCGGACAGCTCCGCGGCGAGGGCCTGGCCGCGCAAGCGGTCCGCATCGACGATCAGGACGTCGACCGCGGGCCGGGCCACCGGTCTGGAGGTCCGGCTAGACACGGGAGGCAGTCAAAGGCAAAGCGAGCGTGGGCGCGGTCAACATGCGAAAGCCCTGAGGATACGCCGAATGCCCGAGGGCCGGGCTCACACGAAGTAAGGGTGCTCGCTCTTCTCCACCGCGGTCAGGAGCCGGGCGCGGGTGGGCGCATCGAGCTCTGCCGAAAGAATGGACATCTGGAAGGCGAACGCCTTGTGCTCGGCGGCGGCCGCCTTCTCATCCCGGCGATCGCCGAAGACGCGGTGCCGCACCCGGGCGATGCTTGCGAGGATCCAGGGCGACCCGATGCGCCCGGCGAGCTGCGAGGCCTCGTCGAGCTTCGTCATGTCGTGGGCGAGCAGGCCCCGCAGAGTCAGGGCGTTCACCTGCATGGCCAGGATGGCGCGCTCGCGCGCGAATGATTCGACGCGGGCGGCCAGCCGATCCGCGGCGGACACGTCGGTGCGAGCGAGGCAGCGGGCGGTGAGGAGCCTTGCCGCGCTGGCCCAGATTTCATGCGACCCGCGCTCGAAGACGAGGCACGCGGCTTCGGATTCCTCCGCCCCGTTTGCGAGATCGCCCCGCAGGATCAGGAGTTCGGCCTGCGCGATTCCAAGCAGGCCATCCTCGAACGGCCGGTGGACGCCGCGCGCGGAGTCGGCGGCGCGCTTGGCGGCCTCGAGGTCGGTGGCGGCGGCGGTGAGGTCGGCGGTGGCCAGGGCGTACTCGGCGCGGTGAAGCAGGGCGTCGGCAAGATCGCGCCCCGACCCCCGCGCGGCCTCGCGTACCGCCGCCTCCGCGTCTTCGGAGGCTCCACGGAGGCGACCCTGGGACAGCTTGATCTGAGAACGATAGGAAAGGAAGCCCACACCGGTCGACGGATCGCCATCCGGCGCGGTCTCCGATTCGAGCATGTCCGCGCATTGCTTGAGCTGGCCAAGCAGGTCGTAGCAGCGCGCCAGGCGGAGCTTGTTCCGGAGGGTTCCCTTGACGATGCCGGCTCGACCGATCGCTTCCATCTCCGCCTCGGAGTACTTCCGCGCTTCGGTCACCGACCCCCGGCGAATCAGGATGGAGGCGATGTGCCCGGAGATGGCCGCTTCGATGGCCAGAGCGTCGGCTTCCCGCGCGCGCACGAGGCCCTTTTCAAGGATCGAAAGGGACAGGTCGGGATCCGCCTCGATGGCCAGGCGCCCCGCTTCGAGCGCGCTCCTCGCCTGAAGCAGGCGATCGCCGCTCGCGTCGGACACCTTCATGGCCCGGCCGATGGCTTCACGAAGTCCGGGGAGGTTTTGAGCGGTGCGTTGTATGCGCGCGGTCAGGAAGGCGGCCTTGATCGACTCGCTGGCTCCGAACTCGCCCAGGGTCTCGGTGGAGTTCTCGGCCGCCTCGGCGTAGCGCAGTGCGCCCTGGATGTCCTCGGCCTTGAGCTGCGAATCGACGAGGCCCTCGTAGAGCCGAGTGGCGAGGCGAGGCGCCCCGCTGCCGAAGGCCGCGGCGAGGGCTCCCCGGAATCGCGTCACCGCCGCTTCGGTGTGGCCGCTCTCGATTTCGAGCCGGCCGAGCTCGAGCATGGTGACCCCGCGTCGCACGTGGTCGCCGCGCTCGGTCGATTCGTTCCAGGCTTCGAGGGCGAGGTCTCGGGCGTGGGCCGGCTCCCCGCCGATCCTCGAAAGCCGCGCGAGTTCGGTGAGGGTGTCGATGTGGACCGAGGCCTCCCCCGCGTCGCGCGCGATCGAGCGCGCCCGCTCCAGGGAGTGAGTGGCCTCCTTCGTGGCCCCGCTGTCGAGGAACACCTCGGCGAGGGCGAACTCGGCGCGGGCCTGCAGGAGCTTCGCCGAGGCCGCGGTGGAGAACTGAAGGGCCACCCGGGCCGCGATCTCGGCGGCGAGGTAGCGGCCGCGCGCCCGGTTGGTGGCGGAAAGACCCAGCTGCGCTTCCAGCAACAGGGCGCGCGCTCCCATGTTCTCGGCCTCGCGATTGGCGGCCAGGAATTCGGCGTCGGCGGCGCTGACCGCGCCGAGCTCGGTGAGGCACAACCCGAGGGAGAGGCGCACGCTCGTGAGCAGGAGCGCGTCGGGCACTTCTCCGCCGAGGGAGAGAGCCTTGCGCACATCCTCGATGGCCGCGTCGGGTGTCCCCGCGAGCAGCAGCATGCGGGCCCGCGCGTTCAGTCCCTGCACCAGGGCCTGGCGGTCGCCGCGCGCGTCCGCGGTGGTGAGCGCGTCGTTCATCAGGTCGAGGGCCACCGTGCGGTCGCCCAGATAGGCGAGCACCTCGGCGTAGGCGAGGATCAAAGGCAGCGAACGGTCTTCGCTCCCCGCTTCGCCCTCCAGACCCTCGGCCTCCAGACGTTCACGCGCCTTGCCGGGTTCGCCCAGCATCACCAGGGCCTCGGCCTCGTGCGCGGCGATCTGAACCGCCAGGGCGCGGGGCACGGAGCCCTTGAGGATGAAGTTCGGGGCGAGGGCGGTGCGCGCGGCCTCGAGAGCCTCGTCGAGCTGAAGGGTGCGA
>CAZYEA010000057.1:0-7244 GCA_964646485.1 uncultured Acidobacteriota bacterium
CGCCTGCGTGGTGCCGAAGCCCGATGCGAAAGGACGTCTCACCCGCGAGGCCATCCTCGATCACCTCAGACCCCATTTCGCCAAGTGGTGGCTCCCTGACGACGTGGTGTTCATGGAGCAGATCCCCAAGACCTCGGTGGGGAAGTTCGACAAGAAGGTGCTGAGAGTCCAGTTCAAGGACTACGTGCTGCCCTGACCCGCGGCGGCGGGGCATAGCCCCTTGATGCCTTTGCATCAGAAGAAGGGCGCGTTCGGCTCATGACACGGTGAGCCTACAGAACCATAGTTGGCCTCAGCACGATTGAGGGCCGCGGCCCGGAGGCCACCCGTTTCTGGTGACGCGCCGACCGTGGACCATTTGCGGAGGAGCCATGCAGACGCGAAGAAGCCTTTTGAACTGGTTCCTCGGCACGTCGGCGGGCGCCATGTGCGCCTCGGTCCTGTATCCGGTCCTTCGCTACCTCGTGCCGCCCGACATTCCCGAGGCGGCCACCTCGCGGACCGTCGCCTGCCGCGAGGGCGAGCTCAAGGCCAACGAGGGAAAGATCTTCGCTTTCGGGGGCCGGGCCGCCCTGGTCATCCGCGGCGAGGACGGAGAGTACAAAGCCCTTTCCGCCACCTGCACCCATCTCAATTGCACGGTTCAGTACCGCAGCGACGTCAAGCAGATCTGGTGCGCCTGCCACAACGGCTTTTATGACGTGAATGGGAGAAACGTGTCGGGCCCGCCGCCCCGGCCCCTCGACGCCTACCAGGTGAACGTGGTCAACGGCGACGTGGTGGTGTCGAAGTCATGAAGACCCACCCTCGCGTGGCGGAGGCCTGGAACTGGCTCGAGGAACGCGTGGGCATCTCGGAACTCGTGGCCCTCGGGCGCCACAAGCAGGTGCCGCGGCACAAGCACTCCGTCTGGTACTACATGGGCGGGATGACCCTGTTCCTCTTCCTGATCCAGGTGGCCACGGGAATCCTCCTGCTCCTGTATTACCGGCCCTCGTCGGGCGAAGCCTTCGAGAGCGTGCAGTTCCTGATGACTCGGGTTCCCTTCGGGTGGCTCATCCGCTCGATCCACTCCTGGTCGGCCAATCTCCTGGTGTTCGTCCTCTTTCTCCACATGTTCAGCGCCTTCTTCCTGAAGGCTTTCCGCAAGCCTCGGGAGCTGACCTGGCTCACCGGGGTCGCCCTGATGGCACTGATGATGGGCTTTGGCTTCTCGGGCTACCTGCTTCCCTGGAACACCCTCGCCTTCTTCGCCACCCAGGTGGGAACCGAGGTCGCGGGCCGCGTTCCCATGGTCGGGGAGTTCGCCCTGCGCCTGCTGCGCGGGGGAGATCAGGTGACGGGCGGAACCCTGACCCGCTTCTACGGAATCCACGTGGCCATCCTCCCCGCGATCACCACCGCCATCCTGGGTGCCCACCTGCTCTTCGTGCAGAAGCACGGCATGAGCGTGCCTCCGGGGGTCGAGGCCGAGATGGAGAAGACGGGGCAGAAGCTCAAGTCCTATCCCTTCCTTCCAAGCTTCCTCCTCCGCGACGCCATCGGCTGGTGCGCCGCGGTGGGCGTGCTCGCCCTGCTCGCCGCCCTCTTCCCCTGGGAACTCGGCGAGAAGGCGGATCCCTTCGCCTCCGCTCCCGCCGGCATCCGCCCCGAGTGGTACTTCGGCTGGATGTTCCAGAGCCTCAAGATGCTGCCCGCCCACATCCTCGGCTTCGAAGGGGAAGTGCTGGGCATCCTCGCCATCACCGCGACCGGTCTCGTCTGGTTCGCGGTGCCCTTCCTCGACCGCGTCCCCAAGCCCGGAAACCGGGTGAGCCTGGCCTTCATCATCGCGGGCTGGGTCGCGATCGTCTACATGGTCGTGGCCACCGCGATGGTCTACTGGCCGCAGAGGGGCTGAATCATGAGATCCTGGCTAGCCGTCACCCTCATGGTCGTCTCGGGCGCCGCCCTTGGTTCGGCGCAGGTTCCAGCCCCCAAAGCGACACCCGTGGCCGAGGCCCCGAAGGACAGCACCTGCATCTCCTGCCACAAGCAGCTCGATGGCGCGGCGCTCGAGCCCACCCGTCATCTCGACGACGTGCACTTCCAGCGCGGCCTCTCGTGCCACGACTGCCACGGCGGCGATCCGGCTCGGGGCGGGGACGACGATCCCTCGGCGGCTCACGACGAGCGGAAGGGATGGACAGGGAAGCCGAAGCGGCTCCAGATCCCGGCCTTCTGCGCGAAGTGCCACTCCGACGCCGCCTACATGAAGAAGTTCAATCCCGCGACCCGGGTCGACCAGCTGAGCGAGTACAAGACCTCGGTCCACGGAAAGCGCAATGCCGCGGGAGACGACCACACCGCGGTCTGCGTCGACTGTCATGGCGTCCATGGGATCCGGGCCATCAAGGATCCGCGCTCGACCGTCCACCCGACCCAGGTGGCCGACACCTGCGCACATTGCCATAACGACGCGGCCCTGATGGCCCGCTACGGCCTGCCCACCAACCAGCCCCGCGCCTACAAGACGAGCGTGCATGCGAAGGCCCTCTACGACAAGGGCGATCTCTCTGCTCCGACCTGCAACGACTGCCATGGCTCGCACGGCGCCGCGCCCCCCGGACTTCAATCGGTGGCCCAGGTCTGCGGGTCGTGCCACACCCGCGAGGGCAGCCTCTACCGGGAGACGGAGAAGAAGAAGAAGGGCCTGAACCTCACCCCCGCCATACAGTGCGTGGCCTGTCACGACAACCACGCGGTGCAGCCCCCCTCGGATGAGATGCTGGGCGTGGGGCCCAAGTCGACCTGCACGAACTGCCATACCCCCGACGTGCCCCAGTACAAGGCGGCCGAGAGCATGGGGGCGGCGGTGTCGGGCCTGAACGCGCGGCTCGCCGAGGCGCACCGCCTGATCGATCGCGCCGAGCGCGCGGGCATGGAGGTGAGCGCTGACCGTTTCGCGCTCCGCACCGGCCAGGATCATCTGGTGGAGGCGCGGGTGCTCGTCCACGCCTTCGACCAGGATCGGTTCATGGCCGCGGTGAAGGAAGGAATGACCTCGGCGGAGGCGGGCCTCACCGCGGCCGAGCGCGCTTTCGCGGAGTTACGTCAGCGGCGAACCGGGCTCGCGATCTCGCTGGTGGTGATCGCGGCGGTCATCGTCGGCCTCGTCCTCAAGTTGCGGGAGATCGAGGGCCGCTAGGCGGTCAGGCCCAGCCGTTGCGGAAGGCGAGGGCCACCGCCTCGAGCTTCGAATGCACACTCAGCTTCTTCAGGATGTGCTGGACGTGGTTCCGCGTGGTGGCGACGGAGATGTGCAGGGAGTTCGCGATGTCCTTGTTGGCCTGGCCGGAGGCGATGGCGCGAAGCACATCGAGCTCGCGGTCGGAAAGCTGTTCGGCGACGCTCGCGTCGAGCTCCGGGCCGGGTGAGGCCCCCTGCGCGGGCGAGAGGTGGAGGGGAATGGGCACGCTGCCGTCCGAGGAGGCGGAAGCATGAGCCGCGCCGGAGGTTTCACGCAGCCGAGCGAGCTCGCGGGCCAGCCGGCTCTTGTCGTCGACGAGGTCCATGATGTGGACCGCGGTGAAGAAGCCGGGACGGGAATCGGGGATCTCGATCACGGTCATGCCTACGGACTTCGTCCGCGACCGCTCGCCGGTGGTGATCTCGAAACGGGCGACGCCCTCGTGCCGCTTGATCGACGAGCTCACCGCGCAGGTGTCCGTGCAGAAGCGGTTGCCGAAGGGGTCGCGGCCGCAGAAGATCTCGTGGCACAGCCGTCCGAGCGCCTGCGCCGCGGTTCGCTCCATGAGCCTCTCGGCTCCCTTGTTCCAGAAAATGATGCGGTGATTCTGGTCGTTGGCGAAGGCCGGGGGCTCGCCCGCCGACAGCAAGTCCAGGAGATCTGAGGATTTCTGCCGGCCGCTTGATGCTTTTGCATCAACCGAAGGGGGCGTTCGGCTCATTCCTGAATGCTTCACCACACCTAATACTGCCATAGGAATGGACGCAACCAGAAAGTGGGCCCCGGGCAAGACCTCACCGGTTGGCCGCAAAACTTGCAGTAGATTCTCGATCGAGGCGGGCGGATCCTCATTCGAACCCCGCACGACCAGCCGCCCCATTCGTCAAGAAACCTCGTCATCAAACCAAGGAACTGAATCCATGAGCAAGCCACTCGCCGGAGTTTTCGCCGCCTTCCTCGTCTTTGCCGTCGCCGTTCCCAGCCAGGCCACCATGCCCATCCAGAAGAAGGCGAAGGAAGCGGGCTTCCCCGCGGCCAACTGCCTCTACTGTCACAACGAGAAGCTGCCGGTGAAGGGCAAGACCGTGACCCACAACGAGCGTGGCACTTTCCTCGTCCATCAGAAGGAAGTGAAGAAGGCGAAGGAAGTCGACGTGGCCTGGCTCAAGGACTTCGTCGAAGCCAAGAAGTAACCCAAGAAAGCGCACCAGAAAAAGGAACCCAAAGACCCATGAACAAGAAAGCCATCGGCCTCCTGACCGCCTTCGCGATCCTCGCGAGCGCCTCCTCGTCCTTCGCCACCATGCCTATCCAGAAGAAGGCCAAGGACGCGGGCTTCCCCGCAGCCAACTGCCTCTTCTGCCACAACGAGAAGCTGCCGGCCAAGGGCAAGGTCACGAACAACGACCGCGGAACCTTTCTGGTGAAGCAGAAGGAAGAGAAGAAGGCCAAGGAAGTCGATGTGGCCTGGCTCAAGGACTTCGTCGAACCCAAGAAGTAACGCGTACCGGCGGGCGACGGTCTTCCCGCGAACCACAAGGAGCATGACGTCATGAACAAACCACTGGTCGGAGTCTTGGCCGCTTTCGCGCTCCTTGCGGGCGCGCCGCCGTCCCACGCCACCATGCCCATGCAGAAGAAGGCCAAGGAGCTCGGTTTCCCCGCGGCCAACTGCCTGTACTGCCACAACGAGAAGATGGCGGCCAAGGGCAAGGTGACGAACAACGATCGAGGGGCTTTCCTCGTGAAGATGTAGGATGAGAAGAAGGCCAAGGAAGCCGACATGGCCTGGCTCAAGGACTTCGTCGAAACCAAGAAGTAGCGTCCGCCCACATCGAAGCGTGATACCGGGAACGGCGCTGCTTCTACGCAGCGCCGTTCTTTTGTGAGGCCGACCCGAAGCAGGAACCCCCAATGACCCAGGAACGCGCCCGTAAGTGCCGCCGGAGCCCCGCCGCCCCCAGAGCCCCCTTCGCCGTCCTTCTCGGCCTTCTCGTCGTCGTCGTGGCCGGAGCCGGGACAGCCACGGCCCAGGCGAGGACGACGCCCCCCAAGCCGCCGGCCAACGAAGACTGCCTCGCCTGCCACGAGGATCCCGCGGCGGCTCGGGAGAACGGCTCTTCGGTCGCGGTTCCGAAGGAGGGCTTCTCAAAGTCGATTCATGGTCCGATGAGCTGCGTGGATTGCCACACGGACCTCGCCCGGGCCACGGAGTTCCCTCACGCCTCGAAGCTCAAGAAGGTCGATTGCGGCTCGTGCCATGAAGACATTCCGAAAGAGCTGCAAAAGAGCGTCCACGCGCGGGTGACCGCGGGGCCCGACGGGCCCGACTGCGTGTCCTGCCACGGTGCGGCCCATCTGATCCAGCCCCGCGCGGAGGCGACGTCCATGGTGGCGAAGGGGAACCTTGCCTCCACCTGCGGTTCGTGCCACTCCAACCCCGACTTCCTCGCGCGGCACAAGATCCCCTTCGCCCGCCCGGTCGACGCCTATCGCCTGAGCGTGCACGGTCGGGCGGTGGCTTTGGGCAGTCAGGACGCGGCCTCGTGCTCCGACTGCCACGGCAGCCACGGAATCCTGGACTCGAGGAACCAGGCCTCGAGGACAAACCACTGGAAAGTCCCCGAGACCTGCGGCTCCTGCCACAAGGACATCGCCAAGACGTACACGGACAGCGTCCACGGGCAGGCGGTCGCGAACGGAGTCGCCGGGGCCCCGGTCTGCACCGACTGTCACGGCGAGCACACCATTGCCGCGCCGAGCGAGCCGAACTCGCTCGTGAATCCGGCTCGGGTCTCCACCGTGACCTGCGCTCGCTGCCACGCCGACGAGCGCCTGGCCGAGCGCTACGACCTTCCGAAGGGCAATGTCCCCGACTATCAGGACAGCTACCACGGCCTGGCCCAGCGTTCGGGCAAGCAGACGGTCGCGAACTGCGCCTCCTGCCACGGCATCCACAACATCCTCCGCTCCACCGACCCGCGTTCCACCATCAACGCGGCGAATCTTCCGAAGACCTGCGGAGCCTGCCACCCCGGTGCGGGGGAGCGCTTCGCCATCGGCTCGGTCCACGTGAAGTCCTCCGGCGGCGGCGAGCACTACATGGTGGGCTGGATTCGCACCTTCTACCTGATCATCATCCCTCTGACCCTGGCCGGCATGGTCCTGCATCACCTGCTCGACTTCGTGGCCAAGCTTCGCCGCGGCGTCGGGCCTTCGCATAGCCGCGAAGGAGTCGTGAGGATGGGCCTCCATTTCCGGATCGCCCACGGTCTCGTGATTCTGAGCTTCCCGGTGCTCGTGGTCACGGGCTTCGCCCTCACGTATCCCGAGGCCTGGTGGGCGGCGCCCCTGTTCGGCGTGGATGCTTCCTTCAGGGGCGGGCTTCATCGCCTGGCCGCGGTGGTTTTGTGCCTCTCCCTCGTCTATCACGTCGTCCACCTCGCCGCGGTGAAGAAGGACCGGGTGATCCTCCGCCAGCTCTGGCCCCGGCTCAAGGACGCCACCGACCTCCTTGGAATGATCCGCTACAACCTTGGTCGCCTCAAGACGCGGCCCACCTTCTCGATGTTCAACTATGTCGAGAAGGCTGAATATTGGGCCTTTTTGTGGGGCACCGTGGTCATGGCGGTCTCGGGCTTCATCCTGTGGTTCAACAACTTCTCCTTGAGCAATTTCCCGAAGTGGGTGAGCGATGCCGCCACCGCCCTGCATTTCTACGAAGCGGTGCTGGCCACGGGATCGATCCTGATCTGGCACTTCTACACCGTCATCTTCGACCCCGAGGTCTACCCGATGGACCTCGCGTGGCTGACCGGCAAAGCCTCGGCCGACCATCTCCGCCAGTCTTACATCTATTGGGGCGACCGCGGGCGCTACGGTGTGGCCGGCCGCACCTCCGTGAAGACCGAGCGGGCCACCGATGTCAAAGCCGTCGATCTCAACCAGGACGGCTGGCTCGACCTGATCTTCACGCAGGAGGGCAACCTGCCCGGCGAGGGCGGGCTGGTCATCT
>CAZYEA010000057.1:7254-20066 GCA_964646485.1 uncultured Acidobacteriota bacterium
CTGACCGGCAAGGCCTCGGCCGACCACCTCCGCCACACCCGGCCGAGCTACTACCGGAGACTCACCGAAGCGACCCAGGCCCCTGGGACGCCCGCGGCCGAGGTTCCGGAGACGCCGCCCGATACACTCGAGCCCGAAGATCCCAAGCCGGCCGATTGACTAGACTAGCCCGCGGGTAGACCCAACCGCCCGCCTCCACACCAAAGGCCCTGGCCACAACCCAAAAGGAACACGTCTTGAACGACCCTCATATCGAGCCTCCCGTCAGCATCTTCCGAAACCCGACCACGATCTTCGGCGCGATCCTGACCACGATCTCGGCCCTGTTGTTCATCGCGTTCATGGCCCTCGACATGATGGGCGTGAAGACGAACCATTATCTGGGGATCGTCTTCGTGGTCGCCATTCCCGGCCTGTTCGTGGCCGGCCTGCTGATCATCCCGATCGGCATGTGGCGGGAGCGACGCCGGCTCCAGAAGGGACTCGCCCCCTCCCTCAAGTGGTGGCCGCGCATCGACCTCAACGCGCGGCGGGTTCGCATCATCGCCTTCGCCATCGTCGTGCTCACCCCGGTGAACGTGCTGATCGTCTCGGTGGCCGGCTACAAGGCGGTCGAGGTTTCCGACTCCGTGGTTTTCTGCGGCGCCACCTGCCACACCGTGATGGAGCCCGAGTACACCGCCTATCAGCGCGGGCCCCACGCGCGGGTGAAGTGCGTCGAGTGCCACATCGGCGAGGGTGCGGGGTGGTTCGTCAAGGCCAAGATCTCGGGGGCGCGCCAGGTGCTCGCGGTGTTCCGCGGCTCCTACAGCCGGCCCATCGGTTCGCCCGTGCACAATCTGCGTCCAGCCGGCGACACCTGCGAGCAGTGCCACTGGCCGGCGCGGTTCCACGGGGACAAGGTGGAGACGATCTACGACTACGCGGATGACGAGGCCAATACCGAATCCGTGACCACCCTCCGCCTGCGCATCGGAGGTCGGGATGGCGGTGGAAAGACGGCGGGCATCCACTGGCACGTGGACGCGGCCAACTCCATCGAGTATGTGGCGCTCGACGACAAGCGGCAGAACATCGCGTGGGTGCGCCAGACCACGCCGGACGGCGGGGTGGTCGAGTATCGCGCGGACGGGGTCACCGATGCCGACCTCGCCAAGGCCCAGGAGCGACGCAAGATGGACTGCATCGATTGCCACAACCGCCCGAGCCACATCTTCGCGCGGTCGGTCGAGCGGGGCGTGAACTCCGTGCTGGCCACGGGCGGCGCGCCCAAGGACCTGCCGTTCCTGAAGCGGGAGGCGGTGGCGGCGCTCAAGGTCGATTACGCGAGCCGCGAGGAGGCGGGCGCCGCCATCGAGCGCTCCCTGACCGAGTTCTACAAGAAGCAGTATCCCGCCACCTGGACGAGCCGGCAGGCGGACATCACTCGTACGATCGCCAGCATGAAGGACCTCTACAACCGCAACATCTTCCCGGATATGAAGGTGACTTGGGGCTTCCACCCCGACAACCGCGGCCACATGGAGTTCCCCGGCTGCTTCCGGTGCCACGACGACAATCACAAGTCGAAGGACGGAAAAGTCATCCGTCAGGACTGCGAACTCTGCCACGAGGTCTTGTAGCAAGACCCGCAGAATTCGCTGAGGGCCGCGCATGATCTGCCAGGCGGCCTGAGCGCCCCCGCTCGAAAACACTGACTTTGCCCTCGCGGCCGTCGAGGCACGCGCTTTGCTTCGCTGCAAGTTGGCAAGGTGGCCTCATGGGTGTCCCTGAAAAGGCCCAGGGGCGGCTGAGCCGACTCCTTCTCTCTTCCTTCCTGAACGCCCGATGCGTTCGCCGGGCTGAATGAACGTCAAGCCGATTCGAAAGCTGTCTCGCGCCCGGCGGCGGAGCGCCGACCCGACCGGGGACGGGGCGCCTGAACCCCAAAGAACCCAAGCGGAGGACACCATGGCCAAGGCCGAAATTTCAGTTACCAACACCGATTCGATCGTCGACGAGATCATGCGCCGTCAGGACATGATCGCCCGCCGTGCCTTCGAGTTGTTCAAGGCCCACGAGGAGCTGTTCATCGCGGACTTCGACGACTGGCTGCAGGCGGAGAAGGAGCTCTTCCCCCAGCCCTCGATCGAGGTCAAGAAGATGGACAATCGCTTCGAGATCGAGGCCGCCCTTCCCGGGGCCGACCCCAGGAAGCTCGATGTGAAGGTGACCGCGGAGGACGTGCTCATCACCGCCGAGCGGGAAGCGGGGAAGGGCGAAGCCATGACCGCGGCCGCCGCGGGCACGACTCCGGACGGGAAGGTGCAGTACTTCCGCTCCATTCACCTTCCCGAACCGATCGACCCCAACCTGGTCAAGGCGGAATTCAAGCAGGGCCTGCTCCACCTGAGCGCGCCGATCGCGAAGGTTGAGCCCAAGAAGATCGAAGTCCGCGCCTGAGAACGTGACGCCGACGGCGTCTTGTCGTCGTCGTCTTCGCGAGGGACCCCGGGCGCCCTGAACGCCCGGGCGCCGTCTCCCTTCAGTGCTGGGCCGCGAGTTCCCGGCCCGGGTGCGCGTCGATCCAGGGGGGCAGCAGCTTGATCAGGACGTAGAGGATGACTACGGGCAGAATGAGCAGGCCCATGGTGAAGAAGAGGCCCTCGAGACCGAAGAGGTGGACCTTGTAGACGGTGAGGCCGCGCAGGCTCTTCGAGAACATCTGGCCGCCCACCACCACGTTCCAGCGCATGGAGAAGATGCCGATCTGGATGAGCAGGCCGACGAGGAAATAGATCATCCGCCGCATTTCGTCGGGTAGCCGGCCGAAGCGGGCGAAGACCAGGCCGATCATGGGCACGAGGCCCCCGATCAGCACCTGGAGGATGACGAGGCTGATGAACAGACGGTCGGTGATCAGTTGCGAGAGGATGTGGATCGACTCCTCGGACTCGTACAGCCGATGGATGAAGTCGAGGAACTCCAGGGTGAAGTCGACGATCAGCGCATACAGGATCAACTCCCCGAGCTTGTTCAGGCAGGCCATGTCGATGGGCTTCCAGCGGATCCAGGAGGTCACCATGTAGATGAGCATGACCATGGCCATGCCCGACACGATGGCGGAGAAGAGGAACACCACCGGCATCAGCACTGAGCTCCACCACGGGTTCGCCTTCACCGAGCCGAAGATGAAGCCCACGTAGCCATGGAGGAGGAAAGCCGAGGGAATGCCGAGGATGGTGATGATCCGGCCCGCCCGGTCGTCGAACTTGAGTGCGGCTTCCGAGATGTCGGTGGCGCCGAGGGTCAGCAGTTTGTACAGGTACTTCATCGGCCCCTTCGCCTCCCGCGACCACACCACGATCTCGTGGCGGTAGTCGAACCAGACTTCGAGCAGGAGGATGACCGCGAGGTACCAGGCGTAGACGAAGCCGAACATGGCCATGGCCGAGGTGGTGTGCGGGGTCAGGAACATCTCGAGCGAGCGCTCCGGGTGCCCGAGGTGCGAGAGCAGGGGAAGCGGGGCCACGATCATGAACGCGAGCGCGCTCAACAGGGCGAGGCGGTAGACCGGCCAGAGGACCTTGACCTGGAACACCCGTTCGAGGGAGGCCAGGATGAAGGCGCCGGCCACGAGGCCGGTGATGTAGGGATACAACACGATGAGAAGTTCCCACTGCAGGAAATACTCATTCGGGTAGATGTATCCGGTGAAGGGTTCGAGCATCCCGGTTTCCATGGGCTACCTGATCTCCTGGTCGGCGTTGGCGTAGAACACCTTCGGGCGGGTGTTGAGTTCCGCCTTGAGGGCCATGATCGGGTTGAAGCGGAGGACCCTTTGAATGGGCGAGCTTCGGTTGTTGAGGTCTCCGAACACCCGCGCCTGAGTGGGGCACACCTCGACGCAGGCGGGCAGCAGGCCCTTGGTGATCCGGTGGTAGCAGAAGGTGCACTTGTCGGCCACGCGCTTTTCCGGATGAAGGTAACGCGCCCCGTAAGGGCAGGCCTGGATGCAGTAGCGGCAGCCTACGCAGTAGTCCTCGTCGACGAGGACTACCCCGTCCCGGGTCTTGAAGGTGGCGCCCACCGGGCACACCTGGACGCAGGGCGGATTCGCGCAGTGGTTGCACAGCTTGGGCACGAAGAAGGTCTTGAGGGTGTCGACCGGAGGCTGGTCGGGGAAGCCGTCGATGCCGGCGTTGGGGCTGTCCACCATGGGCTCGCCCTCTTTCGGAATGACGTAGCGCTCCACCCAGGTGCGGACGTAGTGCGGCGAATCCGGAACCTTGTTCTCGGCCTTGCACGCGGCCGCGCAGCGCCCGCAGCCGATGCACTTCTCGATGTCGATGGCCATGGCGTAGCTCGCGAACTTCGGTTCGGGAACCGCCCCCGGGGCGGACGCGGTTTTCTCTTCGGCCTCAAGGGTGATGGGGAGGCCGGCGGCGAGAAGAGTGAGGCTGGCGGGCAGGGCCTGCTTGCACAGTTCGAAGAACTGGCGGCGGTCCATATCCGAGGCGGGCTCGTCGAGGCAGGGCGAATCGCTCATTTCTTCCCCTCCGGGAAATGCGGGTAGTGGCAGTCCCAGCACAGGTAACGGCCCGCGTGCTCGGGGGCGACCTGAGGGATCGTTCCTTTCGGCTCGGCGGCCTTGTTCGCGTGACAGGTTTCGCAGGCCTTGTTCTCTTTGGGCTTGCCCACCGCGAAGGCCCGCGGATTGGCCGAGTGTTCCTTCGGCACCTGATGGCAGGTGGCGCATTCCAGGGTGGCGTGAGGCGAGACCTGCTTCTGGCTGGATATCCCGCGATGACACGCGCTGCAGTCTTTCGGCGTGTTCGGCGGCACGGGGTCGTGAGGCTTGTGGCAGGTCATGCAGGGCTTGCCCGGGTTGTGTTGAGCGGTCACGATCTGGGGGAACCCGGTGGGCCGCGACGGGGAGTAGTTGTGGCACAGGGGGCAGAGGCCGCGCTCGCGGGGGGCGGAAGGCTTCACCGTGCCCGGATCGTCCACATGAGCGGCGCCCGGGCCGTGGCAGACCTCGCAGGACACGCTTCGGTGGAAGCCCTGGGACTTGATCTTGTCCTCCTCGTCGTGGCACTCCGCGCAGGTCTTGGCTCCCGCGTAGCTGATGGGGAGCTTCGCCACGGTGTCGACCGCGTCCGCGCGGTAATGACCGTACTTGCCGAAGGATTCGGGGACGAAGAGGGCGCGCATCCCGAAGAAGCTCACCACCACCACCGCCGCGATGGCGCTGAGGACAACGACCTGCTGCGGGATCTTGCCGGTGTTCAAGGGGTCCTCCAAATGCGTGATGGACGGACGACGAGCTGCAAGGACAAACGTTCACACCGAGGGGTTTCCTCGAACAATGAGCCAAATGAACCGCTTTCTCGTCCATCTGATTCAGGCTGAAGGCAAAAAAAGAGGGGCGCTTTCGCGCCCCCCTAAAGCCGCGACGATGCGGGCTGGGCTTCAGGAAACCGGAATGCGCTCCTTGTTGGCCGCGACCCACTGCGCGAAGTTCTGCAGTCGCGGGTTCAACGCGCGCGCGACGGATAGATCCCGCGCTCCGCAGAACTGGGCCTCGAAGTCGCGGTAGTACTGGAACATGTTGGCCAGATCATCCGCCCCGGGGAAGCCGAAGGTGCGGTACACCTCGGGCGGCACGTAGTTGTAGACCACTTCCTTCCCGAGGGCTTCGGAGAGCACCTTCGCCATCTGCGCGCCCGTGGGATGTTCGCCCGCGATGCCCACGCGCTTGCCCACGTATTGGCTGCCCGCCTTCAAGACTCCGTAGGCGCAGCGGCCGATGTCTTCGGCCGCGATCCCGGCGAGCTTCTTGTCGGCCATGGGGAGCACGAAGCCGAACTTGCCGTCCTCGCCCTTCTTGGGGCCCATGCCGAAGTGGACGAGGTTGTCCCAGTAAAACGAGGTGAGCAGGAAGGTGGTGGGCACGCCCGCGTCGGTGAAGAAGTGGTCGGACGATCCCTTGCCGTCGAAGTGCGGGACCTTGTACTTGCCCTGGAGCGTCGGCATGCGGGTGTCTTCGAGCGGACAGAGGATGCGGGTGTCCTCGAGGGTCGACCAGAGGGCGTGCTTGATATCGGCGGCCTTGGCGGCTTTCGCCATGGCCTGGACCTGGCTCGCTTCCTTCTCCGCCGAGAAGTGATCCCAGAAGAAGGTCACGCAGAAGGCTCCGTAGGCGCCGCTGAAGGCACGGGTGAGGCTCTCCGCGTCGTCGACGTCGGCTGCCACCACCTCGGCGCCCATGGCTGCGAGCGCCTTCGCTTTTTCCGTGTTGGGGTCCCGGGTCAGGGCACGAACCGCAAAACCACCTTGAGGATCGGCCAGGATGGCGCGGACGAGGCCGCCGCCCTGGGCGCCCGTGGCTCCGACAACGGCAATGATCTTCTTGTCCATCGAGAGGTCTCCGAGTGAGAAAACGAGTGGGGAACGAGCCGCGGAATCGAAGCGGCGGGAATGTGGGTGAAGGATAGGGCACCGCCCCTCTCTCTCCATCGTGCCGCGAGATAGCCGCTCCTGGACCTATAGACTGCGGGGCTTCATGACCAGGAACAAGACCGTGTTCGCCGCGCTCGCCGCCTATCTAAGCCTGACCGGCTGCGGGGGCGGCCTGACCACCGGACCCTCCGCGTTGACCGGCGGGGTCTGGAAGCTCCAGAGCATCGAAACCCTGTCCGCGGGCCTCGTGGGAATCAGCCGGCCCGACAACTACACCGTCGAGTTCGTCGACCCCACCCGAGTCTCGGTGAGGGCCGACTGCAACGTGTGCTCCGGAACGTATTCGCTTTCGGGCGCCGGTCTCACCATCGGCCCCCTCGCCTGCACCCGGGCGTTTTGCGGCGCCGTTTCCCAGGACACCGCGTTTCTCGAGGTCTTGTCGAGCGCCACCACGGCGGGCCTGCGGGGGATCGAACTCAGCATCGACTCACCGAAGGGCACCCTCCGGTTCGTTCACTAGCCCCAGCAGAGAGCGGCGGAGGAAGACGAGCGCGGCCCGAATCGCCTCGCGCGACTCCTCGCTGTCCTGTGACACGTCGAACGCGTGAGTCCCGTGAGGGTGGTTCACGACCGAGAGGTCCAGCTTGCCGTCCCGGGCCTTGGCCACGAAGCGATCCAGAGTCTCGTTGAGGCCGGGCATCTGATCCTCCCCGGCGCGCGCGATGAAGAGCGGCGTCGTTTTGGGCAGATCGTCGAGGGTCTTCCCGAAGGAAGGGTTGGCGAAACGGAATGTCTTTGCGGCCTCCAGAACCGCGGTGGAGCCGTCGAGGTCCAGCAGGAAGGGACACAGGAAGGCCGCGCACCGCACCGCGGCCCGGTGGGCAGGGGTCATGAGGACGGAGAGGGCGAGAGGCGAATGTCCCGAGACCGCCAACAAGCCGATGCGGGATGAATCGATGCCGTGGTCCGCTCCGTGATCACAGAGATAACCGAGAAGGGAGTGGATGTCCCCGGGTTCACGGTTCGAGTACGTGATCGCGACCAGGCCGGAGGCCGCGACCAGTCTCGCCCAGGAGGTTGATGATCCCCAGTCCTTGTAGGGGCGACCGAAGATCCGCTCCATTCCCGGGTCGGGGTAACCGAGGATCGAGACCACCGCGGGCCGGAGTTCGCCGTTCCAGGACTCCGCCGGTGAGTAGAGGTCCATGGTGAGGGCAGAGGTGTCCGTACTCAGATATGGGACGTCGCGTCGTACGATCACTCTCTCCATCCCGGGAAGGCGCAGGACTGCCTCCTTTCTTGTGATGTGATCGTCGGGGATTTCCTGGCTCATCGCGTGACTCTCCCTGGACAAAAGAAAAGCCACGGGCTCTCAAGGGCCGTGGCTTTCCTGCCCGGCACCATAGGGGCGCCGCGAGGGGAAGGTCAAGGGGGCTTTCCCCTTCGCTATCATGCGGGTCCAGGCTCTGAACGATGAATCTGCTCCTCGCCTTCCTCGCTCTCGCCACCCCGCAGGCGCCGGCCACGTCCGAGAGCGCCTACGCGCGGCTCAAGCCGAGCCTGTTCACCATCGAGATCCACTCCGGGAATCGAGAGGCCAAGAGCAGCCTGGGCAGCGGGTATCTGGTCTCGGCCGACGGCCTGATCGCCACCAACTATCACGTGGTCGCATCCTTCATCGACGATCCGGTGCGCAACCGGCTGCGGGCCAAAGGCGAGGCGGGCGAGTATCCGCTCACCCTCGTGCAGTTCGATCTCGTGCATGACATCGCCCTGGTGCGGGCGAACGGGGTCACGGGAAGGCCGCTCACCCTCGCGGCCAATCCGCCGGAGGCGGGGGAGCGGATCATCTCGTTCGGGAATCCCGAGGGGCTTGGCATGAGTCTCATCGAAGGCAACGCCAACGGCTTTGCCACCAAAGGGGTGGTGCCGCGGCTCCTCCTGTCCATGCCTCTCAATTCGGGGATGAGCGGCGGGCCCATCCTCAACTCCCGGGATCAGGTGGTGGGCACCAATGTCTCCGTGCAGTGGCTTTCGAACTCGCTGTCGTTCGGTGTTCCCACCGAGGCCCTGCGCGACCTGCTGGGCCGGCCCCCGCTCGAGATCGCGAAGCCCGCGCTCCAGGCCGAGATGAACGCTCAGATCGATGCCTTCGAAAAGGCGACCTACGAGGCCCTGAGCCGCGCCTTCCAGGCGGGAACGCGCGAGCCTGACCTCGTGATCGGGGGCGCGCGCAGCCGTGCGCTTCCCCAAGCCTTCGCCTGCTGGGACAATCGCCAGGATTTCGAGCGCGAAGGGGTGGTGAAGAGCCAGTACGGGTGCGACCTGCAGTTCACGCCCGCCATCGAACGGGTCGGGCCCATCGCCTCCGTGCAGCTTCAGATCGAGCACTTCGTGTCCGCGCGCAGCCGCTGGGGGTTCTACGGCTACCTCCCCTTCCACGCCCAGTCGCATCAGGAAGTGCAGCCCCGGGCTGCGGGCGACCCCGACCTCGGGCCGCCCGAGTGCGCCTCCAATCGCGTCCGTGTGGGCGGCGAGGTCTGGAAGATCACGACCTGCGCGGTGGCCTTTCGGGCTTCCCCGGGCTTTTTCGACATCGACCTCGTGGCCACGAGCCTCTCGCGTCCCCGGGAAGCGATGTTCCTGTCCTTGAACTTCAAGGGCTTCCGCATGAAGTCGGCCCTCGATCTCTCGCAGCGACTCATCGAGAACGTCTCGTGGGGGACGAACTGATGCTCGTGATTCGCGTGCTGCGCGACGGCGTTCCCGTGCGCGAGGAACTCTTCCGCTCCACCCCGGTGAGCATCGGCCGCTCGTCGTCGAGCCAGCTCGTGCTCACCGACCCTTCGGTATCACGCGATCATGCGCGCATCGAGCGGGGCGCGGACGGGAGCCTCGTCATCATCGACGGCGCGGGCACGAACGGACTGTACGCCGGGCCCCGGCGGGTCTCCTCCGAACGTTTCACCGGCCGGCTGCGCGCGCGTCTCGGCCTGGCCGAGATCGAGATCGAGGAAGTGAGCAACGACGCGACCCAGCCGGTCTCGCTCGAGGATCTCCACCGCCTTGACCAGAGGCGAACGCCCCTCACCTGGGCCAAGTACATCACCATCACTCTCGCGGCCCTGACCCTTCAGAGCCTCATGGCCCCCGAGTTCTGGTCGCCGTGGAACTCGGAGCGAGCGGTGGGGATGGTGTGGCAGAACGCCACCCTGCTGGTCGTGGTCATGGTCTTCGCCTCGATCCTGCTCGGTCTCCTCAAGGCGGCCGGACGCAAGGTCCGGATGGCCGACGTGCTCCATCACTTCGCGGTGTTCGCGTGGCTCGCGCCCCTCGCGGCCGCGATCTGCCTCCTCGGCTACTACGTCCTGCAGGATGCCCTCGCCGCCCCCCTTCGCTCGTGGCTTCCTTCGCTCGCCGCCGTGGCGTTCCTGACCCAGGCCGCGGCCGTCCGTCGTCCCGCGCCCAATCGGACGTTTCGCTTGTGGTGGACGGCGGCGCTCCTCCTCGTCCTCACAGGCATCGACTTCACTCGCGCCTATGGAGCGAGGCGTCTGGGCCAGCCGGAGGTAGACCACACCATGCAGGCTCCGATCCCGCTGCTCGGGCCCGGGCCTGCCATCACCTTCGAGGCCTTCGGCGCGCGGGTCGAGGCGGCGGGGCGCCGGTCCGAAGACCAGGTGCGGTAGCGCCAGGAGGCCCGATGGACCTCTCCTTCCTGCGCCTGTCGCCCTCGCCCGCCCTGGCCGCGGAGGTTGAAAATTTCTGGTTCATGCGCGGTCGCGGTCCAAAAGCGATGCCCGAGGGACACCGCATCCTCCCCGACGGCTGCACCGAGTTCGTCTTTCAGCTCGGCGATCCATTTCAGGAACGACGGGCGGGCGGAGGATGGCGCCTTCAAAAGAGCCTGCTCCTCGTCGGCCAGATGCAGGGTCGCGTGGACATCCGCCCGAGCGGCGTCATCGACACCGTCGGCATCCACTTCCGCCCCGCGGGTATGGCTTCGTTCGTGCGCGGAGACCTGAGCCGCTTCCGCGATCGGATCGTGGCCCTCGGCCCGGCTCTGGGCGAGGATCCCTCACCCCTCGCGGCCCGACTCAAATCCGCGCGGGTTCCGGATCGGCGGATGGCCCTTCTCGAGGAGTTCCTCGGCGCCCGACGGATCGAGGGAGATCCCGCGATGGGCCTCGCCTCCGCCCGGATCATGGACGATGAGGGGCCGCTCGATCTGGCCGCCCTGTCGAGACGCTTCGGCATCAGCGACCGACAGTTTCGCCGGCGCTTCGAAGCGGCGGTGGGCCTTGGCCCCAGGCGCTTCGCCCGCCTCGTCAGATTCCAGCGCGTCTTCGCGCGGAAGCGTGAACGCGATGCGCAGGCCTGGTCCAGGGTCGCGCTCGAATGCGGCTACTACGACCAGGCCCACTTCAACCGGGACTTCCGCGCGTTCACCGGGGTGAGGCCTCGGGACATCGTCCGGGACAGCGACCCGCTGACCGCGTTCTTCCTGTCCGTTTCATCCAAGACGCCGGCCTCGAAGCGGGGTTAGCGTCCGTGCCTGGCGCTTCATAGGCGGCCAGAAGACCAAGGAGAATCAGGATGCTCGTAGCACTCGCACTTTCGCTGCTCGCCGCGGCCGGCCCCGCCGACCTCGCCTTCATGAAGGGGGCCTGGGAGGGCGGCACCGCTTCCGGGATGAAGTTCGAGGAGCGCTGGACCGAGGAAGCGGGCGGCCTGATGCTCGGGGTCGCCCGCACCATCAAGGGCGAGCGCGCGGTGAGCTTCGAGTTCCTGCGCATCGAGTTCCGCGCCGACGGCATCTTCTACGTGGCTCAGCCGGGCGGCAGGCCGAAGACCGAGTTCAAGCTCACCGCTTCAGACGGCAGATCCGCCACCTTCGAGAATCTCGCCCACGATCACCCGAAGCTCATCCGTTACTCCTTGAGCCCCGACGGCTCCTTGAAGGCCGAGCTCGAGGGTGCGGAGGGGAAGCAGGCCTTCGTCTTCAAGGCGGTGACGCGGTAGCGGCGCTCAGGCCACGTTCCAGATCGGCTCCGCCTCGGCCCCGAGCCTGGACACGGGCTCCGGCCACGGCACCGGCCGCGTGGCCGGCAGTCCCCTCGGCGCCACTTTCACGAACCCGCGCAGCGCCTTCACCCAGTCCTCGATCAGCTGCTCCACCCGCGGACTTGCAGTCGCTTCCCAGTGCCGTCGACAGGCTTCGCGCAGCCATGCTTCGTCTTCGAAGGAGATCTCCTCGATCGAGACCATCTCGGGGTTGATGCGCTCGGCGAGGCCGCGGTCGGGATCGTGGACGTAGGCGAGGCCTCCCGACATCCCCGCGCCGAAGTTGCGACCCACCGGGCCCAGGATCGCGACCGTCCCCGCGGTCATGTATTCGCAGGCATGGTCGCCCGCGCCCTCGACCACGGCGAGCGCGCCGCTCAGGCGTACCGCGAAGCGTTCGCCCACCTGCCCGGCCGCGAAGAGGCGGCCGCTGGTGGCTCCGTAAAGGATGGTATTGCCCGCGATGATCTGTCCGCGCTCGCGTGTGGGGGAGCCGGGTCGCGGGCGGAGGACAAGCTCCCCGCCGGAGAGGCCCTTGCCCACGTAATCGTTGGCTTCGCCCTCGAGGATGAGGCTCATGCCCGCGGCGGCGAAAGCGCCGAAGCTCTGACCGGCGGCGCCCCGCAGGTGCAGTCTGATGGTGCCCTCGGAGAGCCGTCGACCGCGCAACCGCCGCGACATCTCCCCGGCCACGCGTGCGCCCACGGAACGATCGGCGACGGTGATGGGCCGCGAGAGCGCCAGGGGTGCCACCTGGCCTTGAATCACGCTCAAGCGCGCGAGCACCGCCTCATCGATTCCTCCCCTTGACTCCTCGGGGTGGTTGCGCGCGCCCGCGTCCCGGCTGGGCGTCCGGGCAAGGTCCCGAGCAGCGCCGAGCAGGGGAGCCGCGGAGACTCGAGACGAGCGACTTCCAGGAGGCAGCATCCTCGCTTCGAGCACGTCCAGCGCTCCCACGATCCCGTCGAAGTCGCGACGCCCGAGGAGGGCCAGGATCTCTCTCGCCTCCTCCGCCACCGCGGTCAGGAACCGGATCGCCTGCTCGGGGGTGCCGCGGAAGTTGCGTCGCAGCTCCTCGCGCTGGGTGGCGATGCCCACCGGGCAGGTGTTGAGGTGGCATTGTCTCGCCATCACGCATCCCGCGGCCACGAGCGCCGCCGAGCCGAAGGCGAACTCATCCGCGCCCATGGCCGCGGCGATCACGATGTCGCGGCCGGTCTGGAGGCCGCCTTCCACCCCGACCCGCACGCGTCCGCGCTAGCCCTGCTCGACCAGAGTCCGCTGGACCTCGTGCGGGCCGAGCTCCC
>CAZYEA010000058.1:0-766 GCA_964646485.1 uncultured Acidobacteriota bacterium
CAGGGATCGTCGCGGAGGAGGGTGGCGGTGCCGTTCACGCGCAGGCGCTTGCCCGCCTCGAAGTCGCAGAAGAGCAGGCCCGCCTTCCCCGTGGACGCCACGTTGCCGGCGGAGAGGAACATCCCGTTGCCGTCATACCAGGGGAAGAGCAGCTCGCGCGCGCCGGTCACCCGCACGAAGCCGGGATCGCCGCCCTTGAAGGAGCACTGGGGCATGCCCGCAGCGTCCACGGTCGCCAGGAAGAAGTGGCGCTGGCGCTGGATGAACTCGATGTCGGCGGGGGTGAAGGCCTGGTGGACGATCATCTGCTCCAGCCGGTCGGCCAGGCGGCGGCTGTCGAACTCGTCCTGCAGGGCCCGGGCGGCGGGGGGATAGAACGCGGTCATCGGGCCTCGCGGGGAGGGGTGGCCCAACCTAGGACCCGGCGCCATCCCCGGCAAGCAATCGCGTCTCGCCGTGCTGCAGGAGCCAAAGCCGGTCGTTGGGCAGGCCGGCGGCGCGCCAGGCCTCGCGGGTCCGGCGCGGCGGTTCATCCATCGGCTCGTCGGTGAGCTTGAAGGTGCCCCAGTGGACCGGGACCATCCGCGGGGTGGTGTCGCCCGCCACGTCGCGCGCGGCCTGGACGCCCTCTTCCGGATCCATGTGCACGGGGCGCATGAACCAGCGCGGGTCGTACGCGCCGGTCGGCACCAGCAGGAGGTCCGGCGGGCCCAGGCGCGCGCCGATCTCGCGGAAGCCGGGGAAGTAGCCGGAGTCGCCCGCAAAC
>CAZYEA010000058.1:776-19764 GCA_964646485.1 uncultured Acidobacteriota bacterium
GCGGTCGTGCAGGCCCCGCGCGCTGAAGTGCTGGGCGGGCGTGCAGGTCACCCGGGCACCACCCGCCAGCTCCATGTCGTCCCACCAGTCCATCTCGTGCACCCGCGTGGCGCCGAGCCGCCGCAGCAGCGCGCCGTTCTCGAGCGGCGTGCACCAGGTGGCGTCCGGGAAGCGGCGGGCCAGCGCCTTCACCGTCGGGGCATCGAGGTGGTCGTAGTGGTTGTGCGAGACCAGCACCAGGTGAATCTCGGGCAGCCCCGCCACCTCCACCGGCGCCGGCACCCAGCGCCCGAGCCGCGGCATGGGGATCGGCGAGGCGTACGTGGTGAGGATCGGGTCGGTGAGGGCCGTGAGGCCTTGGAACTCGAGCACGGCGCTGGAATGGCCGAGCCAAGTGACGGCCAGGTCGCCGGAGCGGGTGGCCTGCCCGAAGGCCGGCGTGGCGCGCGGGAAGACGTGGGGCGGCGGGTCGGGGCGCTCCCGCCGGGTGCGCTCGCGCTCGCGGAACCAGCGCACCAGCTCGCCCAGCGCGCGGGGGCGGCCGGCGGGATCGGGGTTCTGGAAGCCGCCACCGGGGCGGTGATGGGCGGGACGAAGGCTCATGGGCCGGGGAGTCTAATGGGGGCGGGGAGCGCGGGTTGACAGGGGCCCCGGGCAGTATTTGATTATCCGGATAACAGGATAGACTTGGAGCCGCCCTGACCGTCCCGATCGTCGCCCGCCTGCAGGCGCTGGCCGATGCCACGCGCAACCGCCTGCTGCTCGTCCTCGAGCGGCAGGAGCTCACCGTGGGGGAGCTGTGCGCGGTGCTCCAGCTGCCGCAGAGCACCGTGAGCCGGCACCTCAAGGTCCTGGCCGACGACCATTGGGTGCTCTCCCGGGCGGACGGCGCCAGCCGGCTCTACCGGATGTCGCTCGCGGACCTGGAGCCGGATGCGCGGCGGCTGTGGCAGGTGGTGCGGGAGCAGGCGGGCGCCACGCCGGGCGCCCTGCGCGACGCGGAGCGGCTGCGCGGGGTGCTGGCGGAGCGGCGGGCGCGGTCGGAGGCGTTCTTCGACACGGCGGCGGGCCAGTGGGACCGGCTCCGGCTCGAGCTCTTCGGTGCACGCACGGAGGTGCTGCCGCTCTTCGGGCTGCTCGAGCCCTCGTGGCTGGTGGCGGACCTGGGCTGCGGCACGGGCCAGCTCACCCAGTCGCTCGCGGCCTTCGCGGGGCGGGTGATCGGGGTGGACGCGTCGCCCGCCATGCTCCGCTCGGCGAAGGCCCGGCTCGCGGGGCTCGCCAACGTGGAGCTGCGGCGCGGGGAGCTCGAGGCGCTGCCCATCGAGGACCACACCCTCGACGTGGCCTTCCTGGTGCTGGTGCTGCCGTACCTCGCCGACCCGGTGCCCGTGATCGCCGAGGCCACGCGGGCGCTCAAGCCCGGCGGGCGGCTCCTGATCACCGACCTGATGCCGCACGAGCGCGCCGAGTACCGGCAGACGCTGGGCCACCTGCGGCAGGGCGTGAGTGAGGCGCAGGTGCAGGAGTGGCTCGCGGCGGGCGGCCTCCGCGAGGTGCGCTACGCCGCCCTCCCGCCCGAGGCCGGCGCCACGGGCCCGATGCTGTTCACTGCCAGGGGAACCAAGTAGCCCGCCCGGCGGGCGATGCTTTGCACTAGACCGATCCACTCAACCGAGGACACGCGCATGGCCACCACCGCCACCCTGCTCCACCCGTTCGAGGCCGCCCGGCAGGCGGGCCGCGAGCCCTTCAAGGTGAAGGACCTGACCCTCGCCGAGTTTGGCCGCAACGAGATCCGCCTGGCCGAGTACGAGATGCCGGGCCTGATGGCGCTGCGGAAGGAGTACGCCGGGCAGCAGCCGCTCGCCGGCGCCCGCATCATGGGCAGCCTCCACATGACGGTGCAGACCGCGGTCCTGATCGAGACCCTGGTCGAGCTCGGCGCCGACGTGCGCTGGGTGAGCTGCAACATCTTCTCCACCCAGGACCACGCCGCGAGCGCGGTGGTGGTGGGCAAGGACGGCACGGTGGCGGAGCCGAAGGGGACGCCGGTCTTCGCCTGGAAGGGCGAGACGCTGGAGGAGTACTGGTGGTGCACCGAGCAGGCGCTGAACTGGCCGGGCGAGGACGGGCCGAACATGATCCTCGACGACGGCGGCGACGCGACGCTGCTGGTCCACAAAGGCGTCGAGTACGAGGCGGCGGGCGCGGTGCCCGATCCCTCGACCGCCGACTCGGAGGAGTTCCGGATCGTGCTGGAGACGTTGACCCGCTCGCTGGAGTCGGACGGCACGCGGTGGACCAAAGCGGCGGCCCAGATCAAGGGCGTCACCGAGGAGACGACGACCGGCGTCCACCGGCTCTACCAGCTGGCGGAGGCGGGCAAGCTGCTCTTCCCGGCGATCAACGTCAACGACTCGGTCACCAAGTCGAAGTTCGACAACCTCTACGGCTGCCGGCACTCGCTGATCGACGGCATCAACCGCGCCACCGACGTGATGATCGGCGGCAAGGTCGCCGTCGTCTGCGGCTACGGCGACGTCGGCAAGGGCTGCGCCGAGTCGCTGCGCGGCCAGGGCGCGCGCGTCATCGTCACCGAGATCGACCCGATCTGCGCGCTCCAGGCCGCGATGCAGGGCTACGAGGTCCTGACGCTCGAGGACGTCATCGAGAAGGCCGACGTCTTCATCACCACGACGGGCAACAAGGACATCATCACGCTCGACCACATGCGGCGGATGAAGCACCAGGCGATCGTCGGCAACATCGGCCACTTCGACAACGAGATCGACATGGCCGGCCTCAAGAAGGTCAAGGGCATCAAGTCGATCAACATCAAGCCCCAGTACGACGAGTGGGTGTTCCCCGATGGTCACTCCGTGATGATCCTGGCCGAGGGCCGTCTCATGAACCTCGGCTGCGCCACCGGCCACCCGAGCTTCGTGATGTCCACGTCGTTCACCAACCAGACCCTGGCCCAGATGGAGCTCCACGCGAACGCGAGCAAGTACGAGAAGAAGGTGTACATGCTCCCGAAGAAGCTGGACGAGGAAGTAGCGCGGCTGCACCTCGAGAAGCTCGGAGTGAAGCTCACGGTGCTGACGAAGGAGCAGGCGGACTACATCGGCGTGCCGGTGGAAGGGCCGTACAAGCCGGATCACTACAAGTACTGAAACGGCCGGGCGACCCGAGTCGCCACGCACCGAAGGGCGCCCGGAAGGGCGCCCTTTCCTTCTCAAGCGCCTTGCGCTCGCCGACACCTCGGCCATCTCACACGCCGCTCGCAGAGGTGGCTGGCGAATTGTTGTGTAGCCTCGCGGGAACGCCCGATCGCACGACGGCGACCACTTCGAATCTGCCAGGGGGGCATTCGTGGGCTACGACATCACGTTTCATCCGGTGGGACTTGCTGAGCTTCGGCACTTCCTCTTCGACGTGATCGAAGAACCGTCACTACTGGAATCGCGAGTTGCCGAACTGATTCCGGATCCTGAAGGTCGGGAGGCGATGGAAGATGCTCTGCGCCGAACTCTACGGGCGATAGAGACCGCGGAGCGGGAGATCGGCATCACACCGGTGCCTCGTGACACCTCACGCGATCCAACCGGTGACGAAGAGGAAGATCTCCTGTGGCCGCAGGACACGGTGAGATTTCTCGCCGCGGGCATCGCGGGCTTCCGACATCCCTATTGGTACTCACGGGGCGCCGGCCTCTTCTCCGTTCCCGGCGAGGACGCCTCGGGCCAGACGTACCAGGATCTGATTGGGGGCCGTCTCGCAAAGCTCGAAGACGACATTGTGGGAATCACGCAGAACTACGCGGCCTCGGGTTTCTTTCCGCCGGACGCCGTGGTCGCGCTTCGCGATCGTATCTCGTCGAATCGAAGCGACTATCTGAACGCTATGGGTGAGCGGGGCTTCGAAGCCCTGACCCTCGCTCTTGAATATGCCTCCTCGCGAGGCCTTGGCCTCATCGAGGCCTCGGATGTCGTTTTCCCCGGGGGAAACGTCTTCCTGACCGACCCGGCGAACCTGCGGGCTCATTACCTGAAGAATCTGAAGTCATCCGCGGGCGACAAGCCGCTCCCACCATTCCGCGGTGCGAGCCAGAGCCCCCCCTCCCCACCGGACGCATCCCCGGCCGACGAAAGCACGGCGGTCAATGTTGAAGCGGTCTTTTTCCTCCTCTTCGCGCTGCTCCTTGGCTTCGCTGCGCTTGCTTCCAAGAGGTACTTCCTGATGTTTCCCGCGATCTTGGCCGCGGGCCGAGGGTTCCAGCGCCTTTCGGACCACTAGTCGCCACGTCGGCGACAAGCCGCAATCCCCGTCGAGTTCCTTGAGAAGATAGCGACGTGACTGGAGTCGCCAATCCCCTCGACCAGACCGCCGCCCTCGGCGACTGGGCGCTCGGAAGGGGCGAAGACCTTCGCGCGCGGCTCGCGTTTCTGGGCGACCTCATGCTGGCGCTCGGGCGGCTTGCCAAGAGTCGCGCCCGCCGCGCCGAAGCGGAGATTGCGGCAAGCCTCGATCGAATTGGAGTGGGCTCGGTCCCGATCGTCGCGGTCTTCGCGATCAGCACGGGGGTAGCGCTCAGCCTGCTCGCGGCGCAGCAACTCGACAAGGTCGGGCTTCCCGGGCTTGCGCCGCGGCTCGTGGGCATCGTCATCCTGCGCGAACTCGCGGCTTTAATGACGGGCCTGGCCCTGGCCGGACCCGTCGGCGCCGGGCTCGCGCTCGAGATCGCGCATGCCCTGGCCGGCGTCGGGGACGCCGAACGGCACACCGCCGGTCACGACATCCTGGAAAAGCTGGTGGCGCCCCGGATTCTGGCCCTCACCCTGGCCGGTCCGTTGCTGGTGGCCTATGCGGATGCCTTCGCATTGCTGGCCGCGGCGATCACCGGGATCGCGGTCACGGACATCACGTGGCTTTCGAAAGTCAGCGTGCAGGCCCATCTCGAAACCACGACGTCGACCCTCACGGACCACGCGGTGGCAGGATTGATCAAGGGCGCGATCTTCGGTTTCGTCGTGGGCGTCGCGACGAGCTGGCACGCTCTCGGATACCGGGCGGGGTCGCGGGGCTTCGGGCAGGCGGTGCGACGCGCGGTGGTTGCTTCCGCCGCGTCCGTGGCGATTGCCGACCTCGCGCTGACGTTTATCTTCAAGTGGGTGCGCCTGTAGTGAACGAAGAGAACCTTCGCAACGCACGCTCGACGAGGGTCGGGGTCTTCACCCTCGTCGGCCTGGTGCTGATAGTGCTGGTCCTCGGCGCGGTCACCGGCGTGTCATGGTTCGAGGAGCGTCGAAAGTTCGTCGTCTTCTTTCCAAACCCGGTCGGGCTGCGCGAGGGCAACCCCGTCACCTTCCGGCAGACGCCTCTGGGCGAGGTGGCCTCCGTCGATCTTGTTTTCACCGGCCGAGGCGTCGAGTCGGAGGTCCAGGTCGTCATTGCGGTCCGACGGCGAGTGCTCAATGGCCTCGGGGGCGAGCAGCTTTCCGGCCTCACCGATGAGGAGCTCGCGGCGCGGCTGTCAGGACTCGGGCTGCGCGCGACCGTAAGGGCCACCAGTCCACTCGCGGGCCAGAAGTACCTCGACCTCGACTTCGATTCGAGCGTGCCCGCGCGTTTCGCCCGCATCAAGGATTTGCCCTGGCCGGAGATCCCGACCGCGCCCACCGACCTCGAGCAGATCCGAGAGAGGGTGGAAGCGGCGATCGGCAAGATCGCCGACGTGCCCTTCGACAAGGTGCTGCTGCAGATGCAGACGACGCTCAAGAGCGCGCACCGTCTGCTCGACGCCGGAGAGATCGAGAAGGCGCTGCGGGAGATGCGCTCGGGCCTCATCGCCTCGCAGAACCTGATGGCCCGAACCGAGAAGAGCCTGGACAAGTTCGACGGCGTGACCGATCGCGTCGTCACGACCCTCGGCACGACTGACACCACGATGCGAAACCTGCAGGCAACCCTGGACCGGCTGGACCGCACGCTTGCGACCGTAGACCGGAACGTGGAGCGAACGGGAGACACCCAGTACGCAGTCGTGCGGAATCTCGACGAAATGAACGAGGTGCTGCGCACCCTGCGCCAACTCGCGGAAGAGCTGCAACAACACCCCGAGACCCTACTCAGGGGCAAGCCGGTCAAGGAGGACAAGCGATGACTCGCCTCGCCGTCGCACTCGCCTGCCTGTCTCTCGGCGGATGCGCGCTCGGCCGTTCGCCGATCGCCACGACCTGGGTGCTCGACCCCGTGGCCGCTCGCACCCCTTCGGACGCGCCTTCGGAAGCGGGAGTTCTCTCCGTCGAGAAGGTTCGCGTTCCCGACTGGCTCGACCGAAGCCAGTTCGTAGTGCGGGGCAAAGACGGAAGCCTCGAGTTCGACGAACGTGCGCGCTGGGGAGAGCCCCTCGGGCGCGGTCTGCAGCGCGTGATGACGGAGAACCTCGCGTCTCTGCTCACCGATCGGCGGGTCGTCGCCGCTCCGACGCCGCCCCGGGACTTGATCGCGCTTCGGCTCAACCTGGACTTCGTCGAGGCGGCGCGGCAGATTGATGGGAACTTGCGAGTCACGGTCCGGTGGGAGTTCCAGGCCGCGGATGGGAAAGCTCTTCGACGCGGCCTGTCGACAACTCACATCCCGGCTGCGAAACCCGGAGCCGCCGGCACGGTGGCTGCGCTCAACGAGGCCCTGTTCAAGATCGCGACGGAGTTGTCGGAGGTCGTTCGAGGAATCGCCCGCAGCTGACTCGGAGGCTGATGGAGACCGCGAAGCCCCTACTCTTCCCGGCCGTCACCGTGAACGACGCCACCACCGAGCGCAAATGCGACAACATCTACGGCTGCCACCTCTGTCACCTGGGTCGACGAAGAAAGTAGAGCCTTGCTCGGTGGTCCGCCTCCGCGAAAACGGGGTCGCCCGGACGGATGAGGAGCGACAAGGTCGTCTCGGCAACTGCTAAGTTTCTAGAAGGATGAAAACGCAACCCATCACGATCACTTCGAATTTTGTTGCGGCGCTGAGGGCCTGCCGTGCTTTCCGAAAGCAAGCGCTCGCTCAGGATCCCTACGTTGACAACGGCGCCGACCACCTTCTGATGGACAAGGCCCTTCTTGCGGTACTTGTCAACACTTGCTTTTGGGCCACGTTAGAGCGCGAGGAAGGCCGCGGGCCTAGAGGGTCGGTCTGCATCGCCGCTCCTGCCGAGGCTCCAAATTCAAGAGCCTTTGACAGGCCCATGGCGCTCACCTTGCGGAACCTCGTAACCTTATTAACAGCGTCACCTGGCTGCCCTGTGGCTGTCCAGAAGGTGAAGGGCAAGGCCGTGATTTGGGGCCTTCTCGACATAGCCCCGTCGCTACGACCCAGCATTCGCCTCGTAGATACCGGCAAGGTAACAGCCACAGTCGATGTCGTCCTTCTGGCCCTTCTCCACTCCGGAGTAGTGCCGATCCCCAAGACGCAACCAGGAGGGGCCCTGCACGCCGTCACGTATCTCCTGACAGGCAAGAACGAAACTCAGGAGAGTCTGACGCGAACGTCGACATTGTTTCGTGTGGCCAACCATATCCAGGCCCATCGGCACGGGGGTGCATTGGCTGTCATACCGGCCGGGTCAAGAGCGGCGAGAAGCGTCGACGTCCCGATCAGGTTCAACGTCGCCAGTTCCAAAGTGATACAAGACCGCTTGCGGGCTTGGCAGACGGCAGGCCAAGGTCTAAGCGGGAGCGGAGATGGGTCGAGTGCCCACGATCCCGAGATCCAAGCTGCGAAGTTGTTGGCGACTGGCCGGCACCAGAGCTTCGTCGATTCGCTCCTCACGGCTGTCGGTAATCTGAGCGCTGTGGACGGCGCCGTTCTAATGGACGATCGGCTTCGGCTGCTGGGGTTTGGTGCCAAGCTCAGAGGTCATTCCAGCCGCTTCCGAGTGTCGCAGTGGGATATTCTGCGAGACCACGTTGTTCAAACATGGGTGGATGACCTTGGTGGTATGCGACACCAGTCAGCCGCGCGATTCGTCAGGGCGAACCCAGATGCCTTCGTCTTTGTGGCGTCACAGGACGGTGGGTTGACACTCTTTTGTTATGCCGCGAACCCCTCTCGTGTCCTCGTGGTTCGCAGTTTGGAGTTATTCCTGTTTTCCTAATTCCGTCCGGCCAGAACCAACGTTGACTCGGGAGCTATCGACAGCCCCTACAATCCCACGCATTTCCGATCAGCTTTTCCTTCTGTCCTCGCGTGGCCCGCGCGGGATCCGAGATCGAAGGCCCGGACACTCTCCGCGGCGATCCGTTGGCTGATGCAGTTGACCCAGTGCAAGGGAGTGGCACGGTAGCGGGTGTGTCCATGTTTGATGTTTGTCCGCGCAATCGCGGACGATGCGAATTCGTGGACAATGCGCAGGTAGAGTCGGCGTCACGTGAACCGCATTTACGCGCTTCTGCTCTTCGCCCTCGCCACGCGAGCCATGGCCGAGCCATTACCGCGCGTCGTCGTCCTCGCGACGGGAGGCACGATCGCGAGCCGGTTCGACCCCGCGAAGGGCGGGATCGTCACCGCTCTCACCGGCGCGGACCTCGTGCAGGCGGTCCCCGCTCTCGGCAAGATCGCTCGCGTCGAGGTGGAGCAGTTCTCCAACATCGGAAGCACGAACATGACGCCCGAGATCTGGCGCAGGCTCGCGGCGCGGGCCGAAGCACTTCTGGCCGATGACACGGTCAAAGGTGTCGTGGTGACGCACGGGACCGATACCCTCGAAGAGACCGCCTTCTTTCTGGACCTCGCGATCACGAGTTCGAAGCCGGCGGTGGTCGTCGGGTCTCAACGTCCCGCCTCCGCCTCCGACAGCGATGGCCCGGGCAACCTGCTGAACGCGGTGCGCGTGGCGGTCTCGCCCGAGGCGGTCGGGAAGGGCGTGCTCGTGGTCATGAATGGCCAGATCAACGCCGCGCGAGAGGTTACGAAGACGAGCACGACGGATGTCGGCACCTTTCGCTCTCTGGAGTTCGGCAACCTGGGCACGGCGGACGAGCTGGCGGTTCGCTTCTACCGCGCGCCGATCCGCCGGCAGACGATTGCCCTGCGGGAGCAGGACCGGCTTGGGCGGGTCGAGATCGTGTCGGAGTACGCGGGAGCCGAGGGGCGGTTGATCAGGATGTTGCTTCAGGGCGGCGCGCCCGATGGCCTGGTGGTGGCCGCGACAGGGCTCGGTCACGTCAGCGAGGCGACCTATGACGCGATCAAGGAGGCGCGCGATCGGGGGATTCCCGTGGTCATCAGCACGCGCGTGTACACGGGCCGCGTCCTGCCCTTGTATGCGAACAAGGGCGGCGGGGTGACGCTGCAGCAGATCGGATGCGTGCTGGCGGACAACCTGAGTCCCCAGAAGGCGCGGATCCTCATGATGCTCGCGCTCACCCGTACTAAGGATCCCAAACAGCTTCAGCAGTACTTCGACCGCTGATTACGGCGTTGGGACGTGCACCACAATGGTGCACAATGCTGTAGAGTCATGATATGCAGACCGCAGAGACAGCCACTCGCCAAAGCGTCAACCTCCCGGGTCGCGTGTCGAGACAGGTGCGGACCATCGCGAAGGCCAAGGGTTTGAGTGCAAGCAAAGTCATTGCTGACCTCGTCGAGGCGGGCCTTGCCGCCCGCGAGCGGGAGAAGGACCGATTCTTCGAACTCGCGGAAAAGCTGGCGGGCTCTACCGACCGTGGTGAACAGAAGCGCATCAAGGCAGAACTGGCGCGCCTGACTTTCGGCGAGTAATGCCGGAGATCCAATGGGGCGACCTTCCCGTTGCCCTTCGGGATCACCTGTTTGAGCGCCTTCGGGAGCGAAAGATCTCCGCATCCGACCTCTACGCCCTGAAGGTGTGGCGCGAATCATCGCCCGAGGCGCCGGAAGGAGACTGGTACAAGGACTTCGGTTCCTTCAAGATCTGCGGGCGCGGGAAGTTCCCAAGAACCTTCTTGCTGAAAGGGCAGCCGGCGCGAGGCGAGAAGCTCTAGGACAACATCGTCCCAAATCAGGCCGGCACCCTACCCGTCGTCCTGTCGATAAGCGATCGGCTCGAGCGCGAGCTGGAGTCGGCCCCGGGCTCGCTCGATCGCGCGCTGAGCGTGCCGCGCATGCCGCGCATTGAGCTCGCTGCCGGAGTCGGCGACGGCCTCGAGCGCATCCTCACGCACCTCCTTGAGCACGATGTGGCCGACCCGGCGGCTCGAATTGAGGAAATCCTCGCGGTCATCGACATACTGAGGCGCAGCCCGGAGATCGGCCGCCCGATCTCGAGCGGCTTGCGCGAACTCGTCCTTGGACGCGGCGCCCGCGGGTATGTGGCCTTGTATTGGTTTCAGAAGGAGTCCAACATCGTCTTCGTACTGGCGGTGAGAGGTCGGCGCGAAACCGGATACGGCCCGTGAGATGCTCCTGGACGTGAAGCTTCAGAATTCAGGATGGACAGGCGCCTCGCTGGCCTGGGTTTTTTCCTTGGCACTGCCGGCCGTTGTCGTCAGTGCTCAGCCCGCGGCAACTCCGCGTCAGCCCGCCTCCAAAGCGGCGGCGATCCTCTTCTGGCCGAGCGAACAGCGCGAGAAGTACATCGCAGCGCTCGACGATTTCTTCCTCACCCGGACTGTGAAGGCGGGGACGCACGCTCGCCGGTTGAGCGAAGGGAAGCCGCTCGCCGGATTCGAATCGGGCGGCCCGCGCGCGAAGGACCTCGAGACCTTCATGAGCAGCGAACGGGTGCACGGCGTCCTCGTTCTGCAGGATGGCGCCATCCGCCTCGAGCGTTACACCTTACCGCAGACCCCGGCCACGCGCTGGAATTCGTTCTCGGTTGCGAAGTCGGTCACGTCCACGCTGGTCGGCGCGGCCATGAAGGACGGCTACATCAAGAGTCTCGACGAGCCGGTCACGAAGTACATTCGAAACCTGCGGGGCAGTGCTTACGATGACGTAACCATCCGTCAACTGCTCACCATGACCTCGGGGGTGAAGTGGAACGAGGACTACACCGATCCCAACTCGGACGTGGCCCGGATGTACGCGCAGGCGCCGAGCCCGGGATTCGACATGACCACGAGCTATGTGCGGAACCTGCCCCGCGAGGCGGCTCCCGGTGCCAAGTGGGTGTACAAGACCGCGGAGACGAATCTCGTGGGTGTCCTCGTGGCCGACGCGACGGGGAAGAAGCTCGCCGACTATCTCTCGGAAAAGATCTGGCGGCCCTACGGCATGGAGCGCGACGCGGCCTGGATGATCGACGACGTCGGCCATGAGCAGGGCGGTTGTTGCCTGGCCGCGACTCTGCGCGACATAGGTCGCTTCGGGCAGTTCATCCTCGAGGACGCGAAGATCGAGAACCGATCGATCGTCGCCGATAACTGGCTGGCCGAGGCGACGAAGGACCAGGTCTCGATCGGGCCCGGGGCCGGCTACGGTTATCAATGGTGGACCCGCGATGACGGTACGTTTGAGGGCCGCGGGATCTACGGACAGACGCTGCACATCGATCGCGCGCGGCGTCTCGTGATCGTCATCAACAGCGCGGCCGAGCAGCCGACGAGCCGCGCCGCGGGCCGGGCGCGCCAGGACTTCATCGCCACGGTTACGCGCGTCCTGGACGAAGAGAAGCCCCGGGTCCCTCGCGATCACGGACCGGATCCCGAAACGACGCCTTTCGAAGTTCAGGAAGCCAGCATCGCATCGATCCAGGCCGCCCTGCGCACCGGCCGGCTGACCTGCCGGGCCCTGGTTGAGCAATACCTTCGGCGGATCGACGTTTATGACAAGAACGGGCCGGCGATCAACGCGATCGTCGTCATCAACCGAGACGCCCTGACCCAGGCCGACGATCTGGACCGGCGATTTGCCAAAACCGGTCCGGTTGGACCTCTGCACTGCGTGCCGACCATCGTCAAGGACAACTTCGAGACCATCGGTCTTCAAAGCGCCAACGGCTCCCTGTCCCTCGCCGGTTTCATCTCCGACCAGGATGCCTTCCAGGTCAGACGCATCAAGGAAGCGGGAGCGATCGTGCTCGCCAAGTCGAACATGGCCGAGTGGGCGTTCACGCCCTACGAAACCGTGAGTTCGATTCTCCCCGGCTACACCAAGAATCCCTACGCGCTCGATCGCGTGACCGCGGGCTCGAGCGGCGGCACCGCGGCGTCGGTGGCCGCGAGTTTTGCCGCGGTCGGTCTCGGAAGCGACACCGGCAATTCGATTCGGGGCCCGTCTTCGCACCAGGCTCTCGTCGGCATTCGCTCCACCATGGGGCTGACCAGCAGGGGAGGCGTCATGCCTCTTTCGTACCTCGCGGACATTGCCGGCCCCATGGCGCGCACGGTCGAAGATGCGGTGGCGGTGTTCCAGGTCATCGTGGGCGAAGACCCGAGAGACCCCGCGACCGCGGGGGCCAACGCCCATCTGCCGCAAGACTACGCGGCCGCACTCCAAAAAGACGGCCTGCGGTCGGCTCGCATCGGCGTGTTGCGGCAGGCCTACGAGCGCGACACCACGGATCCGGAGATCGTGAGCATCTTCATGCGCGCGGTCGCGGATCTGCGCGCTGCGGGCGCCGTGATCGTGGACCCCGCGCGAGTCGAGGATCTTGATCAGATTCGAAGGCCGCAGGGCATGGGATTGTGCCGCGGATTCAAGTACGACATCAACCAATACCTCGCGGCTCAGGGTGAGCGCGTTCCCGTGAAGAGCCTGACGGAAATCGTGAAGGGCGGCCGGTTTCACCCGAGCGTGCGCCGACAGCTCGAGCAGGCCGAGCAGGGAGTGGCGAACGGGCCGGACACCCCGGAGTGTCAGGCCGACGCCGCCTATCGTGAACAGTTTCGCGCCGCGGTGGTGAAGCTCATGGACACCCAGAAACTCGACGCGCTCATCTATCCCACCTGGAGCAATCCGCCGCGCCTGATCGGCGACCTGAACACGCCTCACGGCGACAACTCTCAGGTGTTCTCGCCCACCACGGGCTTTCCCGCGATCCAGGTTCCCATGGGTTATTCGCGAGGCGATCGCCTGCCCGCCGGACTCACGTTCTTCGGTCGCGCCTGGTCGGAGTCGACCCTGATCCGTCTCGCCTACGCGTATGAGCAGGCGACCCATCACCGACGCGCCCCCGCGAGCACGCCACCCCTCCACTAAGGTCGTGGGTATGCTCACCTGACATGCCCAACCGAGATCAGCTTTTCCTCCTCACCCCCGACTTTGGCGACCCGCGTCATGGCGACCGCCTCTTCTTCTGCCCGGAAACGGCCCTGGTCGAGGGCATGCTGGCGTTCTACCCGAAGCTCCGGGCGCGGATCGACATTCACTACATCGGTTTCGAGAAGCCCAGGCGGGCGATCGTTGCCCTGCTGGGCGAAACTGTCCAGAGTTGCCCCGTACTCGTTTTGGGTGAGGAAAGTGTCGCCGGTTTGAAGCCCCACCCGGACATCACCGTCGGAGAGGCGTCGGGACAGGCCTACATTTCACGAGACATCGAGATCTGCCGCTACCTCGCGCAACGTTATGGGGCGGGCCTCCCGCACCCCTGAACCCTTGCGGGCGAGGACGCTATAGTCCGCGCGCGTGCCGCCTGAATCGATCTCGAAGATGCTCCAGACGGCCCGACCGGGGCCGGTTCCCGCCCCGTTTCCCACCCCCGCCCCGAGCGCGGTCTCGGCCTGCCTCGTGGTCATGTACGGCCCCGATCTCGGGCGGCGCACCCCGCTCGAGCACGCCCCCTTCATCATCGGACGCTCGTCCGAAAGCGACCTGTGCATCGACCAGGAGAGCGTCAGCCGAACCCACGCGCGCATCGTGTATCGGGAGGGTGCGCACTACGTCGAAGACCTCGGGTCGACTAACGGGACCCACGTGAACGATGTCGCGGTAGAGGGCCCGATCGCCCTGGAGCACGGGATGCAGATCAAGGTCGGCAGCTCGATCCTCAAGTTCATCGCCGGAGACCATCTGGAGACGAGCTACCACGAGGAGATCTATCGTCTGATGACGACAGACGCGCTCACCCAGACGTGGAATCGCCGCTATCTCACCGAAGCTCTCGACCGCGAGCTCAACCGATCCGCGCGCTACGACCGGCCTTTGTCCCTGATCACTTTCGACATCGACCACTTCAAGAAGATCAACGACGCCTGGGGTCACGTGGCCGGCGATGCCGTTCTCCGGCAACTGGCGGGCGCCATCAAGGCCAAGTTGCGCCTGCAGGACATCTTTGCCCGGACCGGGGGAGAGGAATTCTGCATCCTTCTGCCCGAAGTGCCGCTCGAATCGGCCCGCGTGATCGCCGAAAAGATCCGCGGCATCGCCGAACGCACGCTCACCCGGCATGACGGTCAGGAGATTCGCTGCACCATCAGCGTTGGCATCTCGGCCTTCGATGCCGCGACGAACTCCGTCGATCTCCTCTACCAGGCCGCAGACGCGCGCTTGTACGAAGCGAAGAACGGCGGCCGCAACCGCTGCGTCGGTTAGCGCCCGTTAGAGCGGGTGGCTGATTCAGGGCGCCTGACGCGCCGCCCCGAGTCATCGGTCGCAACCATCACGTTCATCATGACTTAACATGCGTTCAGTTCGGCCGCCGCGGGTACACTTCAGGGCCTGTGACCTGCGGCATGGAACCATCCCGACGGCTGGCCCGCAAGAGACCGAGCCTCGCTCAGGCCCTGCTTGCGATCGTGCTGTTCGCCTCGACCGCGCTGGGGCAGACTTCCGACGAGCCGGTCGACAAGGACGCGAACGTCACGCCTAACGCCCCGGTCATCTCCAGGGGAACGGGCCTGCTGCGGCAGCCGCCCCTGTCGCTGTCCGACTTCACGCACGCGCAATTCGTCGCGGCGATGGACACGGTCGCCCATCAGGCAGTTCACAAAGCATGGACCACGCCGGTTGTTCCGCTTCCACTTCTCTCCCATCCTCATGAAACTGGCCTGGACCACGAGCAGGTGATGGCTTACATGACGGAGGCAAGGAGGCTCTTCGAGGCCGGTCAGGCGTCGCCCGTTTCCGACGTCGGGCTGATCAGCTCCCAGGAGGACGTAGTCCGCCAGCCGATGCTGAATACGATCGCGGCCTTTTCCAACCGGGAGGTCCGGGCCTACATCCTTGTGCAGAAGATGCGGTCGAGCTCGGAGTGGGCCTCTTTCTCCATCGTGCAGGATCTGACCGTGCGTCCTGCGCGCGACTATTACGCGCGGTTCAAAGAAGCGGGCCCGAAGTTCCTGGGAAGGAGCTGCTACGCCTGTCATGCGTCCGGGCCGCTCGCCATTCGTCCCGCGCGTCCGGATCTGGTGTCCGACCCGCAGCTCGCGGCGGCCATAAGTCAGTTCATTGCCGAGCAACCTCGATCGGAGCCCTTCTTCCCCGACACCGCTCCAAGGCCGCCTACGGGCTCACCGCTCACCTTGCCCTTCTGCGCTCGCTGCCACGTCGAGGGCGGCCAGCGCGATCGTCTCTATCAGATCCAGTCACATCCCATACGGGTTCTGGTGGACTTCGGCTACATGCCTCCGAATCGCCACCTGAGTCCTGCGGAAGTGAGTCAGCTCAAGGCCTGGTTGGATCACGACCCAGACGAAACGAAGCGCGCCGGGGCTTCACCTCACTCCCCCTGAGCTCCGGGGGGCAGGGACCGTCCGCGCGATCTACGGACGTCGGCGTGCGCCCGAAAGCTCGAGCACTTTGCGCACCGCGTCGAGCACGACCGCGGGGCGCTCTCGATGCATGCCGTGCCCCACGCCATCCACGCGCACATATTCGCGGTGCGGCCCCCGCTGCGCCCAGCGACGATGCTCGTCCGTCCACAGTGGACCAAGCTCGGCGAGGTCGGCGCGCGGTGAAGACAGCACAATCGCGGGTCCCTTGAAGATGGCGTCGGAGGTGCGGGCTAGCGCCAGGTTGGCCTCCCACTCACTTTCCTCGCGCAACTCGTTCGGCGGACGACTGGCCATATCCGCCGCGTCCATCGAATCGAACCGGGCATACACGGCTGGAAATTCTCGTTTGGCACGCGCATAGAAGTCCTCGGGGGCGGGGTCCACGAGGACAAGGCCAACCACTTCCGTCGGGTACATCGACGCGAACACGCGAACGTACACACCGCCGGCGGAGTGTCCAACGAGCAGATAGGGCGGCGGCACGTGGGCCGCCCGTAACGCGCTTCGCAGTTCTTCGGCGATCACCCGCGCGGTGCGCGGGCGCGGTGATGGCTCGGACTCGCCGAGCCCCGCTCGATCATAGGAAACCACACGCGCTTCGGCCGCCAGGTCGGGTTGCAGCGAACGCCAGGTGCGCGACGAACCGCCGCTACCCGCCTCCAGGACCACGGCCGGCGTGCCGCCGCCCCCTACGATCAAGTGCATGCGGTGCCCGTCAACCGACACGCGGAGAGTGTCGAGCACCTGTGCGTCCGAGCTTGCCGCCATGCCCACGATTGCGGCCAGCACAGCGGTCCGCCATTGAGATTCGGCGCGCATGGGTAACTCCAGTTCAGCGTATCACTGAGCGGGCGACCCCGACTTTCGACGCGGCGCGGCAGTGGACCTACCAGCCGGCCGACAAGTCGACGAAGATGACGATCGCGATCAGCTTCCGCTCGAACTGAAGCCGACGCCCGGGAGGACAGCTCGCGGTTGTCTTGAAATCGGGTGAGGGTCTGATAGCCTCCGACCATTCCTCGCGGGCACGGCCGCGCCCGCCAAAAACGGAGACCCCGATGAAGAGATTTCTGTCGCTGAACGCCCTCGCCGTGCTCGCCGTCGCCTGCTCGCAGAACCCGGCCGGACCGAGCCCGGCGACCACCGCCGCGTCTCCCGCCGTGTCGGGCGCAGACGGCAGCGTCTCCAGCAAGCAGGTCACCATCGAACGGATCCGGCTTCGCCGCGCGAATGGGGCGGACTTCGCGACGAGCCTCATCAACGGCCAGATCATCGACGTTCCCGTCAACGTGAACCTCGACATCTGGGCGGAGATCCGAAGGCTCGAGACCGACGCCGCGCGTCTGGTGGTCGACTGGGGGAACGGCAACCGGGACTTCACGGGCTGCGGCGCGTGCCGGCTCGAAAACATCTACCTCCGCGAAGGTCGTTACCCCGTCACCGTTTCGGTCATCGACCTGAAGGCCCCGACCGAGAGCGCCACCATCATCTCGCTCACTGTCACCCTGAACGTGATCGATCCCGAGCGTTCCGAAGCGCCCGCCTTCACCTGCAGCGGCGTATCGTCGGACTTCAGCTCGTTCTCCATCGGGGCGCGATCGCCCTACGTCGGGTCCGGTTTCACCGTGACCGGAAACAGCCGGAGCCGGGTGCTCTTCGAACTGCTCCCCTTCACCCTGACCTCCGGCAACATCCTCTTTCCGGTCGGACCCACGACCATCGAGTTCACGAGCGACAAGAACTTCGCGTCCCTCGCCTTCCACCACACCAATCTCTTTCCGCCGGCGAACGCTCTCACGTTCAAGGCCTACAACGCGGCGGGCGTGGAAGTCCTGAGCGGCAGCAAGACCGGATCCATCGTGACCCTGCCTCTGACCATCGAGGACACCCTGACCGTATCCGGGGCGACCTTCCGGAAGGTCGTCATCACCGCGCCCTCGCTGTACTACGCGGTCTTGTACTTCGACAACCTGCAGGCCGGCTGCCGGTAGGGCAGGCCGGGCAGGGGACTATCTCCGCACCCTGAGGCCCCCCGAGGAGAGGACACTTCGGACGGTATCGCGGCGCCGCCGGTGACGCAGTTCGTCCCAGGAGGCCGGGTCGGGGAAGCTCTGAAGCGAGGCGTTGACACCTCCCCGGGCTCGAAACAGAATTTCCGCAACTGGAGGTCCTCGCGCCCATGCTCGCCTACGTGCTCTGCACCCTTGCCCTTCTCGGCATCGCCCTGCTGCTCGGGGCCACCGTCTACGAATCGGTGGTCATGGCCCCGAACTACGAACGCAACATCCCCGCTTCGGTCCAGGCCGCGCGGCAGTTCCTGAAGAAGACGACACCCGCCCACTACTTCAGGCCCCTCTCCCCGATCGCGCAGGTCTGCACCCTCGGCGGCTTGATCGCCTCCTGGCCGACCCCGACGGTCCGCTGGTGGCTGCTCACTGCCCTCGTGATCCTCGTGCTGCTCGACATCATTACCTTCTCGTTTCACTACCCGCGCCTGGCCACACTGTTCAAGGGCCCGATGCCGGAAGACCCCGCCCTCCTGACCCGGGCGGCCCGGGAGTGGGCGCAGGGCAACATCGTGCGAGCCGTTCTCCTGCTCGTCGCCTTCCTGTCCACGCTCCAGGCCGTCTCGCTCCTGGCGCGATAGCCTTCCGGATCGCTAATTGACAAAAACTATTGTCAATTAGCTTCCGATCGGGTACAGTCCCGGCCCGTGGTCAGCGTTCAACTCGTCAATGATCCCCGCCAGGCGGCGATGCTCGCCGCACCCCTGCGTCAGCAGATCCTCGAAGCCCTGGCCGAACCGGGCTCGGCCTCGACCATGGCCCGCGCCCTCGGGCTCCCTCGCCAGAAGGTCGCGTACCACGTCCGTCAGCTCGAGGAGCACGGCTTCGTCGAGCTGGTGCGAGAGGAAAAGCGCCGCGGCTGCACCGAGCGCATCGTGCGGCGGAAGGCCCAGTACCTCGTCGCCTCTCCGAGGGTGCTCGCGCCGGGGATGGACCCGAAGAAACTCAAGGACAAGTTCTCCAGCAGCTACCTGATCGCCCTCGCTTCGCGCATGGCCCAGGAAGTCGGCGAAGCCCAGGTCATCGCGGAGAAGGCGGGGAAGCCCCTGCCGACCCTCTCCACCGACGTGGAGATCCGCCTGCGTTCGGCCCAGGAGCGCGAGGCCTTCGGCGCGGAACTGCTCGACGCGATCACGCGCCTCGCCGCGAAGTACCACGACGAGACCCACCCCGACGGCCGCACCTATCGACTGGTCGTCGCCGCCCATCCCATCCGTCCCTCCCGGAGGAAGT
>CAZYEA010000059.1:0-14744 GCA_964646485.1 uncultured Acidobacteriota bacterium
TGATTTACACCAAAGACTTTGACAAACTGAACGCGACGCTCGTGGCGGCGGGCGTCGTGCGGGGTTCTCGCCGTGGTGGTGGCGGTCCTCCTGACCGCGCTCTTCTCCGCTCTCGGCTACGTGGCCATCATCCGCCCCATCGACGAGATCGCGCGCTCGCAATGGAAGGTGGCGAAGCGTCGCGACAAGGCGCCCGCGCCGGGAAACGAAATCACCCAGCTGAAGGAAGCCTTCGCCACCATGCGCCGGCAGACCCTGGACCGGGAAGCGATCGGCAAGGTCTTCCTGTCGCGCTATCTGGTCCTCGACATCCTGGGCACGGGAGGCATGGGCTCGGTGTTCCGGGGATGGGATCCCAAGCTGGAGCGCCCGATCGCGATCAAGACCGTTCACATGGGCGGAAAGAACCGGGCGAGCGTCGATATCTCGGAGCAGCGTGAGGTCCTCCTTCGCGAGGCGGTGACGGTCGCAAAGTTCAATCATCCCAACATCGTTTCGATCTACGACGTGGAGGACGCGGGAGAAGCGGCCTTCCTGGCCATGGAGTTCGTGGACGGTATGAGCCTCGAGAACTACCTGGGGAAGGTGGGCACGATGCGGGTCGAGCTCGCCGTGCCCCTCACCGTGCAGATCGCCCGGGGACTGGCGGCCGCGCACCAGGCGGGGGTGATCCATTGCGACATCAAGCCCGCGAACATCCTGCTCGGCCACGACGGCGCGGTGAAGGTCACCGACTTCGGCATCGCGCGCTCCGCCATCAGGGCCACCGGCAACATCTCCGGCACCTTCGGAACCCCGGGATACCTGCCTCCGGAGGCGCTCAATTCGGCCGCGTTCACGCCCATGGCCGACCTCTTCGCGGTGGGCGCCGTGCTTTACGAGCTCCTGGTGGGCGAACCTCCCCACGCGGGGAAAACCGCGCAGGAGACCCTGGTCCGCACCGCCACCGCACCCGCGACATCGGTGCGGGAGAGGAACCGGTCGGTCCCACCCGCGGTCGACGACGTGATTCTCGGCCTCCTCGCCAAGGACCCAGGCCTGCGCCGCCCCGCCTCGGCCCGCGAGCTCGCCGACATCCTTGATGGCATCGCGAACCGGAACGGATGGAAATGGACGGCCCCGCCCCTGCTGGCCGAGGGCCAAAAGGGGGCCCCGGCAGACGCGTCCCAGCCGACCGCGGCGATGCCGGTGGCCGACAAGCTCGGCTAACATTCCCTCTTTCCAGAAAATCCCCCGAAGATTCCCCAGGCTTGGGGCAGCGGCGCCCCCGCTCCGTCTTCTTGCCTTTGCATCCAAAGAACCCTTGAAGAGACTGTTCCCCTTGGCTCTCGCCGGCCCCCTCCTGCTGGCGGCGACACTTGTTTTGGGCCAAACCCTGCCCATCCCCTCCACGGGAAACTACGTGGTGCAGACCGGGGACACGCTGGAATCGATCGCACAGAAATTCCTCGGCGCCTCCGCGCGCTGGCGCGAACTCCTGACCGCGAACCCCGACATCACGAATCCCCACTTCATCACCCCCGGTTCGAGGATCCGCATCGTTCCCGGCCAGAGTGTGGACGCGAGGCGCGCCACCATCCAGCAGGTGTTCCGCCAGGTCGAACAGATGCCTTTCCCCCGCCCCTGGACGCCCGCATCCGTGGGCGGCGTCCTGCAGGAGCGGGACGGAGTGAGGACGTTCGAGAAGTCGTCCTCCGAACTCAAGTTCGACAATGATTCGCGCATGATCGTGTCCGAGGAGTCGGTGGTCTTCCTTCGCGAGGCAGCGCCCGCCCCGGAGAACGTGAGCCGCAAGGCCATCGAGATCCGGGCCGGGCAGGCGGATTTCGACGTCCGCCGGGGAACCGGGGCGATCGAGAACGACATCGAGTTCCATATCGGGGAGACGAGCGGAACCACGAAGCCGGGGAGCGGGGGCAAGGGCGCCTCGAGGGCCCGGCGCTCCAGCGACGGCGGCAGCCGGATCATGGTGTACGACGGCGAGAGCGAGGTCACGGCGGGCGGCCGCACCGTGCCGGTTCCCCCGGGGATGGGTATCGCGGTCACCGCGGAGGGGCGCACGAACGGCCCGGAAAAGCTCATGCAGGCGCCGAAGCCCCTCACCCCGAACGAGAGCCAGACTTTCGACTTCTCCAATCCGACCTTCGACTGGGATCCCACCCCGGGGGCCTCGAGCTACACGGTCGAGGTCTGTCGGGATCCTGAATGCGGGCAGCTCGTCGATCGCGCGGTCGGCGTCCGCATGACCCGCTGGACGCCTCGCGTCCTTCCCATCGGCGTGTTGTACTGGCGGGTGAGCGCCGCTTCCGCGAGCGGCCTCGACAGTTTCGTCTCCGCCGCCCAGAGGTTCACGATCCGCACCTACTGGCGCCGGCCCGTGCAACAGCCTTAGGCTTCCCTCTCGATGACCTCCCCGCATACGACCCTGGCCGCGCTCACGATCCTCCTGACCCTGGGGACGGGCGCCCACGCGCAAACGGGCCGGGCGGCAAGTCGGGCCACACCGTCCCCAACCGCCCTCGAAGTGGCGCGTATGGGATTCGTGGAGGGCGGCGTGGAGATCCGGCGCCCCGGCGGGGCGTGGACCAGAGTCGCGGAGAACGAGCCCCTCTCGATGGGCGACCGGGTGCGGACATTGCCGGGGGGCACCGCGCGACTCGAATTCCCCTGGACCGCCATCGCGGTGGGCGACGGAACGGAAGTCTCGCTCCAGAAGAACCGCGTGCTCACTCTCGAGCTTTTGCAAGGCCGGCTCGACATCGATCCCGAGCAGTCCCTGCTGAGGATCCTGACCGAGGAAGCGGCCATCAGCGGCTCCGGCCGCACCCTGGTGCGCCGCGAAGGGGGGACCACTTTCGTGGGCTCGTACAGTGGCGGCGCCGAGGTCGAGGGCAAGGGCAAAGTCGTGCGGCTCGGCATCAACAAGGGCACCCTCGCGAGCGCGAGCGGCCCGGCCGAGCCGCAGCCGCTTGGACCGGCCCCGCGCGTGGTTTCACCCTCGGCCGATCCGCGCTACGTGCGCCCGGGCCAGCCCGTCGCCTTGAAGTGGGCCGGGAAGGAAAAGGCCTACCACCTCGAGGTTCTCTCCATCGACAGCGACGTGCCGGTGATGTCGCTCGACCTCGACGGCGCCTCACACGACCTGCGACTCAACTGGCTCGGCACCTTCCGCTGGCGCGTCTCCGGCCGCAGCGGCCCGGTGGAGAGCGAGCCCTCGGGCGAGGGCCTCATCTGCGTGGTGGAGAAATAGCGCCTAACGCGGGCGCTGGGTCTTGCCCCCGTCGATGATGGGATACATCGACAGTTCGATCACGGGGAACTGCGGGCGTTCGACCACGGTCGAGGTGTTGGCTCCGAAGAGCGCGCCCAGGTACTCCTTCAGGGTGAGGTTGGTCGGGCCGTACCCCTTGTCGTAGAGCCAGTGCTCGCAGGCGGCGCCAAGCTCGGCCGCACTCTGGTATCGCCGCTCGATGCGGCGCTCGAGGGTCCGGGCCAGGATCTCGAGCACGGGCTGCGGCACATCCTTGTTGATGTCGCGGGGCGAGCGCATCACCCCCGCCACTACTTCGATCAGTGTCGCCTCCGCGGTGACGCCCTTGAACAGGCGGTCGAGGGTGAGCATTTCGTAGAACACCGCGCCCAGGGAGAACACGTCGCTCCGGTTGTCCATGCTCATGGAAGCGATGACCTCGGGGGCCATGTAGGAGGGTTTGCCCACCAGGTTCTCGCTGCGGGTGCCGCTCCGCGCCGCGATGCCGAAATCGATGAGCTTCACCGTGCCCTCGCGGGTCATCATGATGTTCGAGGGCGACACGTCGCGGTGCACGATGGCCGCGCGCTCGAAGACGTACTGGAGGCCGCGGCAGACCCGGCTGACGATGAACACCACGATCTCGGCGGGGGGCAGCCGGTCGACCATGAGGTGCCGGTCGATGAACTCGGCGAGGCTCCAGCCGTCGATGTACTCGAGAACGATACACAGGTCGCTGTCGATGCGGTCAAAGTCGAAGATGCGGCCGATGTTCTCGTGGTCGAGGACGGCGTAACGCCGCGCTTCCTCGACGAAGAGCGAGATCAGGGAGGGGTCGTTGGCATCGAGGAGCTTCTTGATGACCACCGGACGCTCGAAGCCGGCCTCGCCGGTGAGGCGCGCGCGGTACACGCGACCCATGCCGCCGGCGCCCAGCTCCTGCTCGAGGACATACTTGCTTGGCATGGTTCGTGGGGGTCCCTTTGCGAACATTCTACGCACGCGAGCGCCCGTATACTGCCCGGACTCTCCAAAACCTCGATGCGTATCATGGCTCTCGACATCGGCGACCGGACCATCGGTGTGGCCTGCTCCGACGAGGGCCTGATCCTCGCCTCCCCGATTGAAACCATCATAAGGCGCGGTCCCAAGGCCGATTCCATGAGAGTGGAAGCCCTGGTGAGGGACCGCGGCGTCTCCCGGGTGCTCGCCGGGCTCCCCCTCACCCTGCGGGGCGAGGCCGGCCCTCAAAGCGCCAAGGTCAACGACTTCGTGGAGGTCCTGAGGAGGCGGCTCAAAGTCCCGGTCGAGATGGTGGACGAGCGGCTCTCCACGCGCGAGGCCGAACGCACGCTGATCGCCGCGGATCTGTCCCGGACCCGGCGCAAAGAGGTGATCGACCAGATGGCGGCGGTCCTGATCCTTCAGACCTGGCTCGACGCCCGGGCCAACGCGAGGACCGGGCCCGTCTCATGAAGACCCGCCTCGTCGGTCTTCTCGTGCTTCTCGCCCTGGGGCTGCGGGTCTGGTGGAGCGCCGAAACCGAGTCTCCGCTCGGCCGGCCTCCGGGCGAGGTGTTGATTCCTCCCGGCACCTCGACCCAGGCGATCGGTGAACGGCTGAAAAGTGCGGGGCTCATCGAGCGCCCGTGGGTTTTCGCCCTGCTCGTCCGCCTGCGCGGCGACGGCTCCCGGCTGAAGGCGGGCCGCTACCGCTTCGAAGGCCCCTTCTCGCTCCTCGACCTCGAGCAGAAGATCGTGGAGGGCGAGGTGGAGCGACGCGAGGTCACCTTCCCCGAGGGAAGGAACATCTTCGACATGGCGGAGATCGCCTCGAAAAATGGTCTCGCCGGCGCGGCTTTCCTGACCGCGGCCAGGGACCCTGCTCCCATCGCGGACCTCGACCCCGAGGCGAAGTCTCTCGAGGGATACCTCTTCCCCGAGACCTACGACCTCAAGGACGGATCGACCGCGCCGGCCCTCGTCACGGAGATGGTGAGAGTGACCCGGGGAGTCTTCGGCGAACTCGGCCTCACTCAGGAGGGGCGGACCATCGCCGGCCAGACCCTGAGCCTGCGCCAGATCGTGACCCTCGCCTCCATCGTCGAGCTCGAAACCGCCGCCCCCGAGGAGCGCCCGCGCATCGCCGGGGTCTTCCTGAACCGCCTGCGCAAAGGGATGAAGCTCCAGACCGATCCCACGGTCATCTACGCCCTCAAGCTGGAAGGCCGCTACAACGGCAACATCCGCAAGGTGGACCTCTCGAGCGAATCGCCTTACAACACCTATCGCTTCGCGGGCCTGCCGCCTGGGCCCATCGGGTCTCCCGGAAGGTCGGCGCTGCGAGCGGTGCTCGATCCTGAGACCACCGACGCCCTGTATTTCGTGAGCCGCAACGACGGCACGCACGTGTTTTCGAAGATGTTGCGCGACCACGAGCGGGCGGTCGACGAGTTTCAGCGACGGCGGTCCTCGAGAACGGCCCGGCCGGCCTCGACACCGCCTCCGCCCTCCAAGTGACCACGCCCGCCGGAGCGTCTCGGGTCGCTCCCATAGCCTTCGCCCTCACCTTTCTCCTTCTGCTCGCGAACGGCCGGGCCATCGGCTCGGGAGACACGAACGCGATGGAACGCACCGCGGCCGCGCTGGTGGAACGGGGCACCGTGGTCCTGCCTGAAGATGGGACTCCCGATCCCTTCACCCGTCCCGTACAAGGAGGAAGGGTGTCGATATACCCCGTGCTGCCCGCGCTCGTGGCCGCACCGTTCTTCTTCCTTTGGAGTCTGTTCTTCGACTTGAACCCCGCGGGCCTTCAGGCCGCGGGGAAGATCACCGCCGCCTTCCTCTCCGCCTGGGCCACCGGGCTGCTCGCGCGCTCCTTCGCGAGGCGAGTGTCCTTGGGGACCGCGCTCGGGTCGGCCCTGATTTTCGGGCTGGGCACGAGCGTCTATTCGACCTCGCAGGCCCTGTGGCAGCACCCCGTCGCGGTGCTCTTCCTGGTCATGGCGCTCGACGCGTTGGACACGGTCGTCTCCGCCGCGCCGGCCGCGCGCCGGGCCGCCGTGGTCGCGGGCGTGTGCCTCACCCTCGCCGCGGCATCGCGCCCCGCGGCGATACCGATGTGCGCGGCTCTCTTCGCCTTCCTCCTGATCCACGCGCGCGCGGACGCGATGAGGATCGTGGCCGCGGCGGCGGTTCCGGCCATCGGCCTCGCCTCGTATAACGCCGCCTTCTTCGGAGCGCCCTGGCGATTCGGCCCGCTCGGCGCCTCCGGCCGGTTCCTCGGGGCCTTCCCGGAGTCGTTGGCGGGGCTCGTGATCTCGCCCGCCCGCGGCCTCCTGGTGTTCACTCCGATCGCCATCGTTTGCTTCCTCGCCCTCGCCTCGCGCGTCCGCGTCTCCAGCATGGCGCGCGGTGTGATGGGGGCGGCCTGCGTCCATTTCCTCTTCATCAGCCTGTGGAACGAGTGGCATGGGGGCGAGTCATTCGGGCCAAGGCTCCTGACCGACCTCCTGCCCGCGCTCTTCTTCTATCTGCCCGAGGGCCTTTCGGCCCGGCCGAAGGCGGGGGCGGTGCTCGGCGTCCTCTCCATCGCGATCCAGTTTCTGGGGGGCTTTACCTACGACTATCGCTGGGAGCGGCTGCATCAGCGCGGCCGCGAGTTCGACTCCGCCTTGTGGTCGTGGGGGGATTCACCCATCGCCTTCGCGCTCCGCGAGGGGGTGGTGATCCAGGGCGCGCCGGACCTCGACGGCCGACGACTGCGCCTGCGCGTGAGCCGGTCGAGACCCTTCGGCCCGCAGGGTTCGATCATCGAAGCGGGCTTGCAGGGACTGCGAACAAGCGGCCCTCCCCTGGTGCGGGACATCCGACTGGAGCGCGGAGCCCGCTTGAGCGATCGGGGGGCGGCGCTCTCTCATCCGGCGGACGCGCTCGCCTTCCGCGTCCTCGTCCCGGGAATGCGGTCGGTGCGGCTCATCGGCGCCCTCGATGGGACCCTCCGGATCGAGACCTCGGCGGGCGGGAGCACGTCCATTCCAACCAGCGGAGATTTCGATGTGACCGTCCAGGTCCAGGCCGCGGCCGGCGAGGAGGTCTTCGTGCGCGCCGAGACCGGAGACCTGCGGCTGACACGGGTCGAGGCCAAAGGCGACCTCAGCCCCTGAGCCTGGGAGCGTCGCCCCACTTCAGCTTGGTGCGAAGCACTTCGAAGTAGTCGCGAGCGGCGGAGGTGACGAGCTTGATCCGTCGCTTCCCCATGCTCACCACGAGCTCGTCCGCGGGCGTGACCTCCCGGCTCCACTGGCCGTCCACGGTCACGTGCACCGGGGAGGCGGAGGATCGCACCCGGATGCGGACGGGCGGGCCCGAGGGGATCACCAGGGGACGATAGGAGAGCATGTGCGGACAGATGGGAGTGAGTACGACCGCGTCGAGGGCGGGATGAAGGATGGGCCCGCCGGCCGCGAGGTTGTAGGCGGTGGAGCCGGTGGGGGAAGAGACGATCAATCCGTCGGCGCGGAACTCCGACACGAACTTGTCGCCCACCGACACCGTGAACTCCACGATGCGCGACACCGTGGAGGCCTTCGCGATGGTGACGTCGTTGAGGCCTTCATGGGTGAGCGATTCCTCTCCGCGCACCAGGGTGGCGTTCAGCATCGAGCGCCAGGAGAAGGCGTAGGCGCCGGAGACGAGCGTCCTGAGCGCCTCCTCCACCTCCTCGCTCGTGATCTCGGTGAGGAAACCGAGCGAGCCCAGATTCACGCCCAGAACCGGGGTGTCTTCACTGGAGATGCGCTGCACGGAGCGAAGCAGAGTGCCGTCCCCTCCGAGGACGACCACCGCGTCGAGGGCGCCGCGCGACTTCTTCTCAACGATCTCGGCCCCCAGCGAAGTGAGCACGGCGATGACCTTGACCCGGGTGGGATCGTGTTCGGGCAGGTCATCGCGGGTGACGAGTGCGACCTTCATGGCGAGCGCCATCATGTCAGACCTCAGGGAGGCCCGCCACCTCGGGCCCGGACGTGCAGGAAGAACTCGCGATTCCCCGAAGCGCCGTCGATGGGCGACCGACAGACCGCGAGCACCTCAAACCCGAGCGATTCCGCGCCCTCGGCCACGGAGCGCATCACGCGCGCATGCACCGTGGGGTCGCGCACGATCCCGCCTCCGCCCACGTCGGCCCGGCCCGCCTCGAACTGCGGCTTGACCAGGGAGACGAGGTCGGCCCCCTCACCCACCACGGAGGCGAGAGCGGGCAGGATCTTGAGAATCGAGATGAAGGACACGTCCATGGTGGCGAGGGTCGGCTTCTCGGGAAGTGCATCGGGGCCGAGATGCCGTGCGTTGGTGCGCTCGGCGAGGATCACGCGGGGATCCTGGCGAAGCCGTTCATGGAGCTGCCCGACTCCGCTGTCGAAGGCGTACACACGGGCGGCGCCGCGGGCGAGCAAAACCTCGGTGAACCCGCCGGTGGAGCTCCCGATGTCGAGGCATACGCGACCTTCGCACGACACCGAGAACACGTCGAGGGCCCCGATGAGTTTGTGGGCGCCGCGCGAGACCCAGGTCTGCTCTCCGTCAACCTCGATTTTGGTCTCTTCAGTGACGGAGGCTCCCGCCTTCGGCCGCTCGACCGCGGCCACCCGAACCCGGCCGGCCAGGATCAGGGCCTGGGCCCGCTCCCGGGATGGTGCGAGGCCCCGCCTCACGATCTCGACGTCGAGGCGGCGGCGGACGGGACTCAAGAGGCCCGGTGGATGATCCGGGCCGCGAGATCGCGGAGCAGGGACGCCTCGGATCCGAAGGAGTGAAGGGCTTCTATCGCCTGCGCGTGCAACTCGGTCGCGCGTGTTCGCGAGGCTTCGAGGCCGTGCAGGGCCACCCAGGTCGCCTTGCCGGATTTCACGTCCTTGCCCGGAGTCTTGCCCAGGGAGGCCGCGTCCCCGCTGACATCGAGGATGTCATCCACGATCTGAAAGGCGAGACCGATGGGCTCGGCGTAAGAGCGCAGGGCCGTGAGCTGATCGGCGGTGGCCCCGCCCATGAGCCCTCCACCCACCACCGTCGCCACGATCAGGGCGCCCGTCTTGGTGCGGTGTATGCGCTCGATGTCCTCGGCGGTCGCGGGCACGCCTTCGTACTTGAGGTCGTCCATCTGCCCGCCGATGAGTCCGGCGGTGCCGCAGGCGCGGGCCAGGACCACCAGGGATTCGAGAACGGTGGCGCTCCGCCCCGAAGCCAAAGGATCGGAGGCGACGATCTCGAAGGCGAGGGTTTGCAGCGCGTCTCCCGCGAGGATCGCGGTCGCTTCATCGAAGGCCTTGTGACAGGTCGGGCGGCCGCGGCGCAGGTCGTCGTCGTCCATCGAAGGAAGGTCGTCGTGAATGAGCGAGAAGGTGTGGATCAGCTCCACGGCGCAGGCGAAGGAGAGTGCTGCTTCCCGTCCACGCGCGCCGCTCGCGGCCTGAGCGGCGGCGAGGCAAAGGAGCGGACGGATCCGCTTGCCTCCGGCGAAGATGGAGTAGCGCATGGCGGCGTGGACGCGCTCAGGCCAGGAGGTTTGCTTGGGCAGGTAACGGTCGAGGGCGGCGTCGACCGAAGACCTCAACTCGTCGAGGGTTGGATCCAACTCAGTTCACGCTTCTTGGTTCGCTCACCGTGGCGGCTCGACTTTGGCCGCTCGATCGAGGACGCGACGGGCGTCCTGGGACAGCACTTCGATCTTCGCCTCCGCGCTTTCGAGGCGCGCCTGGCAGAAGCGGGCCCGGGCGATGCCCTCTTCATAGAGCTTCAGTGACTCCTCGAGAGAGAGATCTCCCTTCTCGAGAGACACCACGATCTGCTCGAGGCGGGAGAGCGCCTGCTCGAAAGACTCTTTGGGATCGTCGTTCTCGGCCACGTTCAGGGCGCCTCCTCTTCACGGCTGATCACCGTGGTCCGCAACCTCCCCGAGGAGAGCCGGACCACCACCGCATCGCCGGGCGAAACATCGTTCGCGTTCAAAAGAATACGCCCCGAGGGGGTGGTGGCGAGAGCGTAGCCCCGGCTGAGGACGGCCAGGGGCGAGAGGGCCTCGAGCTTGGCCATCGCCCCGACGAAACGGCCACGCCGGGCCTCGACCGCGGGACGAAGCGACCGCACCAGACGCTCGAAGGGCGCGGCGAAGCGGCGTGTGCGCTTTCGGTCCACCTGGGCGGTGACGAGCGCGTGCATGGAGAGGAGCGCGCGATCAATGCGCGCGCGGGCCCGGCCGAAGATCTCCCTGGGCGCGTGGGCCTCGCAACGGGTGGCGAGATCGCGAAAGGTCGCAAGCCGGGCAGCCTGCCGGCGATCGGCGGCGACCCGCGCCCGGGCCAGGGTGGCGGCTACCTGTCCGCGGAGCCGCTCCAGCTTGGTGCGCTCCCGGTCCATCACCCGATGGGTCGAGACCGCGTCGAGGCGGCGGCGCCACCGATCGCGGGCCGCATCGATGGCGCGGAGGAGGGACACCGCCGCGTTCTGGGTACGCTCCGCGGCCCGCCTCTGAATATCGACCACGAGCCCCGCGGCCACGGACGGAGTGGAGGCGCGCACGTCGGCCACCAGATCGGCCACGGTGAAATCGGTCTCGTGGCCGACGGCCGAGATCACGGGCGGCCGTGACGCGGCGATGGCCCGCGCCACCGCTTCGTCATTGAAGGGCCAAAGCTCCTCGACACTGCCGCCGCCGCGCGCCACGATGATCACGTCGACCTCCGGGCGTTCGGCCAGCAGGCGGATGGCGGTGGCGATCTCGAGGGCCGAGCCTTCGCCCTGAACCCGGGTGGGCGAGAGAAGCAGGTGGAGGCGCACGCCGCCCTTGGTCAGGGTCCGTTCGATGTCGTGTCTCACTGCGCCCGTGGGCGAGGTCACGAGCCCCACGGTGCGAAGGAAGGCGGGGAGGGTGCGCTTCCGCGACTCGGCGAACAGGCCCTCGGCGAGGAGTCGCGCTTTGAGCGCCTCCAGCGCACGCTGCAGATCCCCGGCGCCGACGGGCTCCAGGGCGTCGACGTGGAGCGAGTATCGGCCGCTCGCCGCGAAGACCCGGAGGGCGCCCACCGCGATCACTCGCAGCCCCGGCCTGGGCTCGACCGTGAGCCCGGCCTTCCGGTCGGCCCATACCATGGCGTCGAGGGTGGCCCCCGAATCCTTGAGGGTGAAATAGGTGTGGCCGCTCGCGACCACCTTGACCTGGGAGACCTCGCCCATGACGCAGACCGACGAGAAGCCGATGGCAATGTGGCGGCTCAACTTCTCGGTCAGCTCCGATATGGAGATCGGGGAGCGGGCCTGCGGAACCTGAGTCTCGCCTTCGAAGAGGGTCGACTGGAGCCGTTCCCGCAGGGGCCGTCCCGGCGCGGGGGCCCGGGGCGGAGGTGGCGAGGGACGACGGACGGTCATGGCGGGAAGACGCTTTTTGGGGAAGAGGCTAGAGCGAGAGGACTTCCGTTTCGGTCAGGAACATGCGGTCGATGGACGAGGCGCGGCCGGTGTCCTCGTCGATGCCGACTACGACCGCGGCAAAACGGGGATCGCCCTTCGCGGTCTCGAACTTCGCGGGCAGGCCATCGACGAACCGTTTGATGATGATGTCCTTCTCCACCCCGATCACGGAGTCGTACGGTCCGGTCATGCCGATGTCGGTGCAGTAGGCGGTGCCCTTGGGAAGGATGCGGTGGTCGCAGGTGGGCACATGGGTGTGCGTCCCGATCACCACCGAAGCGAGGCCGTCCATGAAGAAGCCCATGGCCGCCTTCTCCGAGGTGGTCTCGGCGTGCATGTCCACGAGGATGACGGGCGTCTCCTTCCGCAGTTCCTCCGCGAGCTTCTTCCCGATGGTGAAGGGATCGTCGATGGCGCCGTTCATGAAGACGCGACCCGACAGGTTCAAGGTGGCGACCTTCACCCCGGTGCGGCTCTTCCCGACGTGGTGCCCCTTACCCGGCTGACCGGCCGGATAGTTCGCGGGCCGCAGGAGCTGGGGGAAGCCATCCATCACGGCCATGATTTCGCGCTTGTCCCAGATGTGATTTCCGGAGGTCAGGCAGTCGACTCCCAGGCTCAGCAGTTCCTCGGCGAGTTCGCGGGTCACCCCGTTGCCGCCCGCGAGGTTCTCGGCGTTCGCGATGCAGTAGTCGATGGAACGCTTGCGCAGGATCTTCGGAAGAGCCTGCTTCAGGATGCCCCGGCCTGGGGAACCCACGATGTCGCCGATGAGAAGGACGTTGATCATGGCAACATTGGACCGGGCGGCTTCACGAAGGAAAAGAAGGACACAGGCAAGGTTACATGTTCCAGGAGACCATTCAGGACGTCCTCGCCATCGCCGACGCGGGCCCCCGGCCGGAGGAGCTGCTCGAGGCCCTGCGCGCCCGCATCGCGGCCTTCGAACGGTTCGAGGGTGGAGAGATCGTGGCCCGGACCGAGAGCGGTCTCGTTCACTTCGTGATCGCCCCCGGGCTCGGGACCATCGGCCCGAAAGTGCTGGAGGCGGTGGGGGCGGAGCTCACCTTGCGCATCGACACCGCGGCGGACCTCAAGGATCGCGGCCTCGCGGTTGCGGGCCTCTCCTCCCTGCTCGTTCTCCATATCGAGGCGGCGGGGGCGAGTGCGGCTGCCCTCGTTCTCGGCCATTCCCGGGCGTGGTCTTTCGCGGCCGCTCCCCTGGCCCGGATCCGGACGCTCGGGAGCCTGACCCTGCGGCTGCTGATGCGGAGCGCGATCCCGCCCGGGCCGGGGCCGGAGGCGGTGAAGCTCAATGCGGAGAACGCGCGGCTTAGAAATGTCGTCTCCGGCCTGGAGAACGAGATCGTGGCCCTGCGCGCGGAACGCGCGGCTAAGAAGGGCTCCGACACACCACAATGATGGTGCGGTCGTCCGTGGCCTTCAGGCCCTCGGCGAACTCATCGGCCTTCTTGAGCAGGTGGTCCTTCATCAGGCTCGCGGAGGTCCCCTTCAAAGCGAGGACAAAGCGGGTGAGGCCTTCCTCCCCGAGCTCCTCACCCTTGCTGTTCCAGGTCTCCGAGAAACCGTCGGTGAACACGACCAGGCGGTCGAAAGGCTCGATCCGCGTCTCGCCCTTCTCGTAGATCGCGTCTTCGAAGAGCCCAAGCACCATGCCGCCGGTGTTGAGGCGGTCGACCGCGCCATTCGCCCGGGAAAGGATCGGAGCATTGTGCCCGGCGTTCACGTACTCGAGCCGCCCGGTGCTGAGGTCGAGCCGTCCCAGGAAAAAGGTGACGTACTTGTTGGCGGGAACGTTCTGGGTGACGAGATTGTTCATCTCCGACAACGCCTGCATCAGGTCGTCATCGAGCCAGTGATCGCGGACGGCCGCGCGCAGGATGGTCATGATGAGGGCGGCGCCCGTGCCCTTGCCGGAGACGTCGCCGAGGACGAAGGTCAGGCGGTCCTTGGTGACATGGAAATCGAAGTAGTCGCCGCCCACCGCGCGGCAGGGCTCGGTTCCCGCGGCCACGTCGTAGCCCTCGATCGCGGGTGAGGCCTTCGGAAGCATGGAGCGCTGAATCTCCGCGGCCACGCGCATGTCCTCTTCGAGGCGGCGCTTCTCCAGGCTCTCTTCGAGGAGGCGTGCGTTCTCGATCTTCGCGGCGGCCACACTGGCGAGGGCGGTGACGAGTTCAAGGTCTTCCTCGGAGAAGGTGTGGGTGCGCTCGCGCGAATCGAGATAGACCACGCCGATGACCGACTCTTTGCCCCCATCCGAGTGCCACAGGGGCGCGCACATGGCGGAGCGGATGCCGGTGGTGACGATGCTCTGCTCGGACTTGAGCACGGCGTCCTCGAGCACGTTGGGCAGGAGGATCGATACCTGCTCCTTGAGCACGCGGCGGGAGATGGACCGGCTCACCCGGAGGATGGGCTCTCCCCGGCGTGTCTTGCTGGCCTTGACCTCGGCCAGTTGAGCGCCTGGAGGGCCCTCGAACAGGGCGATGGCGCCGCGCTCGGCTTCGACCGCGGCGAAGAGGATGTCGAGGATCTGGTCGAAGGTCTCGGAAATGGGCTTGTGGGCAAGGAGGGCGGCGGCGGCGCCGGAGAGCACGGTGAGGACGCGGTTCTTGCGGACGAGGTCCTCGGCGCTGCTCGGGGCCTTGAGGACGCCCTCCTGCAGAGTCCGAACGGAGAAGACGCGGGTGCCCACGGCCTGGATGTCGTCTTCGGTCTCTTCGTCGGCGAGATTCCACTGCACGGTGACCATGTGGTCGCCGAGCTTGATCTGATCGCCCTTTCGGAGCGGGGTCGGGCCCTGGATGCGCGAGCCGTTCACGAGGGTGCCGTTCTTGCTCCCGAGGTCGGCGATGGTGAGGCCGCCCCGATCCATGAGGATCTCGGCGTGCATGCGCGACAACCACTGATCGGGAATGAAGATGTCGGCGTCACGCGACCGCCCGAGGGTGGTGCGCTCGCGTTCGACCTTGATTCGGCGCTCCCCTTCCGACGACTTCAGGAGC
>CAZYEA010000059.1:14754-17989 GCA_964646485.1 uncultured Acidobacteriota bacterium
GCCTGCATTCTAGTGAGAAAGCGCCGACTATGATGCCGCCCGCGGCCATGAATCCGAACGACCACTCCGGGACGCGACGATCGGCCCTCACCGCGGCCGCTTTCCTGATGGCGACCTCAGCCATCGGCCCCGGCTTCCTCACCCAGACCGCGGTCTTCACGGGGATCCACGGCGCGGACATGGCCTTCGCCATCCTGGCCTCGGTGCTCATCGACATCGGGGTGCAGTGGAACGTGTGGCGGGTCATCGGCGTCACCGGGCTTGGCGGCCCCGCGATCGCGGCCGCCATTCACCCTTTTCTAGGAAGCCTGCTGCGCGTGCTCGTGGTGTTCGGTGGCTTCGTCTTCAACGTCGGCAACCTCGCCGGCTGCGCCCTGGGCCTCGCCATCTTCGGCGTCCCGCAGGGGGTGGGGGCGGTGGTGTCCGCCATCCTCGCGGTGGCCTTGCTGGCCCGACCGCAGGCCATGAAACCCCTCGATGTCTTCGTCCAGTGGCTGGGCTTCCTCATGCTGGCCCTCACCGCATCGATCATGATCCTGTCGCAACCCGACTACCTGCTCGCGGCGCGCCGGGCCTTGTGGCCATCGGAGCTTCCGACCGGCTCGATCCTCACTCTCGTCGGCGGCACGGTCGGGGGCTACATCACCTTCTCGGGAGCGCATCGGCTCCTGGCCTCGGGCCTCAAGGGCGAAGAAGCGATTCACGACTTCGACCGGGCGGCCATCCGCGGCATCCTCGTCACCGCGGCCATGCGCACCCTGCTCTTCCTCGCGATCCTCGGCGTCCTGCGGTTCGCAACCGGCCCCCTCGATCCCGTCAATCCCGCCGGAGCGGCGTTCCGCCTGGGCGGCGGCGTCCTCGGGGAGAAGTTCTTCGGCCTCGTCTTGTGGAGCGCCGCCATCACGTCGGTAGTGGGCTGCAGCTACACCTCGCTCTCCTTCATCAAGGGAGCGGAGCATGGCGCGGCCCGCAACGCTGGCCTCGTCTTCTTCATCGTGGCGGCGCTCGCGGTCTTCCTGGCCGTGGGCCGACCCGCTCAGTTACTGGTGTGGGCGGGCGGACTGAACGGCCTCGTCCTGCCGCTCAGCCTCGGCCTCATCCTGATCGCGTCCCGCCGTGCCGCGATCGTGGGAGCCTATGTGCATCCGCTCAGGATGACGATCGCAGGAGCCCTCGCCTGGCTCGCGAGTGTGGCCATCGCAGGGTTCGGACTCGCCGACCTGCTGAAGCGCCTGTAAGGGGACCGGGCCTTCGCGAGAGACCTACTGGTCCCGGCCTCTTCGCTTCCTTGCCGCCATGTAGCCTGGCCGGACCCGCACCGAAACTTCGGGGCGGCTCACGCGCACCTCGATCTTGCGGTAGGTGTTGTCGGCGGCGCGCTTCGGGGAATAGGCGACCATGTAGTTGTTCTTGAGGTCTTTCGAGATTGCCTCGAACACCTTGATCAGCTCGCTCACCTTGTTCGGGAAGTAGTAGACCCCGCCCGTGTCCTCGGCCAGATTCTTGAGGAAACCGCGCGGGGTGTCGAAGCCCTGGATGCCCACGGCGTAGATCGAAACTTCCAGCGACTTGGCGAGGGCGGTCACCTGGGCCCTCGTGGCCGAGCTCGCCCCGATGTCATCGCCGTCCGAGAGGAGGATCAGGGCCTTGCGGCCGGGACGGTCGCGCAGGCGGTCGAGGCCGTACATGACCGCGTCGTAGAGCGCGGTGCCGCCCCACACCTGCAGGCCGTTGATGAACGAGTCCATGCGATCGGTGTCGTCGGTGAACTCCGAGCTCGACTTGACGCTCTCGTTGAACTGCACCACCAGCGCCTGATCCGTGGTCTCGAGCTTGCCGGTGAAGTAGGTGGCCGCCTCCTTGAGGAACTTGACGCTCGGCTGCATGCTGCCCGAGGTGTCGAGGGTGAGAGCGATGGAGAGGGGAATCCGATCTTCGCCGGTGCTGCTGGCCAGATAGGTGATCTCCTGGGGCACGCCGTCTTCGAGGATCTGGATCTCGTTCTTCTTGAGGTCGGCGACGAACCGGCCCGCCTTGTCGTAGACCATGACCGGCACCGAGACGATCTCCACCTCCGCTCCGATCACGATGGGCGGGCGCGGCTGCGGGTCCTGAGGGGTCGCGACACTCGAGGCCGAGGCAGCGGTGGCGATGGCCAGGCCAAGAACGAGGGGCGTGGGGCTCATGCGGTGGCCGGGGGCGTCTGGGTGTGGGTCATCTTCTTTCTCAGGAACCTTCCGGTGACGAGGGCCACGAGCACGAAGCCCGCGGCCACCACGAAGGGCGCGAGGATGGCGAGGGCCACGAGGCCGAACGCGATCACGTCCTCGAGGATCGACAGCACGGGTGCGGCGAGCCCGCCGGTGATGGGCGAGAGGACACCGCGAAGGGTCGCCTTCGCGGCGTGGGGTGCGAAAGACGCGGGTGCTCCCACCATGATGCCGAGGGCGATGGCCACGATGGGGTCATCCACCGTCCAGAGCACCGAAGCGGCGAGCACCACGCCGGCGACGGGCTTGAGGAAGGTCGACAGCGCGTCGAGCGCGTGATCGACCACCGGGATCTTGTCCGCGATCAGTTCGATCACCGTGGCGATGGCGAAAACGGTGAGCGCCGTGGTCGAGCCCAGGAAGCGAAAGGAGTCGCCCAGGGACACGACCCCGAGGCGCACCGAAACGCCGATCGCCAGCATCGGCAACCAGGCGCGCAGGCCCGCGCAGGCGGCGAGGGCGATGCCGAGGGCGATCGACTGCAAGAGGTCCACCGACATCGCGGGAAGCTCGAGGTGGGACAGGCGCTCCGACCAGTCCGTGGTCTTGAGCGTGTCGAGGAAGGACGTCAGCATGACCCCCGCACACTATGGACGTGCGGTTGTCGGTGTCAAGGTCACTTCTTCGGAGGGTTGCGCGCTTCTTCCTTGTTGTAGGAATGAATGAAGGGGATGTCGCGCATGGTGAGGACGCCGGGGCGGGCCGACATCACCTTCGGAATCGCGTTCACCGAGATGGCCGCGGTGGCGATGTCGCCCGCGATGCCGCCCTTCACGGTCATGTCCATGGAGGGCGAGCCATCGATGACGATGTGGTCCTTGGGGCCGTCGGCGCCCACGTACATGTGAAGGTCGAGGCTCACCACCAGGCCGGTCTTGGTGTAGCCGCGCGCGCTCTGCTTGATGCCGGCCGCGGTGCCGGCGGCGATGCGGAGGTAGTCGGTGTTGAGGTCGCGCGGGGCGATC
>CAZYEA010000059.1:17999-19762 GCA_964646485.1 uncultured Acidobacteriota bacterium
CAGCTCCGGCGCGGGCTCGAGAGTCTCCTCGACACGCTCCAGCTTGAACCCGAGGGAGTCGGCGATCATCTGCACGGACTCGGGCAGGCCGACGTGGCGGACGGTGCCTTCGGCCTTGGCGCGGGAGAACTGGGCGAGGGAGAGGCCGGCTCCGACCTTGCGCTGCAGGGGCAGGCGGCGGGTGCCCGCGTCCACGATGCGGGTGACGGACACGCGGGTGACCGACTCGCAGGGCGCGGTCATGGTCAGGGCGAGCGCGTCCATGGCGAAGCCGGGATTGACGCCGGTGCCGAGGACGGTGACCTTCTTCTTCTTCGCGATCGCGTCGAGGTCGCGGAAGACCTTCGCGTTGGCGGGAACCGGGTAGGCGAATTCCTCGCAGGTGGTCACCACGTTGATGCCGCGGCTCAGGAGGGCCTCGATGGTCGCCTTCACCACCTTGGCCGAGGACGTGGTGGACACCACGGCGAGGTCGGCCTTGGCGGACTTGATGAACTTCACGGGGTCGGCGGCCACCTTGAGGCGGAGCTTCTTGCCGAGCCCGAGCACATCGCCCAGGTCCTTGTTGGCCTTTTCCGCCGCGGGATCGCAGGCTCCCACCACCTTGAGCCCCTCCTTGGCGAGCACCATCTTCGCGATGCCCACGCCAATGGGACCGAGGCCGATATGGATGATCTTCAGATCACGGGACATGCGGGTTTTCTCTCCAGAAAATGGAAGGGACGCGCGCCGACCGAAGGGCGGTAAACGCTCCGCCGCGATCGCGAGCGAAAGGGAAAGGGGGAAATCGGGGTCAGCGCTCGACGGGAATGGAAGCGAATTCGCCCTCGGGAGTGGCGGACACGACCACGGTGGTGGAAATGGGCAGGTAGGCGGTGTGATTCTTGCCGTTCAGGACCAGGCGGACCTCGTAGTAGCCCTCTTCGGCGACGCGCACCATCTTTCCTTTGGCACTCTTAGCCTTGATGATCTCGGCCATCGCGTCGTTCGCGATGAAAATCGCCGCTTCGTTTTCGATCATTTGCCTGTTCCTCCCAAGAGAGACTGAAAAGCCCGGCGCAGCATGTCGAGGCCGGTATCGGCCTCGGCGCGGGTAAGGGTCAAAGGCGGCCGGAACCGGACGGAGCGGCTGCCGCACGGAAGCACGAGGAGCCCCGCCTCGAAGCACTTCGCGAGAAGCGCCTTGCGCGAGGCCGCGTCGGTGTCGAAGGCGATCATCAGGCCGCGGCCGCGGCTGTTCGAGATGTGCGGAGCGAACTCGGACTCGAGGGCGCGCAGTCCCTTCAGCAGGTGCTCGCCCACCACGCGGGCGTTTTCGACCAGGTTGTCCTCCTCGATGATCTCGAGGAAGCGCTGGAAGCGCACCATGTCGGTGAGGTTTCCACCCCAGGTGGAGTTGATCCTCGACCGGGTCTTGAAGGCATTGTCGGGCTCGCGGTCGACCTTGGGGCCGACCAGGCACCCGCAGGTCTGGGTCTTCTTGCCGAAGGCGAGGGCATCAGGCTCGACGCCGTAGTGCTCGTGGGCCCAGAACTTCCCGGTGAGGCCGATGCCCGTCTGCACTTCATCGACGATGAAGAAGGAGTTGGTGGAGTCGGCGACCGTCTTCAGGGCCTGGATGAACTCGGGCCGGAAATGGTTGTCCCCGCCCTCGCCCTGGATGGGTTCGATGAGGATGCCGGCGATGTCGTCCCCGAAGTCCTCGAAGGCCTTGCGCAGCTGCTCGAGCGCGCGCTGCTCGAGGGCGACCACATCGCGCAGAG
>CAZYEA010000060.1:0-9135 GCA_964646485.1 uncultured Acidobacteriota bacterium
GAAGGGGACGTACCAGTCGGGAAACTGGAGATGGCAGAGATAGAACTGAGGCTCTCTGATCCGCTCCAGGCCGCGAGTCTTCACATCGGCTGCGACCCCGATGATCATGCGGTCTTCGAAGGTGATGTTGACCATGCGGCCAAGCGGGTCCTGGTTCGGCCAGTAGCGCCTGGCGAAGGACTCGCTCACCACGATCACCGCGGGCGCCTTCCCCGTGTCGAAGGGGCCGAAGTCGCGGCCCTTCAGCAGAGGCACGCCCATGGTCGCGAAGTAGCCCGGGGTGATGAAGCGCATGCTCACCTTGTCCTCGGCGCGATCTTCCGCACGGCCCGGGATCTTGACGTTCCAGATGCCGCCTCGCATCACCATGGGAAGGAAGCTCGTGTACGCGGCGTTCCTGACTCCCGGAATCGCCTTCACCTCGCTGATCACCCGGTCGTAGAAGAGCCCGCGGGCCGCGGTGGGCGCATAGCGGTTCATGGGCAGCGAGGTGCGCGCCGTCAACACGCCCTCGGCCTTGAACCCGGGGTCGGTCTGCTGAACCCGCCACAAGGCGCGCACGAGAAGCCCGCAGGAGACGAGGAGCACCACGGAGATCGCAACCTCCGCGAACACCAGGGCCGAGCGCAGGCGGCGACGGCCGCCGATGCCCCCGCGTGCGCCCTCACGAAGGGCGTCGAGGCGCCGGTCCTGATTGAGGGCTATGGCCGGAACCACTCCGAAGCCGATACCGGTGGCGAGGGTCATCAGGGCGGCGAAGATCAGAACCCGCCCGTCGACCGCCGCCGTTTCGGCGATCGGCAGGTTGCTCGGCGCCATCTGGCCGAGGAGAGGGGTGGCGGTCAGGGCGAGAGCGATTCCGAGGGCGCCTCCCGCCGCGGCCAGGACGATGCTCTCGGTGATCAGTTGGCGGACCAGTCTCTCCCTTCCCGCGCCGATCGCGGTTCGCACCGCCAGTTCCTTCCTCCGCTGCAGGGAGCGCGCGATCAGCAGACTCGCAAGATTGGTGCAGGCGATGAGGAGCACGCACAGCGCCGCCCCGAAAAGAGCCTGAACCATGAGTCGAGCCTGGCCCGGCACCTGATCGCTCAATTGCGCGAGGGTGATGTCGGCTTCCTTCGGATACATGGCTTTGAGGCGAGCCACCACGCCGTTCATGTCCGCCCGGGCCGAGGCGAGGGTCGCCCCGCTCTTGAGGCGGCCGACCAGATTCAGGTAGTGGTTGTCCCGATCCTCGAAGTGACCGGGCGTGAAGCGGATGGTCGTCCACAGGCGGGTCGCGCGATCGGGAAACGTGAAGTCGCGCGGCATGACCCCGATGACCGCGTAGCTCTCTTCATCCAGCCGGATTCGCGAGCCCACCGCGGCCGCCCGTCCGCCGAAGGCCTCCTGCCACAGACCGAAACTCAGGATCACGGTGCCCGCGGCGCCCTCGACGTCCTCCTCGGGGCTGAAGAGGCGGCCGACCTGGGGGGCAGCCCCGATGATGGGAAAGAGATTCGCGGTCACCGCGGCCGCGGTCACGCGAAGGGGGTCGCCCTCCGCGATGAGGTTCATCGAGGTGCCGGAATAAGCGCCGATGTCCACGAACGAGGAATTCATGGCCTTCCAGTCGCGATAGTGGGCGGGCGAGGGCTCGAAGCGCGAATAGCCGGGTTCGGCCTGATAGAGCTTCACCAGCCGGTCGGCGTCGCGAAACGGCAGTTCGCGGATGAGCACGCGATCGGTAACGGTGAAGGCCGCGGTGGTGGCGCCGATCCCGAGGGCGGCCACGAGAATCGCGGTGAAAGTGAAGCCCGGCGTGCGCGCGAGGGTGCGGAAGGTGAACTTGAGGTCCTGGCGGAGGATGTCGAGGTGGGTCAGCAGCGCGTTCGGGATTACGTCCTTCATGGCTCCCATCCAGACCAGAAGCAACGCCGCCGCGCTGTCCGCCCGGTCTACACGGGACCGGAACATCGCGCACATCTCGCCGCCGTATTCCTGGCGGAAGGATTTTGGATAGAGGAGAAGGAGAGTGCGATAGAGGTTCATGAGCGCTCCGGGGCGAGTCCAGCGGCGTGGGCGAATTTCACGAGTTCGGCGAGGCGGCTCGCTTCGGCGCGCGCCACCGCACCGCCAAGGCGCGTGATGCGGTAGTACCTCCGGCGCTCGTCATCGTCTTCAGGCGCCGGGCGTTCGCGCGTCTCCTCGATGAGGCCGTCCTCCTGCATCCGCTGGATCGACCTGTACAGAGTGCCGGCGGCAAGTCGCAGCGCGCCACCCGTGCGCGACTCCACGTCCTGGATGATCGCGTAGCCGTGGCGCGGCTCTTCGGCCACGGCGAGGAGTATGTGGAAGGTCGCGAGGGGCAGCGGCAGGAACGGCATCGGGTCGGGAAGATGATTGCTCACAGCGTGAATATATCCACTGTGGATATAACGAGGGAAGATGGGATTTGTTTCCTGTGACCGAATATTTGCTATGTAAACTAATGTTTATAAATGTTTTAGATAGACTGGTGAAAATATTTCTTGACCCTGACTGAACAGCGTAGCGATACTTAACGTTGTTAAGTCACAGCACGGAGTTAAGGCAGTGGGAATCGCAGAGCGGAAAGAGCGGGAGAAAGAGGACGTACGGCGGAAGATCCTCGACGCCGCGCACCACCTCTTCGAAGCTCACGGATACGAGAACGTGACCATGCGCGCGGTCGCGGATGCGATCGAGTACTCGCCCACCACCATCTATCACCACTTCGAAAACAAGGATGCGCTGGTTGAAGCGCTGTGCTTCGAGGACTTCGAGCGCCTGACCAGCGCCATGAACCGCGGCCCGCTCCCGAAGGATCCGGTCGAGCGCCTGAAAGCGCTCGGACGTGCCTACGTGGCCTTCGGGCTCGCCAATCCAAATCACTATCGCTTCATGTTCATGACCGGGGGCGACTGGAAGAACCATGCGAAGGATCCGGGAACGCCTCCCTCACAGTCCTACGCGGTGCTGCGTGAGGTGGTCGTGCAGGCGATGGAAGAGGGCTACTTCAAGAAGGCCGACGTCGACCTGATCTCACAGGTGGTCTGGAGCAGCATCCACGGGGTGGTCTCGCTGTTGATCACGTTCAAGCCGGATCAGTTCCCCCACGTTCCGCCGCGGGACGGCCTGGTCGAGGAGTCGATGGAAGTGACCCTGCACGGCCTGCTCGCGGAGTCGAAGAGGTAACCCATGGTCTCGCTCGCCCGAAGAAACCTCTTCCACGACCGCATCCGGTTCGCGATCACCCTGGCGGGCGTCGCTTTCGCGGTGACTCTGGTCCTGGTGCAGGTCGGCCTGTTCCTCGGGTTGCTCGGCAAGGCCACGGTCACCATCGAGCGCTCGAACGCGGACATCTGGATCGTGGGCAAGAACACCCCCAACATCGACTTCGGCCGGCCGATTCCGGAGACCCTGGCCCTGCGGGCGCGCGGCCTGAGCGGCGTGCTTCGGGCCGACAACGCCATCGTTCAGTTCATCACCATCCAGCTCCCGACCGGGGCCACGGAGAACGCCCTCGTTTACGGACTCGCCGACGGGGCGTTCTGGAATCTCCCGTGGAGCGTCGAGGAGGGCCGGGGCGGCGCCGACCTCGCTCGCGGCTTCAATCTCGTGATGGACCGCTCCGCGAGCCTCCGCTTCGGCGCTTTCAAAGTGGGCGACTACCGCGAAATCGGGGGCCGGGGCTTCCGAGTCATCGGCCGAAGCGCCGGGGCGGAGTCGTTCACCACCACTCCCATCGTCTTCATGAGTTTCGCCAACGCCCAGAGCCTGATGGACCAGCTGCGCGAGAAGACGACTTACGTGCTCGTGAAGGTGGCGCCGGGCTTCGATCCGGCCGAGGTGGCCGCACGGCTGCGGCCCCTCTTCCCCTACAACGACGTGTTCACCCGCGAGCAGTGGGCGGCCCAGTCCCGCGGGTACTGGATCAAGTCGACCGGCCTCGGCATGAGCATGGGAGTCACGGTGTTCCTCGGCATCCTGGTGGGCGTAGTGATCGTGGCCCAGACTCTGTACACCTCGGCGGTCGAGAACATCCGCCAGTTCGGCACGGTGAAGGCGATCGGCGGCTCGAACTGGGACATCTACAAGATCCTGGGCGAGCAGGCGCTCATCGCCGCGGTCTGCGGCTTCCTCCTCGGAGCCGGCGCTTCCTACGCGGTAAGGCCCGCGATGGCGAACCTCCATCTCACCGTCCTGCTGACCCCGCAGTTCTCGGGGATCGTTTTCGTCGGCACCGTGGCCATGTGCCTGGCCGCCGCGCTCTTCTCATTCCGTCGCGTGGCTCTCATCGATCCCGCGCTCGTCTTCCGGGGGTAGGCCAAGTGAAGAAGGTGCTTGAAGCGCGGGTCATCCGCAAGACGTTCGAAGAGGGCACGCAGCGCGTCGAGGTTCTTCGCGGGGTGAGCCTGGACGTGACCCGTGGAGAGATCGTCTCGCTCGAGGGCCCGTCCGGCTCGGGCAAGACCACCCTGCTCTCGATCATGGGCTGCATCCTCACCCCGAGCGACGGCGAGGTCCATATCGGCGGCGAGCGGATCAGCGGCAACGACAAGGCCCTGCGCGACGCCCGGCGCAAGTCGATCGGATTCGTCTTCCAGCAGTTCAATCTCTTCCCCGCCCTCACCGCGCGCGAGAACATCGTCTACGCCCTCGGCATCAAGGGCCACAAGGGGGGAAAGGCCGAGAAGGAAGCGGACCGCGTGCTCGACGCGGTGGGACTCACCGACCGCAAGCACTTCCTGCCCCGCGACCTCTCGGGCGGCCAGAAGCAGCGGGTCGCCATCGCGCGCGCTCTCTCCGGCTCGCCCGACGTCATCCTCGCCGACGAGCCCACCGCGAACCTCGACTCCGCGGTGGGCGTGCAGATCCTCGATCTGTTCCGGGATCTCGCCAAGAGCGAGAACAAAGGCCTCATCATCGTGACCCACGACCCCAAGGTCCGCCGTGTCGCGGATCGCGTCGCCGGCATCGCCGACGGCCTTCTTCTTCCCGAGGCCGCGGCTCACGCGGCCTGATTTCATCCCGAGGTCCATCATGCGTTCAAGTCTTGTCCTCCTTTCATTGTCCGGAATCGGCCTCGCCCTCCTCGCGGGGACAGTCATGCAGGCCCAGCCCCAGACTCAGGCGGCGACCAGCGCCGCGGAGGCTCCCGCGCGACTCGGGGGCGTCGCCGCGGAGGGACGCGTGGTCGCCTACCCTGGCGCCGAGGTGACCATCGGGGCCGACGCGGTCGGACGCCTTCTTCGCGTGAACGTGGAGGAAGGCGACGTGGTGCGCAAGGGCGAGGTCCTCGCCGAGATCGACGCGAGCGACCTCATCGCGAGCCTCGACGAGGCGAAAGCCCGCCTCGAGGAAGCCACCGCCGAGCGTCGGCTCGCTCAATACAACGCCGAGCGCAAGGTGAAGCTCTTCAACGAAGGGATCCTCACCGCTTTCGATCGCGATGCCGCCGAGCGGGACGTCGAGATCACCCAGGCGCGCATCGAGACCGCGATCGCCTCGATCCACCGGCTCGAGGCCACCATCGCCAAGACCCGGATGATCGCCCCCATCGGCGGCACCGTGACGTCGCGCGTGGTGAACGCCGGACAGATGGTGGATCGCGGCGACCCCGCCTTCACCGTGGCCGATCTGGGCCGCCTTCGTATCGAAGGAGAGGCCCATGAGGCCGACGCCGATCGCGTGGTCATTGGGGCCGAGGTGGAAATCCACGCCGACGGATTCCCCGGAAAGAGCTTCCGAGGACGGGTCGAGGAGATCCCGGGCAGCGTGACCCTTCGGCGAATCAAGCCCCAGGACCCCGCGCGCCCGACCGATGTGCGTGTGCTGGCGCTCAAGGTGGCCTTCCAGGAAAAGACGCCGCTCAAGCTCGGCACCACGGTGGACCTCGTCGTGAGCGCGCCTGCGAAGTAACGGGTAAGTTCGGCCTCGTGGGCCTCTTCAAGTCCAAGCCTGCGGTAGCGCCGCTCTCGGAAACCGACCGGAAGTTCCTTCGCGACTGGTCGGTTCCGTATTCCGAGATGAGCCCGGCCATCCAGGCCGAGTTCGAGGACCAGGCCGCACACTTCCTCGCCACCCAGCGCATCACCGGCGTGAGTCTCGACGGACCGCTCGAACGAGAGGACCGGTTGCTCGTGGCCGCCTCGGCCTGCACGCTGTCGTGCGGCTGGCCGGGCTTCTCGTGGACGGACGTCACCGAGATACTCCTCTACCAGGACGACTTCGATCGCGATTACCAGGTCGCTTTGGAGGACGGCACGGGCGCGGAACTCGCGGGCCAGGCTCATCCGTGGGGCACCATCATCCTCTCCCTGCCCTCGCTCGAGGAGAGTTTCGACGACCCCCACGACGGCTACCACGTCGGGTATCACGAGTTCGCCCATGTTCTCGATCGCGACACCGCAGCCACGGTGGGGACGGGAGCAGGGGATGGCGGCCTCCCTTCCAACATCAGCGGGAAGTTCGCGGCGCTGATGGGCAAGGCGCTCGAGACCACAAGGGCGGCGCTCGCGCTGGAGCAATCCCCCCTCGATGCTTATGGCCTGGAGTCGCCGGCCGAACTGTGGGCGGTTTCGGTAGAGGGTTTCTTCGAGCTGTCGAGTGCCATGGCCGACGCGCACCCCGACCTGCACCAGCTCCTCGACCTGTACTTCAATCAGAGGCCTCGGAACTAGGAGAGCCCGCGGGCAAGGCGGGCCGCACCTTGATCGTGGTCTCCTTGCGAATCTGGACGGTTCCCATCCTGGCCCCGCGCGGCTTGCTCACGTTCTGCGCCCGGGTGCAGGAAACCGGAACCACGCCTCCGTTCCTCGCCTTGCTGTGGTATGCGGCCACCGCGGCCGCGATCTTGAGCATTTCCTTTTCGGGATCTTCGCCTTCCGGCCCCTGAAGGACCACGTGAGACCCGGGGACGCCGTGGACGTGGAACCAGTAGTCGTTGGCGCGAGCCACCCTGAGGCTTAAGGCCTCGTTATCCTGGTCGGTCTTGCCTGCCAGCACCTTCCAGCCGCCGGATAGCGGGTATTCCCAGGCCCGGACGGCGTCAGGGGGTCTCATGGCGTCGTTCCGCATCCTCAAGAACCATTCTCTCACCCGCCTAAGGCAGGCAAACCGGCCAGCGGGTGACTTCTGGTATCGTTCGCCTCCTTCCGAACGACGTGGGCCTGTGGCGCAGCTGGGAGCGCGCTTGAATGGCATTCAAGAGGTCAGGGGTTCGATCCCCCTCAGGTCCACCAACTCCCCCCATGACGCGCCTCCATTCGATTTGCGTCTATTGCGGCTCCTACTCCGGCGTCAAACCCGAGTACGCGCAGGCGGCTCGTGACCTCGGCCACCTCCTGGCCAGAACCGGACGGACGCTGGTTTACGGAGGCGGCAGCATCGGCCTCATGGGCGAGGCGGCACGCGCGGCGAGGGCTTTGGGCGGGCGCGTCATCGGCGTCATCCCCGGCCATCTGAATACCAGGGAGCGGGCCTATCACGACGTTGACTTGCGCGTGGTCGACTCCATGCACGAGAGAAAGCAGACGATGGCCGACCTCGGAGACGGATTCATGGCCCTGCCCGGGGGCCTCGGCACCTTCGACGAACTCTTCGAGATCCTGACCTGGAACCAGATCGGCCTGCACGGCAAACCGGTGGGCCTGCTGAACGTCGCCGGCTATTTCGATGCCCTGCTCGGCCTCATCGAGCAGGCGGTCCGTGAAGGGTTCGCTCCGGATACCGCCCGATCGAGAATCCTCGTGGCCGAAGGCCCGGACGCCCTGCTTCAGGCGATGGAGAGCTTCGACGAGGCGTAAGGGGCGGCCTAGACCTTCGGCTTCATCGGAGGCAGGGCGCGGGCCTCGATCATCGACGCGAAACCGCAGCGCGCGTGGGAGCCGTCGCAGAACGGCTTGTTCGCGGACTGGCCGCAGCGGCACAGGCCGATGGCATCCCGCCCGGCCAGATCGAACGCCTTCCCCGCTTCGTCGACGATCTCGAAGTCGCCTTCGACGCGGATGGAGCCGTTGTTCTTCACGATGATCCTGGTGGCGGGCATGTCGTCCTTGCTTGGTTGGAGTGCGGGGAGAAAGTGATGATAACGAACCCCTCCCGTTAAACTGCACTCCTTGAGATCCGAAAACGCCGTGACCCGCGTGCGGGAAGGAGCCGGCTGGACCCGCCTCGATCGCCTCTCCCTGATCCGGGTCGGCGGGCCCCAGCGGGTGAAGTTCCTCCACGGACTCCTCTCGAACGACATCAGCGGCCTCGCCCCCGGGCAGAGTCGCCTCGCCGCACTCATGAACCTCAAGGGCCAGCAGGTGGCGTGGATGAGGGTTCTCGCCGAGGCGGACGCTCTTTACTGCGAGTTGCCGCGAGACGTGCGCGACACCGTGATCGACACCTTCGTGCACTACAAGGTTGGAGCGCCGGTCCGTTTCGAAAAGCTGGACACCGCGGTCCTCGGCCTCTTCGGCAACCGCGCCGCCGACGCGCTGATCGCCATCGGCCTCACCGCCGTTCCCACCGGGCTCGAGACCTTCGCCACGGACCTCATGACCGGAAGTGCGGTACGGGTCAGCCGAGGCAGCGACATGCCCGCGCGCGGTCGCACCATCCACGCCGACCACGTGACCGCGATGGCCCTCGAAGAGAAGCTGCGCGCCCATTTGGGGGCGCCCATGGATGCGGCCGTTCTCGACACGCTGCGGGTGGAAGAAGGGATTCCCTGGCACGGCATCGATGTGAGCGAGGAAAACCTGCTCCACGAAACCGGCCGACTCGCCCTCTATCACTCCGCTTCCAAGGGCTGCTATCTCGGACAGGAAGTGGTGGCTCGGCTGGAAGGGCGCGGGGGCAACGTCAACAAGCGGCTGGTCGGACTGAAGTGTGAGCGGAAGGTCGAGGCCTCGGACGAGATCGGGGCGGAAGGGACCACTATCGGACGGGTGACCACGTGCGGAGACTCGCCGGAGTTCGGCCGAATCGCCAAGCGAAACGAGAAACGATAGAAATACGAAAAAGGAAAGAAAGAACTATCCAAGCAACACCATGTATACGTGAAAACCGGAACACCACATTTAACACAATTAAAAACCGGGAACAGGAATGGCACACACCGTAAATTGGAAAGATTCTGTGGAT
>CAZYEA010000060.1:9145-9960 GCA_964646485.1 uncultured Acidobacteriota bacterium
GAACCCGGAACGAAAGTGGACGTCTCCCGCGTTCCCGCTGAGGTTTCGGCCCTGCCCTTTCGGCCCTGATGCCGCTTTCCGCAGCGGCCAGAAAACTGAAGTGGGCGCTCTTCGGAGCGCAGGCCATGGGGTCCGCGGGCTTCCTGGTCGCCTCCACCGTGACCCCGATCGTGGGCGCGCAACTTTCGGGGAGGCCTTCATTCGCGGGCGTGCCCACGGCGTTCTACTGGGCGGGTGGCGCCCTCGCCACCCTTCTTTGGGGACGCCTGATGGATCCCATCGGACGCCGTCGCACTCTCTCCCTGGGCCTTCTCGTGGGCGTGCTGGGGGCCACCCTCGCTTCCTTCTTCGTGGTTCGTCATTCCTTCCGCGGGTTCGTCTTCGGTCTCGCCCTCATGGGAGCGGCCAACTCAGCGCTTCAGCTTGCCCGGTTCATGGCCGGCGAGGTCCATCGCATCGAGGAAAGGGGCCGGGCGATCTCCACCGTGGTTCTCGGCGGGACGGTGGGCGCCGTCCTCGGGCCCGCCCTGGTCGCTCCGATGTCGGGCCTCGCCACCTCGCTCGGAGGCCCGCCTCTGGCCGGCCCTTACGCGGCGAGCGCCGGTTTCTTCTCGCTCGGCGCCGTGCTCGTGGTCCTCCTCCTGTGGCCCGACCCGCGTGACCTCGCCAGAGAGGTTCAAGCGGCACTCAACTCTCCCGCCGCGCCCGGACGGAGCGCCCGCCAGATCCTGAGCGACCCCGCCGTCCGCATCGCCGGCCTCACCATGGCCATCGCCCAGGTGGTGATGGTGATGCTGATGGTGATCACCTCCCTG
>CAZYEA010000060.1:9987-19685 GCA_964646485.1 uncultured Acidobacteriota bacterium
CGCATCACCACCATGCCCTCTCCAGCATCGCCGCGGTGATGTCCTCGCACGTTTTCGGGATGTACGCCTTCTCCGTTGTGTCCGGCCGCGTGGCCGATACCTGGGGCCGCGGACCGCTGATCGGCGCGGGCGCCATCGTGCTCGTCATCTCCTGCCTCACCGCCACTCTCTCGACCGAGGTCGCGCCTCTCGCCTTCTCTTTGTTCCTGCTGGGGCTGGGCTGGAACTTCTGCTACGTGGGCGGCTCCACCCTCCTCTCCGACCGCCTGTCTCTCGACGAACGGGCGCGGATCCAGAGCGTCAACGACTTCGTCCTCACCACCCTCGCGGGCACGGGCAGCGCGCTCTCCGGACTGGTGTTCTCGTCCGTCGGCTACGCCATCATGGGCTACGCCAGTGCGGCGGTGTCCTTGATCCTGGTGGCGCTCAGCCGAGAGGTGAAGCCGCGCGCTTCGGTGTAGCGCATCCGGCAGATGGGATCGGGCGCTCCTCTTCGATACGTCGTCCCGCTCACCCTCGCACCCTGATTCCCTAGGCGCCGAGCCTCTCCGCCAGTTCGCCGAGGGTCCGCACCCTCGCGCAGTCGCGATCGGCGTTCACGCCTGACGGATCGAGCAGAATCGCCTGGAGTCCGGCCCGGCGGGCACCCACCACGTCGATCTCGTAGAAGTCGCCCACGTGCACGGTGGTCTCCTTCTTCGAACCGCTCCGGTCGAGCGCGATCTCGAAGAAGCGCGGGTCGGGCTTCTCCACTTTCTCGACGTGCGAATCGAATACGGCGTCGAAGTAAGGGGTGAGTCCCAGGCGGTCGAAGTGAGCGTGCAGCGTCCCGTTGGCATTGGAGACCACGACGAGGCGGAGGCCTCGCGTCCGCAAGCGGGCAAGGAACGGGATGAGGCCTTCGGCCACGGTCTCCCAGAGGTTGTTCTTCGCGTGGTAAGCGCGAAGATCGTTCAAAGCCGCGCGCACCTGGTCGTTCATCTCGATCCCCGCCCGACGAAGCACGGTCGCGAAATAGACGAGGCCCCGGCTGTCGTCGTCCGAACTCCTTATGAAGGAAGGGTCCTCGAGGTCGCGTTTCGCCAACGGCTCCACGCGCCGCAGGGCTTCACCGCTGGTGGAGACGCCCTCGGCGTTGAGGGCGGCCGCAACCCTCTCGAAGTTGGGATGGACGAGCACGCCGCCCGCGTCGAGGAAAACCGTTTCGATCATCCGGCGCATTCTCGCAAGCAACCAAGGCGCGTTCGCCCCGCGAACATCTAAACTCCCGCCTTCCCCGTAAGAGAACCAATGCGTCTTCCTTCCGCCCGACTCTGGGTCACAGGCATCCTTTGCCTCGCCGGCCCGTCCCTTGCGCACGCAGGGGGCGAATGCGCCGGCTCGCCCTTCGTCAACGTGACCCGGCCGCGCGCCATCGAGGAGTCCGCGGGCGCCCTGGTGGGGCCGCAGATCTTCGACGTGGCCGCCCATCCCCGCGGCTTCGTCCTGCTGGCCAACAACAACGGCATCCTCACCTACGATGGAAGCTCCTGGCGGCTCATGCCCCTCGGGCGGTCGGTGGTGGCCCTCTCGGTCGCGGCCAACTCGAACGGTCGCATATTCGCGGGCGGGTCGAGGACTTTCGGGGAGGTGGTTGAAGATCCGGGGGGCGAGCTCATCTATCAGCCGCTCGAATCCCGGCTGCCCGCCGAAGACCGCGGTTTCCTGGACATCTGGCAGACCATCGCGGCGAAGGGGGATCTCATCTACTTCCGTTCGCGGGAGCGGATCTTCGCCCTGAAAGGCGGCGACCTTCGGGCGGTAGCGCCCCTTGGAGCCTTCTCGGCCATGGGGCTCGCGAACGACACCCTCTACGCGACCGACACCGCGGTCGGAATCGTGGCCTTGAGCGGGGCGGGGGCAACACCTTTGCCCGGCGGAGAGAAGTTCAAGGACATCAGGGTGACCGCGATAAGCGATGGCGGCCAAGGGAACCTGATCATCGGCACTCAGGACCGCGGTCTGTTCCGGTTCGATCCGCGCACCGGTCAGTCCCAGCCCGAAGGCGCCGGCGTTCGTGAACTCAGGGCCTCCGAGATCCTCAGCGTCTCGACCTTGACCGACGGCCAGCTCGCGGTGGGGACGTTGCGGAATGGCCTCATCGTTCTCGATCAGAAAGGCGAGTTGCGGTTCCGCATGGATCGTGACACCGGCCTTCCCGACAACGCGGTGCTGACCCTGCGGGGGTCAGCCGGCTCCTTGTGGGCGGGCACGAGCGGAGGTGTAGCCCAGCTTCTGCTCCCGAGCCCCATCGAGAACTTCGGACCGCGAGAGGGACTGCCTGGTCTGGTGGAATCACTTACCGACCACCAGGGCGCGATCTACGCCGCGACGTCCGAAGGCGTCTTCCGCCTGACTTGTGGGGTTCGGGCATTCGAGCCGATCTCCTCCCTTCAAACGCAGGCCTTCGCCCTCCTCTCCTCCGAAAGCGCGCTGCTGGCGGCGACCGCTGAAGGCATCTACGAGATCGAGGGCGCCGCGGTGCGGCTCGTCCGCCCGGGAATGGCCCGCGGTCTCGCCGCCTCGAAGGCGGGCCGGATCTGGGCCGCAACCCAGTCGGGCGCCGTGGAACTCACGAAGAAGAACGGCGCCTGGCTCGTCGAGCCGTTGGTCATGCCCCTCCGCGATCCCCAGGACGCGCCGGGCGCCGAGGCCACAAGCATCGGCGAGGATGCGGACGGGCGGGTGTGGATCTCCCTCGCCACCGGACGCGTCCTCTCCGGCCTTCCCGTCCGCGGGAGCGGGGGATTGGGATTGACAGAAGTGAAGACCTTCGGAGAGGCCGCGGGAATCTCCGCGGGATTCGCCGAGATCATTTCCCTCAAAGGCGGCGTGCGTATCGCCACCGGGGACGCCGTGCTCCGGCCTCAGGGGAACGCGTTGACGCCCGACGGGCCCCTCACCGCCGCTCTCGGCAAGGGGAAAGGAGCGTTCCGTATCAGGGACGCACGGGACGGCGGGTATTGGGTCGCCTCGGCGAAGCGTCCCCTTCGGCTGATCAATGAAAACGGGCTCGGCCTCGCGCCCTTGAGCACTTCGCTGATGCGGGCGCCCGCAGGCAGCCGCATCCTCGACTTCCTCGAAGTTTCAGAGGGCGAGGTCTGGATCGGAACGGACGACGGCGCTTTTCGCTACGACCCCCGGCGGGAGACGCGGACCTCGGGCGACATCTCGGCCTACGTGCGCCGAGCCGAATCGAGAGGAGAAGAACTTTTCTCGGGCGGGACCGCCGACTCGCTCGACACCCCCCTGCCGCACCTGTCGCCTCTGCGTTTCGAGGTCGCCTCGTCCAGCCTCGACGACCCGTCCCGAAACCGCTTCCGCTTTCGACTCGACGGCCAGGACACCGAGTGGAGCCCATGGACCTCGGAGTTCCGCAAGGACTATACGAACCTGCGGCCGGGGGCGTATCGGTTCCGGGTCGAAACCCGCGATGTCTATGGCCGCATCGGACAGGAGGCGGGTCTGTCCTTCGCGGTACTCACCCCCTGGTATCGGAAGCCCTGGGCGATCGCCGCCGATATCGCGATAGGCGCGGCCCTGTTCCTGGGCGCCTTGAACCTTCGAACCCGCGCCTTGCGCGGCCGCCAGCGCGAACTCGAGACCATCGTCGAACAGAAAACCGCGGAACTGCGCGATGCCTCCTTCACCGATCCCCTCACCGGCCTGCGCAACCGCCGGTATTACGCGGAGGTGATCGAAAGCGAGGCCTCGCTCGCCTGCCGCCCGGGATCTCCCGCGCTCCACATGTTCCTCGTCGACCTCGATCACTTCAAAGAGGTGAACGACACCTTCGGTCATGGCGCCGGCGACGAGGTTCTGCGCCAGACCGCGGCCCGACTCAAGCTCGCCACCCGCACGTCCGACCTGATCTTCAGGTGGGGCGGCGAGGAATTCCTGATCGTGGCCCGGGGCGCTCCGGATCTCCCCCGCAACGAGATCGCCAATCGCATCGTGGGGATGATCGGTCGACAGGCCTTTGACATCGGCACCGGCACGCCGCTTCACCGCACCTGCTCGGTCGGCTTCGCCACGTATCCCTTCTATCTCGAGAACCCCACCACCGTCCCCCTCGACGCGGTGATCGAGCTCGCCGATCTGTCTCTGTATCGAGCCAAACACACCGGGCGCAATCGCGCGGTCGGGGTTTCGCCGCAGGCCGGAATGCCGGTTCCGGGCGACGTGTGGCGCGACCACGTGCTCGAGAACCTGGAGAAAGCCGGGGTCTCGATCGAGGTCCTCGAAGGCCCTCCGGTTTCAGAGGACTGAGCCCGGGCGCGCCTGCCGCCCGCGGAGAATCCCAGACAGGAGTGCGGGGTCGCGAGGGGAATAGAATCGCTCGACTCCCGTGACCCAGGACAAGCCATCGGCCGACCGCCTCACGCGAGGTCAGCTGCTCGAGCTGTACTACTTCCTCAAGCTCAATCGGGGCCTCGAGGAGAAGCTCTCGAACCTCTACCGCCAGGGCAAGGTGGTGGGCGGCCTGTATCGAAGCCTCGGCCAGGAGGCGTGTTCGATCGGCTCCGCCTACGCCCTCGAGCGCGGCGACATCTTTACTCCCTTGATCCGCAATCTCGGGGCCATCCTGGTCCGGGGCGGCTCACCGCGCGACATCTTCTGCCAGTACATGGCGAAGGCCGATTCCCCCACCCGCGGGCGTGACCTGAACGTGCACTTCGGCTGGTTGTCCCCCGAAGGCTCCATGCCGTCGGTGATCTCGATGCTGGGCGACATGATTCCCATCCTGACCGGCGCGGTGATGGCCGAGCGGATGAACGGACGGCGCACCGTGGCCCTCACCTGGATCGGCGACGGCGGCACCTCGACGGGCGCCTTCCATGAAGGACTCAATTTCGCCTGCGTCCAGAAAGCTCCCCTCGTGCTCGTCGTGGAGAACAACGGCTGGGCCTATTCGACCCCGACCGCGCGCCAGACCGCGAACACGAGGTTCGTGGATCGCGCGAAGGCGTACGGGTGTTTTGGCGAGCAGGTGGACGGCAACGACGTGCTCGCGGTCTACGAAGCCACCCGCCTCGGCGTCCAGAGGGCCCGCCAGGGCCTCGGGCCCACGCTGATCGAAGCGCTCACCATGCGCATGAAGGGCCACGCCGAGCACGACGACATGAAGTACGTGCCAAAGGAGCAGGTCGAACGGTGGGCCCTGCGCGATCCGATCGCCCTCTTCGAGAAGTTCCTGACCGACAACGGCATCGGCACGAACCTTCTCCACGCGGTGGCCGGCAGGGTGGAGGAGGAGCTCACGGCCGAACTCGCGAGCGCCGAAGCCTCACCCATGCCCCGGGGGGAGACCGCGATGAGCGACGTGTACTTCGGATCCACCGCCGAGGACGCGACGCCTCCGATCGTACGGCGCTTCAAGACGGCTCGGAGCTAGGAAATGGCCGTCCTCACCTACCTCGAAGCCATCCGCGAAGCCATGGAGCAGGAGATGGTGCGCGACTCGCGGGTCTTCATCCTCGGCGAGGACGTGGGCAACTACGGCGGGGCTTTCCGGGTGACCCAGGGATTCCTGGAGAAGTTCGGTCCGCAGCGGATCATCGATACCCCCATCTCCGAGACCGGGCTCATCGGCGCCGCCATCGGCGCCTCGCTCTTCGGCATGCGCCCCATCGCCGAACTCCAGTTCATCGACTTCATCGCGTGCGGCTTCAATCAGATCGTCAACTACGCGGCCAAGAGCCGTTATCGCTGGGGCGGGGGCGTGCCCATCGTGATCCGCGGCCCCGCGGGTGCTGGAGTCCACGGCGGCCCCTTCCACTCGCAGAGCCCCGAGTCCTATTTCATGAACGTTCCCGGCCTCAAGATCGTGGTCCCGGCGACCCCGACCGATGCCAAGGGCCTGATGATCGCGGCCATTCGCGATCCGGATCCGGTGATCTTCCTCGAGCACAAATTCCTTTATCGCCGCCTCAAGGAAGACGTGCCGGAGGGCGACTACGAGACGCCCATCGGCGAGGCCCGCATCGCCCGGCCAGGAGACGATCTTTCCATCATCACGTATGGAGCGATGGTGCACGCCTCGCTGGAGGCCGCGGACCTGGCGGCGGCCGAGGGCATCGGGGTTGAAATCCTCGATCTGCGCACCCTCCTGCCCCTGGACCGGAAACGGATTCTGGAGACAGTGAAGAAGACCGGCCGGGCCCTCATCGTTCATGAAGCCACGAAGACCGGCGGTCCGGGCGGAGAGATCGCCGCCCTCATCGGCGAGCACGCCTTCGAGCATCTGGACGCTCCGATCGTCCGGGTGGCGCCTCCCGACACCCCCGTGCCCTACTCGCCTCCCCTCGAGGAGTACTTCCTCCCAAACGCGGCCAAGATCGCGGACGCGATCCGGGCCCTCGCCGCCTACTAGAGGGCCGCGCTAGACTAGGCGTTCGATTTCGGGCGACTCCGGGCGCGCCCTCCCCGACCCGCGTGCTGCGGCCTTCTTTCCTTCGTGTGAGGTATCAATGACCGACGTGATCATGCCGCAGATGGGCGAATCCATCGCGGAGGGCACCGTCACCAAGTGGCTCAAGAAGATCGGCGAGACCGTGAAACGGGACGAACCGCTCTTCGAGATCTCCACCGACAAGGTCGATGCCGAGATTCCGTCTCCAATCGCGGGCGTGCTCACCGAGATCCTGATCCAGCCCGGCACCACGGTCGAGGTCGGGACGGTGGTGGGAAGAATCGGGGTCGCGGGCTCGGTCGTGGCCGCTCCAGCGCAGGCGACGGCTCCTCCTCCTCCCCTCGCGGTCGCTCCCGCGCCGGTTCCAACCCCGCCCCGGCCTCCGGTAGCGCCGCCTCCCCCGCCCGCCCCGGCTCCGGTTTCGGACGCCCCGACTTTCTCCGGCGGCAACTTCGTCTCGGAACGTCCGCGTGAAGGCATGACCACGGGCGAACTCCGGATGGCGCGCAGCTCGCCGGTGGTCCGCAAGATCGCGCAGGAGTACGGCGTCGACATCAATGAAGTCCCGGGGACCGGCCTTGGCGGCCGCGTTACTCGCGAGGACATCCTTTCCTACGTCGAGTCCCGAAAGAGCGCCACGATAAAGCGCGAGGCTCCCCCGACACCCTACGCCCCGGCGCCTGCCGCGGCACCCCCGGCTCCGCCGGTTTCGGTCCGGCCGCCCGTGGTTCCGCCTCCCGTTCCCGTGGTCCCGCCACCTGTTCCGAGGATTCCCGCCCCCCAGGCCGCAGACCCCGGCCCCACCACCATGCGGTTCACGCCCGCCTCGGCCGGAACGCCCGCTCCCCCTCCCGTTCCCGTCGTGGCCCCCCCAGCCCCTTCCCATCAGACCGGGCCCGTGGCGGCTCGGACGGCGAGCGCTCGCGTCGAAGTGGTCCCCATGTCCCCGATCCGCAAGAAGACCGCGGACCACATGGTTCTGTCGAAGCGCACTTCGGCCCATGTGTCCACGGTGTGGGAAGTCGACATGACCCGCGTCGCCGCCCTCCGCGCCAAGTACAAGCCGCTCTACGAGGAGCGAAGCGGCGTGAACCTCACCTACACGCCATTCATCGTGAAGGCGGCCACCGACGCCATCAAGGCCTTCAAGGTCCTGAACGCGAGCGTTGAAGGCGACTCGATCGTGTACCACAAGGACATCAACGTGGGCATCGCGGTCGCCCTCGACTGGGGCCTCATCGTGCCCGTGGTTCCCGCGGCCGACGAGAAGAACGTGCTGGGCCTCGCCCGCGCGGTGAACGACCTCGGCGAACGGGCCCGCACCAAGAAGCTCAAGGTGGACGAAGTTCAGGGTGGAACCTTCACGATCACGAACCCGGGTGTCTTCGGCTCTCTCTTCGGCACCCCCATCATTCCCCAGCCCCAGGTGGCGATCCTCGGCGTGGGCACGATCGAGAAGCGTCCCGTCGTGCGCGACGACGCCATCGCGATTCGCACCATGGCCTATTTCTGCCTGACCTTCGATCACCGCATCATCGACGGTTCGGAGGCCGACAAGTTCATGGCCCATCTCAAGAACGGCCTGCAGAACTTCGACGAGTCGGCGCTCTAGTACGAACCCCGAACCGCCTCCCCTGAGCGTGCCCGGCGGTTCGTCGCGGCCGCTCGACATCCGGCAGCTGGGCCGGATTTCATACGCCGAGGGCCTGGCCCTTCAAGAGACCCTGGTCGATGAACGCAAGCGCGGGGTCATCGCGGACACCTTGCTCCTGCTCGAGCACGACCCGGTGGTCACCCTGGGTCGCAACGCGCGGACCGAGAACCTGCTGATCTCGGAGGAGGCTCTGCGGGCCCGGGGTGTCGACCTCTTCGAGGCCGGACGCGGCGGGGACGTCACGTACCACGGCCCGGGACAGATCGTGGGCTATCCGATCATCGAGATCCCGGAAGGGCGGCGCGACGTTCATCGATACGTTCGCGATCTCGAGGACATCATGATCCGGGTGTGCGCGGACTACGGCTTGCTGGCCCGCCGCATCGCGGGCAAGAGCGGAACTTTCATCGGGGAAGACAAGATCGGGGCCATCGGCGTGCGCATCTCGCGCTGGGTGACCTCTCACGGCTTCGCCTTCAACGTGAACACCAACCTGTCCGGCTTCGACCTGATCGTGCCCTGCGGACTGCGGGACCAGGGCGTCACCTCCCTGGCGAAGCTGCTTGGCTCGAAGGTGTCGCAAGAGGAAGTCGAAGGGCGCCTCGCCGAGCGCTTCTGCGAGGTGTTCGGCTATACCCCGGTCGCGAGCAGATAGAACCAGTTGAGCGTGCCGAGCACCACCAGAACCGCGGTGGCGACGCGCCACCCCCGGCCCTCAAGACGGATGAGGCTTCGCCGTCCGGCCATCAGCAGCGCGGCGTCGAGGAGGCCCCACAAAAGCAGCCCGAGCGTCCCCGCGGTCACGAGGGGCTGAATGGCGAACGCGGCGGGCACATCGAACCGCGCAAGATGTCCGAGCGCCCGCGTGGTGCCGCAGGTGAAGCAGGCGTAGCCGGTGAGAGCCTTGAAATAGCAGAAGGAAACGCCCGCGTGATCGAGGCCGGAAAACCGGGTGACCGCGCCGGCCAGGAGGGCGAGACCGGAGAGAGCCATGGGCCCGGTGAGGCGCCGGTCCGCCGCCCTGGGGGCGAGGGAGATGAAGAGGGAGCCGCCGGTCATGGGCCGCTATAGTACGCGGGCTTCTATGGTTGAGATCGACGACAAGCTCCTCACGCACATCGCCACCCTGGCCCGCCTCTCCCTCTCGAAAGAGGAGACGCACGCGCTCTCCCGTGACCTCGGGGAGATCCTCAAGTACGCGGCTTCGCTCGAAACCATCGATCTCTCGGGCGTGCCGCCCATGAGCCACGCCACCGAAGGCGAGCGCTTCCGCCCCGACGAGCCGACTCACGATCTCACCCGGGAGCAGGCGCTCCGAAACGCTCCCGACCAGGAGGCGGGCCTCTTCCGCGTGCCCCAGGTGATCGGAGGATGAGCGGCCTCGCTTCGATGGCGATGGGCGAGATCGCCGCCGCGGTCAAGGGACGGAAGGCGTCGGCAGTGGACGTGATCGACGCGCACCTCCAAAGGATCCAGGCGAAGGACGGGGTGATCGGCGCGTTCCTCGCGAGGGACGACGAAGCGGCACGCAACCAGGCGAAGGAGATCGACGCGCGGATCGGAAGGGGCGAGGATCCGGGTCCCCTGGCCGGC
>CAZYEA010000061.1:0-19661 GCA_964646485.1 uncultured Acidobacteriota bacterium
TTTCTGGGCCGCGAAGACCGGCACGGGCGATGCACAGGAAGCTGCGCTTGCGCAGCAGGGCGGTGATGCCTGCGGAGGTGTTCGGACTTCCTCCCGGATCGTAGGTGAGGTAGTAGCCGTGATCGCTGCCGTCGGTGGTGTGGAGGTCCACGTCGACGTGCGGGTCGTACTCAACGAGCAGTCGCGCGAGCGAGCGCGCCTCCGCGGTCTCGAGCTTCATGGCGTCGCGGTTGAGGTTCAGGCCCTGCGCGTTCGCCCTGGTGCCCATGCCGCCCACGGGGCCGAGTTGCGCGCCCCGGTTCGCCACACTGACCCGCTCGTTTCCGTCCGCGTTGTAGATGGGGGCGATGAGCAGGACGACATCCTTGAACCAGGCGGCGCGCTCGCCTTTGGCGATCGAGCGCAGCAGCCACAGCAGAGCCTCCTTGCCCTCCACCTCGCCCGCGTGGATGTTGCCCTGGATGAAGATCCGGGTCTTTCCGGTTGCAAGCGCGCTCGCGGGCCCGGCGTCGGGAGCGCCGATCACCGCCATGGGCAAGGCCCGGCCCTCGTAGGTGTAGCCGTAGGTGGTGAGATGAATCTGCGGGGAGGCTTTCGCCATCGTCTTCATGAAAGACACCACGTCGTCGTAGCGGCTCGTTTCGACGTAGTTCGTGGACTCGGGGCGGGTGAGCGGCAGGTTGCGTGCGGGCGCGGTCTGCGCCGCGAGCAGGGCGGGGCTCAGGAAGAGCAGGGCGACGGCACACTTCTTCATGGTCAGGGGACTCCTCGGGTCTGAGAGCTCAGTGTTTGAGGGGAACGACCATCACGGGGATGGCCGAATGCCGGATCACGTGCTCGGCCGTGCTGCCGAGAAGCAGGCGAGCAAGGCCGGTACGGGCGTGGGTGCCGATCACCAGAAGGTCCGCGCCCCAGGTATCGGCCATGCGGATGATGTCGTCTTTGGGGTTGCCTTCGGGCATGAACTTCAAGAGGTCCTTGTGGCCGAACATCTGCGCCAGCTGGTCGAGGGTTTGCTCGGCCTCCTTCTTGAGTACGATCAGAGCCTCTTCGGGAGTGATTCCGAGGTCGGCGCTGCCCACGGCCTTCGATTTGTCGACTACGAAGATCAAGGCGGCCTGAGCCCCGAGCTGGGTGGCGAACTCGATGCCCCGGCGGGCCGCGTTCAGAGCGAACTCGCTGCCGTCGACCGCGACCATGAGCTTCTTGTAGGTCATGACGCCATCCTACGTCGGGCCGCGCTGCCTCCTGGCCGCGGCCGCTCACCCGTGGCGGTGGCGAACCGGAGGTCGAAGCGGGCGCCGGGGCCAGGACCCACCTCCAGGCCCCCGCCGATCTGACGCGCGAGGTCGGCTACGAGCTGCATGCCCAGGGACTTCAACCGCCGGGCCTCAAAGTCCGCGGGGAGGCCGGGGCCATCGTCGCTCACCTGCATGAGCACCTCCCGATTCGGTTCCCGTCTGAGCACGACGCGGATCTCACCCTCCCGCCCGGGCGTAAAGGCGTGCTTGAAACTGTTCGACATCAGCTCACTCAGGATCAACCCGCAGGGCACACCCTGGTCGATCCGCACCTCCACCGGCTGAAGGTCCAGGGTGAGCCTCACCGAAGCGGCCATGCCGGCCTGAGCCCGGAAGAACTGGTGGGCCAGATCCTTCAAGTAGCCGGCCAGATCCACCCGGCCGAACTTGCGCGTCCGGTACAGCGTCTCATGCAGAACCGCGATCGAGAGCACCCGTCCCTGCATTTCGCCGAGCGCCGCCCGGACCGCGGGTTCAGGGCTCCTCCCCGCCTCGAGGCGGAGAAGCGAGTTGATCACCTGCAGATTGTTCTTGACCCGGTGGTGGATCTCACCGAGCAGGAAGTCCTTCTCGATCAGCGACTCCCGGAGCGCCTCGTTCGCTTCCTTGCGCAGGGTGATGTCGTAGTAGGAGCCGACAATGCCGCAGACTCGTCCCTGATCGTCGCGCAACGGGACCTTCGAGGTGCTGAGCCAGATCGTGCCGCCGTCGGGCGTGGTCTGGGGCTCCTCGTAGTCGAGTCTGGCCGTGCCCGACTCCATCACCGCCCGGTCGTCGGCCCGATACTGCTCAGCGTGATCCCGCCAGACCATATCGAAGTCGGTTTTGCCCACGATCTCTTCCGGGCGCAGGTGGCCGGCGTCCCGGGCAAACGGGGTGTTGCAGCCCAGGAACCGCAGATTCGCGTCCTTCCAGAAGATGCGGGAGGGAACGGTCTCCACGATCGAGCGCAAGAGATCGTTGGAGCGCTGAAGGGCGTTGCGCGCCTCCCGCCTCTCGGTCACATCCCGGACCACGAATACGTAACCGGTGGGCGCGCCGTCGGGGCCGGGGATGAATTCGGCATTGACGTCGATGTCGAACGTGGTGCCGTCCAGTCGAAGGCCGTGATACTCGTTCGCCCCCGTGCGCTCCCCGTTGAACATCGCGGTCATCCGCGCGAGAGCGAGCGGGCGGTCCTCGGGAACGATGAAGTCCGTGATGGGGCGGCCCTCGAGCGCCTCGATGGATTCGCTCCGCAGCATCCGCTGCGATGCGGGCGAGAGCATCAAGACCCGTCCGCCCAGGTCCGTGATGGCGAGCCCGTCGGGCGAGGCATGCAGGATCGAGCGGTGCAGTTGCGCCGAGGCCTCCGCGGCGGCCAGGGCCTCGCGGTGCGACTGGGCGAGCAGGCCCAGCGCCACCTTGTCCGCGAGTTGGCAGGCGAAACTGATCTCGTCACTTTCCCAGGCATGCGGCGTGTTCACGTGCTCGAGACAGAGCAGGCCCATCTGGCGTCCGGATGCCTGGATGAGCGCGTCCAGCATCGAGGTGATGCCGAGGGGCTTGAGGTAAGTCTCCGCGTATCCGGAGGTGCGAGGGTCGTGCACCGGGTCGTCGGCGGCGACGTAGCTCACTCCGCGAAGGGCGGCGAACTCCTTCTGATACTCCGCTTCGTCGAGCACGGCTCCGGAAGCGTGCTGCGCGCGGCTCCGCTCGAACAGGTCGAGGCAGGTGAGGCGCTTCCCGTCATCGCTGAGCCGCCAGATGCTCGCTCGCTCCACCGACGTGGTGGCGGCGGCGATGCGGGTGACCAGGCGGCAGAGGTCGGCGAGGTCGCCCGAGTTCGTGGTCAGGAATGCCGAGACCTCTCCCATCGCCTCCTGCTGCGCCTGCATGCGACGCAAGGTGGCGATCTGGGCGTCCACACTGGGCGCAGGTTTCCGGGGACTCCTCCCCGTTGGGTGCTTCGACATGGGAACCTCGGGTTGGCGGCGTGGCCCCGGTTCCGCCGCTTCCGATCGAAGCGTACCATCACCGTTTCACCCGACCGACAAACCTGGCGGGCGGCGGGCTCAGAACCTCAGGGTGAAGGCCGAGCCAGGGCCCACGTCAAGGGTGCCCAGCAGTTGTCGGGCCAGATCCGACACGAGCTGCAAGCCGAGGGAACGCCTCTGCCTGACCGCGAAGTCCGCGGGCAAGCCGGGGCCGCTGTCGCTGACCTCGAGCCGCGCCCGCCCCCCCGGTTCGCGATTCAGCCGAACCCGGACTTCGCCCGACCGGCCGTCCGCAAACGCGTGCTTGAGACTGTTGGTCAGCAGTTCATTGACGATCAGGCCGCACGGAATCGCCTGGCTCGTCGGTACCTCGACCGGATCGAGCTCCAGAACCAGGCGAACGGTTCCCGCGCTCGAATTGTGCGCCTGGAACACATGGGTGGCGATCTGCCTCAGATAGTCCTCGAGCTTCACGCTCGCGTAACTGGCGGTCCTGTAAAGAGTCTCATTCAGCACGACCACCGACTGGATTCTGGCCTGCATGCCGCTCAGCACGGACTTCGTCTCGGGCTCGAGGCTGCGATGCGCTTCGATCCGCATCAGGCTCGCGATCATGGCCAGGTTGTTCTTCACTCGATGATGGGTCTCCTTGAGCAGGCCTTCCTTCTCGTAGAGCGACTCCTGCAGAGCAGCCTCCGCCTTTTTACGATCGGTGATTTCTTCCTTGACCGCCACGTAGTGGCTGATCGCTCCGCTCGCGTCTTTCATCCCGGAGATCGCGGCATATTCCCAGTAGAGCTCGCCGTTCTTTCGACGGTTGCACAGCTCGCCCCGCCATTCCCCTCCCGCGCTGATGGCCTGCCAGAGCTCGGTGTAGGTCTCTGGTGGAGTGAGGTCGGACTTCAGAATGCGGGGGTTCCGCCCAAGTGCTTCCGCTCTCGTATAGCCCGTCGCCTGCTCGAAGTAGGTGTTGACATACTGGATGTTGCCCAGCCGGTCGGTGATGACGATCGAGGCCGGGCTCTGCTCCACCGCGCGGGCCATCTGGAGAAGGGCGGCCTCGGACCTCCGGTGATTCTCGCGGGCCTTTTGAAGCTCCAGGCGCAGCGCCGCGATTTCCCCATCCTTCTCTCCATGCCCGGGAGGAGCGGCCTTGGGGTGGGGGTGCGAGTCACTCATGGTCGGTCATGGTAGCCGTCTAAAAGGGGCGGGCAATGAGCCATTTGCGGGGCCCAGGCGGGGTTCAAACGCCTCATTTGGGTCCCTTGAGCCGCCCCGACGTTTTGAGGCCCCCAGTCCTTTTCACCGGCCAGAAGACCCCATGGCGCGCTAGGCTCTTGCTCGGAGCCCCTTACTGTGATCGTGCTTGAAACCGAGCGCCTTGTCCTTCGCCATCTCACCCTCAATGACGCGAAGTTCATCGTCGAACTCCTGAACGATCCCTCCTTCCTGCGCTATATCGGCGATCGCAAGGTTCGAAACGAGCAGGACGCGCGGCGGTACCTCCTTGACGGCCCTATCGCGAGCTACGGGAAACACGGCTTCGGCCTCAACCTGGTGTTCCTGAAGGAGACGGGCGACCCCCTGGGCATGTGCGGCCTGCTCAAGCGGGACGTCCTGCCCGACCCCGACATCGGCTTTGCCTTCCTGCCCTCGTGGCGTCGCCGGGGCTACGCGGGGGAGGCGGCGGCCGCGGTTTTGGAGCAGGGACGCACCCATTTCGGTTTGAAGCGCATCGTGGCCATCACCTCGCCCGACAACCAGGCTTCCATGAATCTTCTCGAGAAGCTCGGCATGAAGTTCGAGGCCCTCATCCGGCTCGGAGAGGACCCGAAGGAGGTCCGGCTCTTTGGCGTCGTCTTCTAGGCCGAAGGCTCGGCTTCGGGCGTCGCGCCTGGGCGCGTCGATCGGCTTGCTGCGTGACTTCTACGGTCCCATTTCTTCGCCGGCGCCCAAAGACCCCTTTGAGCTGTTGATGTGGGAATACGTCGCGTACCTCACCGACGACGCTGATCGCGCGGCGGCCTTCGAGCGGTTGAGGACGCGGGTGGGTTTGACGCCCGCCGCGATCGCCCAGGCCTCCCTCCCCGTGCTGCGGACGGTCTGTCGGGCGGGCGGGAGCATCGCCTTCGAGGCGCGCGCGCTCAGGATGCACGAGGTCGCGGTGCGCGTGCTCGAACGTTTTGACGGCACGCTCGCTCCCCTCCTCAAACGGCCCTACCTCGAAGCGCAGAAGGCGTTGAAGACCTTCCCCTCGGTCGGCCCTCCCGGCGCCGACAAGATCGTCCTCCTCACCGGGGCGCACGCGGTGCTGGCCCTCGACTCGAACGCACTCCGCGTGCTCCTGAGGCTCGGCTACGGCTTCGAACACAAGAGCTACAGCGCCGCCTACGCGAGCGCCCAGAAGGCGGCGATGGCCGAGCTCCCTTCCCTGGTCGGGCCGCTGCGCGAGGCCTCGCTGCTCCTGCGTCATCATGGGCGGCAACAATGCGGCCGCACCCGTCCGCGTTGCGCGATCTGCCCCCTGCGCGCGCGCTGCGCCTTCGCGAAGGTCAAGTAACCTCCGCCGCGGAGGCGAGCATGATTCTTCAGGAAGACCCTCACGTCGATCTCGACACCCCGACCGGTCCCATGAGGACCTATCTCTATCGGCCCGTAGCACCCGGCCGCTATCCTGGCCTCGTCTTCTTCTCCGAGATCTTCCAGCGCACCGGGCCGATCAAACGCACGGCGGCCTTGCTTGCCGGTCACGGTTTCGTGGTCGCGGTGCCCGAGATCTTCCACGATCTGGAGGCTCCGGGCTGCGAGATCGCCTATGACGCCAAAGGCGCGGATCAGGGGAACGCGGACAAGGTCGGCCGTCCGGTGAGTGCTTATGACGACGACGCGCGCGCGGTGATCCGATTTCTCCAGACGCACCCGGCCTGCAGCGGGAAGATCGGATCCATCGGCATCTGCATCGGCGGGCACCTGTCCTTTCGCTGCTCGATGAACCCGGAGATCCTCGCGGGGGTCTGTTTCTACGCCACCGACATCCACAAGGGGAGCCTCGCCCGCGGCGGCGATAACACACTCGCGCGCATGAAGGATCTGAAGGCCGAGATGCTCATGATCTGGGGCCGCCAGGACCCGCACATTCCGAACGAAGGGCGCGCGCTCATTCAGAAGGCCATGATCGACGCGGGCATTCTGTTCAGCTGGCATGAGTTCAATGGGGCCCACGCCTTCCTGCGCGACGAAGGGCCGAGGTATGACCCGGCCCTCGCCCTCACCTGCTACCGGCTCGCGGTGGACCTGTTCAAGCGCAAGCTCAGCGACGGCGACCTGCCCGTGGCCGCGGCCGCAGGCGGCGAGAGCAAACACTGACCTTGGGCCTTCGGATCCGAGACGCGCGGCCGGATGATGCCGAGGCCCTCCTCGACATCTACCGTCCCTTCATGACCGACACCACGGTGTCCTTCGAGCTCGTTCCGCCCACGCTCGAGGAGTTCAAGGCGCGCATCGCGTCCGCGCAGACGAAGTGGGCCTGGCTCGTCGCTGAGGCCGATGGGGCCCTTGCGGGCTACGCCTATGCCTCGGCCTTCCGCACCCGCGCCGCCTATCGGTTCACCGCGGAGGTGTCGGCCTACGTCCATCCCGCCCACCGAGGCCGCGGGGTGGCGCGCGCTCTGTACCTTCAGCTGTTCGAGGTTCTGGTCGAGAAGGGGTACGGCAACGCCTACGCGGGCATCACCCTGCCAAATGATCCGAGCGTCGCCTTCCACCGCTCACTCGGCTTCAGCGCCGTCGGCACCTTCCACCGCGCCGGCTGGAAGTTCGGAGCGTGGCGGGACGTCTCGTGGTGGGAGAAGGAACTCCGCGACGCACCGATGGAACTTCGAGAGGACGACTAAGGGGCTGCGTGCACCGGCGGCTTCCCGCCCTCGGCGATGAACCGATTGATGCGGGCCTCCAGCTGAGGCAAGGTGACGGATCCGAGAGAAAGAACGGTGTCGTGGAAAGCGCGGAGGTCGAACTTCGGTCCCAGCGCCGCCTCGGCCTGGGCGCGCGACTTCTCGATCTGCATCTGGCCGAGGTAGTAGGAAAGAGCCTGCCCCGGCCACGCGATGTAGCGATCGATCTCGGTGGTGATCTCGTGCTCGGCGAGCGCCGTGTTGTCGCGTAGATAAGCAAGTGCCCGATCGCGGGTCCAGCCCTTCGCGTGGATACCGGTGTCGACCACGAGCCGCGCCGCCCGCCACATCTGATAGGTCAGCATCCCGAAGTGGTCGTAAGGCGTCTCGTAGATTCCCATGGGCACCCCGAGCTTCTCCGTGTAGAGCGCCCAGCCCTCGCCGTAGGCCGAGATGTAGACGCGCTGCCGGAACTCCGGCTGCTCCTTGTGTTCGGCCGCGAGGGACATCTGCATGGCGTGCCCGGGCGTCGACTCATGCAGGGTCAGCGCGGGCAGGTTGTAGAGCGGACGCGCGGGCAGGTTGTAGGTGTTGACGAGGTAGACGCCGGGGCCGCCGCGGCCGGAGGTATAGAAGGGCGCGATGTCGTCGGGCACGGGGATGATGGTGAAACGCGAGCGGGGCAGCCATCCGAACATCAGGTTGAGCTTTCCGTCCACCCGCTTGCTGATCCAGGCCGCCCGCATCAGCAGCTCCTCCTTCGTCTTCGCGTAGAACCGCGGATCGGTCCGGAGGAAGTTCAAGAAGGCGGGGAAGTCCCCCACAAAGTCCGTCTTCTTCATGGTTTCGATCATCTGATCGTGGATCTTCGCCACTTCCGAAAGGCCGATCTGATGGATCTGATCCGGAGTCAGATCGAGAGTCGTGAACTCCCGAATCTTCGACTGGTAATACGCCTTTCCATCCGGATAGGACTCGGCGTCGAGGGCGAGCCGCGCCTTCGTCATGTACTCGTTCCGCATGAAGGTGAGGAGGTCCGTGTACGCGGGCACCACCGACTCGCGAATCGCCTTCGCCGCCCCGGCGCGAAGCTCGGCCTGCTCGGCCTCGGTAAACGTCGCGGGAAGAGTCTTGAACGGCGCGTAGAAGGGGTTTGTCTCGGGGACTTTCTGATCCGCGACCGCCGCGATCGAAGCATCCCGGCCGGCGAGGGTGACTCGCGGCACCGAGAAATCCCGCGCCAGTCCCGCGCGCATGTTCACGGTCTGCTCGCCGAAGTAACGGGGGATGTCGCCGAGGAGCCGAAGGTAGCCCCGATACTCCGCCAGGGAGCGCAGGGGGCGTTGGGCCGAGCCCGTCACTTCCGCCCAGAACGACGAATCGGAATTGAACGGCTTCTCGTAGTCGCGGAAGCGCGCGCTCGCTTCGAGCGCCTCGACCTGAGCGGCATAGATCGCGTAGTTGACCTGATCCTCGCTGGACAGCTCGGCGGCCTTGATGGCCTTCAGGTCGCGCAGGACCTGGCTCCAATAGCGAAGGCGCTCGCTCTGGGTCGCCGCGTCCACCTTCGGAAACCGGTCGCGCACCGCGTCGGCCGAAGCGTCTTCGTCCAGTCCGGAGTACTGGGACTGTCTCCAGGCCCATTCCCTGGTGTAGAGCGCCTTGAAGCGATCCGCGGCCGCCGCGGGGACGGAGGCCTGGGCCGAGGGGAGCGCGGCCGACGCGAAAGTGGACGCGGAAAGGGAAAGGATGGCAAGGAGGGGGGCGGGGGTTCGGCTCATAGAGAGAATCTTCTCTCAACCGGCATGGTTCCGGGCGCGCGGGAGCCGAGGACCTGCTTGGCTTCGCGGTGGAGTGGAGTAGCCTACCGGTCGAATTTCCTCAGGATACGTTGTGGTCGAGGGTGGTTTCTGGGCTCCGACGCCGAAGATCCCCCTTGGCCCGGGAGCGAGCGTATGAAGGAAGGAGTCGAACGCCGACTGGTGGCCACACTCGTCCTTGCGGGCGCAGGGGCGGCGTTTGCCGGGGTTGCGGGCCTGCGGAACGTGGGGCGCTTCGACGAGGCCACCGGTCTCGTGGCCCACACCCACCAGGTGCTGGCCGCGCTCGCCGACGTGGCTCTTCTCATGACCGAGGTCCAGAGCGCGTCCCGAGCCCTGGCCGTCACGGGGGACAGCGCTTACGCGACGGCCTACGCGGAGATGGCGGCTTCGCTCGATCCGCTCCTCCTGCGCCTGCGGACTCTGGTCGCGGACAACCCCACGCAACGGCAGCGGCTGAGTCGCCTGGAGCAACTCGTTCACGAGTCATTCGCGAACCGATCCGCCCTCGTCCGCCTGGTGCAGGAACGCGGGGCCGCGGCCGGCCGGGCGGAGATCGCAAGCGGCCGGGGGGCGAAAGAGATGGACGTGATCCGAGCGTCTGTCTCGGAGATCCGGGAGGCGGAGGAGGCTCTTCTCGCCGCCCGGCAGGCGGAATCGAAAGCCGCCGACCGCGCGCTGGCCCGAACCGGCCTCGCTCTCACCGCTCTGGTGCTCGTGGTTCTCGGCGCGGGCGGCCTCATGATCCGGCAGAGCCTCGGGAAGAAGCTCCAGGCCGAGGCCGAGCGCGACCATTTCTTCACCGCCTCGCTGGATATGCTGTGCATCTCGAGCGCGGATGGATATTTCAAGCGTCTGAGCCCCGCCTACACCCGCACTCTGGGCTGGGAAGTTGAGGAGATGCTTTCCCGGCCGTTCCTCGACTTCGTTCACCCGGACGATCACGCGGCCACGATCAGGGAGGTTGAGCGCCAGGTGAAGGCGGGCGAGCCGGTCCTCCAGTTCGAGAATCGCTACCGGCACAAGGACGGGAGCTATCGCCTCCTGTCCTGGCGATCGGTTCCCGACTCGAACGGGCTCATGTACGCGACCGCTCGGGACGTCACCGAGAGGCGTCGAGCGGAGGACGCGGTGAAGAGTCTGAACGCGGAGCTCAAGGCGCAGGCGGCCCAGCTCCAGGCCGCCAACCACGAGCTGGAGTCGTTCGCGTACTCGGTTTCGCACGACCTGCGTTCTCCGCTTCGGGCCATCGATGGATTCGCTCAAGCGCTCATCGAAGACTACGGCGGGAGCCTCGACGACGTGGGCCAGGGCTATCTCCGCCGGGTCCGGGCCGGGGCTCAGCGCATGGGCCATCTCATCGACGACCTGCTCAAGCTGTCGCGGGTGAGTCGCGCGGAGATGACCCTCGAGACCGTGGACCTCACCGCTCTCAGTCGGCGGGTCGTCTCGGATCTGCAGCGGGAGGCCGCGGGCCGGGAGGTGCAATGGGAGATCGGCGGCCCGTTCTCCGCCTCCGGCGATCCGCGCCTGCTTCAGATCGCTCTCGAGAATCTGCTGGACAACGCCTTGAAATTCACGCGATCCAAAGACGTCGCGCGAATCGTCTTCGGCTGCGAGCCGCGGGAGGGGGAGGCGGTGTTCTTCGTCCGCGACAACGGGGCGGGGTTCGACATGGCCCACTCCGGCCGTCTCTTCGGGGCCTTCCAGCGTCTTCACACCGCTCAGGAATTCCCGGGCACGGGCATCGGCCTCGCCACCGTGCAGCGGGTGATCCACCGGCATGGAGGACGCATCTGGGCGGACGCCTCTCCGGGCCAGGGGGCCACCTTCTATTTCACTCTCGGGACCACAGTTGTTTGACTGGAGGACAGGCGATGACGAACGCACGCGACAAGGTGATACTCCTGGTGGAGGACAACGAGGACGATGAAGTTCTCGCCCTGCGCGCGCTCACCCGGAACCACATCCTGAATCGCGTGGTGGTGGCGCGCGATGGAGCGGAGGCGCTCGACTACCTGTTCGCCACCGGGACGCACGCCTCGCGCGGGCCCGAGGAGGCGCCGGCACTGGTGCTGCTCGATCTGAAGCTCCCCAAGATCAGCGGCCTCGACGTGTTGCGGAGCCTGCGCGGGGACAAGCGCACGAAGTATCTGCCCGTGGTCATCCTCACCTCGTCCAAAGAGGAGCAGGATCTCGTCTCCGGCTACAGTCTCGGAGCCAACAGCTACATTCGCAAACCCGTGGACTTCGGGCAATTCAGCGAGGCCGTCCAGCAGATCGGTTTGTACTGGCTGGTGTTGAACGAGTCCGCGCCGAACGGGGAGGCCTGACATGGAGGGCACGACGCTTCGCGTTCTCCTCGTCGAAGACTCAGCCGACGACGCGGATCTGATTCTGCGGAATCTTCGCAAGGGCGGCTATGCGCCGGTCGCGAGGAGGGTTCAGAGCGCGGAGGAGATGGCGGCAGCACTCGCCGAACAAGCGTGGGACCTCGTGCTCTCCGACTACTCGATGCCGGGGTTCGACGGGTCGGCCGCTCTGGCCGTTCTCGTCCGCAGCGGCCAGGATCTCCCCTTCATCGTGGTCTCCGGGAGCATCGGAGAGGACACCGCGGTCGGCATGATGAAAGCCGGCGCTCACGACTTCGTCCTGAAGCAGAACCTGGGTCGGCTCGTGCCCGCGGTGGAGCGGGAATTGCGCGACGCGGATAACCGGCAAAAGCGACGCCTGACCGAGCAGGCGAACGAGGGTCTCCGGGTGGAGCGCGAAGCCCTGCTCGAACAGCTGAGGCGGGAAAACGAGGATCTGAACGCCCTGACCAGGATCGCCGCCAACGCGGTCAGCTCCCTGAATGTCGACGAGCTGCTCCACACTCTCCTTGCCCGCGTGGTGGAAGTGATGGGCGCCGACAGCGCCACCATCCTGTTCGAAGAAGGCGGAGAACTGCGGGTTCGGGCGGGAGAGGGCGCGGTGAACCTGGGGGACAGCACCCACGTGAGAGCGGTTGGGCAGGGTTTTTCCGGGACGGTTGCCTCCCTCTTGAAGGCGATCTATGTCGAGGACATCGCGTCCACCCCGTATCTGACCGACCCTTTGATCCGGCAGCGTGGTTTGCGCTCGCTTCTCGGCGTCCCTCTGAAGCGCAACGGAACCCTGATCGGCGTGCTCCAGACCGGCTGGCTCACCCCAAGGCCCCGCCGGGAGCGCGACGTCCACATGCTGGAGATCACCGCCGAGCGCTGCGCCGCGGCCATCCAGAACGCCAGACTGTACGAGCAGGTGGTCCGCGGCGCCGCTGCGCTGGCCAGGAGCGAAGCCTCGTTGCGAGAACTGGCGAGCGCGGTCGAGCAGACCGCGGATTCGGTCGTGATCACCGATCGCCACGGGAGGATCGAATACGTCAATGCCGCGTTCGAGACCATCTACGGCTACTCCGCAGCCCAGGTCATCGGACAAACCCCGAGTCTTCTGAAGTCGGGAGAGCATTCGGCGGAGTTCTTCGCGACGCTCTGGCGCACGGTGGTTTCGGGGGAGGCCTTTCGTGCCGTGCTCATCAATCGGCACCGCAGCGGGAGGCTGGTTCACCAGGAGACGACCATTACCCCCGTGCGCGGCCCGGGAGGTGAGATCGCGAGATTCGTCGCGACCGGAAAGGACGTGACGGAGGATCGACTGCGAACCCAGGCCCTCAAAGTGTCCGAAGCGCGTTTCCGGGCCATCCTGGCCGCGGAACCGGAGTGCGTCAAGGTGGTTGGACCGAGCGGGAGACTGCTCGAGATGAACCCGGCAGGACTGGTCATGCTGGAGGCCGATACCGTGGACGAGGTGAGGGCGCGACCGCTCGCCGATTTCGTGGTGCCCCAGGACCGTGATGCCTTCAATCGGCTCTTCGAGACCGTCATCGGCGGCGGCTCCGGCCGGCTCGAGTTTCAGATTGTCGGACTTCGCGGCACCCGGCGCTGGCTCGAGACCTATGCGACTCCCCTCCAGGAGGGGGCGGAAGACCGGAATATGCTCGCCATCACCCGCGATATCAGCGAAACGAAGCGGACGGAGGCGGCCCTGAGGTCGAGCCTGCGGGAGAAAGAGGCGTTGCTCAAGGAGGTGCATCACCGGGTGAAGAACAACCTTCAGGTGGTCGCGAGCCTCCTGAGGCTCGAGGGCCGGCGGGTCGACGATCCCTCGACCGTCTCGGTGCTGGACCAGATGCAGGGGCGCATTCAATCCATGGCCCTGCTTCACGAGGCGCTCTATCGATCCGGGGACTTCGCCCGGGTGGACCTCGCTTCCTACATCCGTCAGCTCACCAGCCAGATCATGCGCTCGGCGTCCGCGCGGGTAGGATCGGTAGCGCTCCGTCTCGAACTGGCCTCGGTCATGGTTGATATCGACCAGGCGATCCCCTGCGGGCTGATCGTCAACGAACTCGCCTCCAATAGTCTCAAGCACGGATTCCCCGAGGGTCGCACCGGAGAGCTGCGGATTCGATTGAGCCACCCGCCGAGTGGTTCGCCTCTCGTCCTCTCTGTTTCCGATGACGGCGTGGGGCTTCCCCGAGACTTTGAAGCGCGGCGGGCCCGCTCCCTGGGAGTCCAGCTCGTTTCGGACCTTGCCCGGCAGCTGCAAGGCGACTTGACCATCGGACCAGGACCGGGAGCCATGTTCGAGGTGCGGTTCCTCAACGCCCGGGCGGCGACCGTCGAAATCCCTTCGGGGATCGCCGGGCCGCCGCGGGGTTAGGAGCGAAACTCCATGCCCGATCAGAGAGGAACGCGATGATCAACGAGGATCCGGCGCCGGCCACCCGAATTCTGCTGGTCGAGGACGAGGCGATCATCGCGCTCGACCTGCGACACCGCCTGGAAGGGCTCGGTTACGAGGTGACGGGGATCGCGGCCACGGGCGCTGACGCCATTGGCCTGGCCCGGTCCGGCGCGCCCACCATGATCCTGATGGACATCAACATCCAGGGTCCCATGGACGGCGTCGAAGCCGCGAAGCGCATCTCCGCCTTCCTCGACGTGCCCATCGTCTTTCTCACCGCCTATGCCGATCCCACCACGGTCGAGCGGGCCAAGCAGGCGCGCCCCTACGGCTACCTCCTCAAGCCTTTCGAGGAGCGCGAGCTCGCGAGCACCATCGAGATGGCCGTGTATCGGCACCGCTCCGAGGCCCAGGCGCGTCTCCTGCAGCAGGCCATCGAGAGCGCGCACACCGGCATCGTGGTGGCGGATGCGCGCGATGCCCGCCTGGCCGTGACCTTGTGCAATCCCGCCTTCGAACGGATCACCGGTTACGCGGCCGCGGAAGTGATCGGCCGCGAAGTCACGTTCCTGGAGGATGCGGGTCCCGCCCAGGGGCCGAGCGAGGAGCTGAGGCGCGCGGTCGCAGAAAAGCGAGGCTGCCAGGTCACCCTGCTGCTCCACCGCAAGGACGGGACGCCCTTCTGGGACGATGTGTCGCTCTCCGTGGTGCGCAACGCGGTCGACGAAGTCACCCACTTCCTCTTCTTCCACAGCGACGTCTCCGCGCGGAAGAACGCCGAGGCCGCTCTCTTCCAGTCCCAGAAGGTGGAGGCCATCGGGCAACTGGCGGGCGGCGTGGCCCACGACTTCAACAACATCCTCGCCGTCATCACCGGCTATTGCGAGATGGCCCAAAGGAACGTGGATGCCGCTCACGCGGTGCGGCCGCGGCTCGATCAGATCCTGAAGGCCGCCAATCGCGCGGCCGCGCTGACCCGGCAGCTCCTGGCCTTCTCGCGACGACAGGTGCTGAAGCCGAGGCCTCTCGACTTGAATCTGATCATTTCCGATACCCAGAAGATGCTGGGCCGCCTCATCGGCGAGAACATCGCGGTCCGGATCAAGCCCGGCGCGGGCCTTGGCACCATCAGCGCCGACCCGGGGCAGATGGAGCAGATCATCCTGAACCTCGCGGTCAACGCGCGCGACGCGATGCCTCGGGGGGGCGCTCTCACCGTGGAGACGAGCAACGCCGAACTCGACGATGGCGCCGCAGACGCCGGGCCGCAGGCGCCGCCGGGCCGCTATGTCCTGCTCCGCGTGACGGACACGGGCGTCGGCATGGCTCCGGACGTCCGCGCCCGGATCTTCGAGCCGTTCTTCACCACCAAACCGGAGGGCCAGGGCACCGGCCTCGGTCTCGCCACCGTGTACGGGATCGTGAAGCAAAGCGGGGGACAGGTCTTCGTCGACAGCACTCCGGGAGAAGGCGCCACCTTCCGGATCTATCTGCCGAGGGTCGATCGGCCTCACGAGGCGGCGTCGGTCGCGGCGGCCGAGGAAGCCCCCGGAGGGACCGAGACCGTGCTCCTCGCCGAGGACACGGAGTCCCTTCGCGACATGATTCGAGAGACCCTGGAGGAACGGGGGTACCGGATCATCGCCGCCAAAGATGGCGTCGAGGCCCTGGCCCTGGCACGAGCCTTCGGTGGCGAGATCGACCTCCTGCTGACCGACGTCATCATGCCCAACATGGGCGGCGCCGAACTCGCGACGGCTCTCGTCGGCCTCCGGCCGGGCACGAGGGTGGCGTTCATGTCGGGGTACACCGACGGCGCCCTCTCACGGCATGGCGTGCTTGGCGAGGGCGTTCTCCTCATGGAAAAGCCGTTCACCACGGACCGACTGGCGCGGGTGGTGCGGGAAGCCCTCGACCGACCCGAGCCACCGACGGTTCCGCGGCCGGAGCCACGCTCCTGAGTCGAAGGGCCGTGGGCGAGACCTCCGCGCAGGCTTGCCGTGAGTGATCCACATTCCCCAGGAAATCAGGTACTTCTTTCCGAAGTCGGCAAGTCCTTCCCTGGCCGGCCTTTTGTAGGTCATTGTTTCCATGGATCTTGTCAGGTGGCCCCGTTGTTGCTCTGAGTAGGGCTGCGAGCAGAAACGCCGCCCACAAGCAAGGGAGCCCATCATGTCGATCAAGACCGCCAATATTCCGATCGCCAACGCGACCGACCAACCTGTCGATCTATTTCGTCTCCAGGAGATGGTGGGAGACGATCCCCACGACCTGCGCGATGTCGTCGACCTTTATATGCACGAGGCGGACGACCTCCTGCAGAGCCTCGGCGAGGCGGTCCGGGCCGAATCGCTGCCCGAGGTCAGAGGCCTGGCCCACCGTCTGGGCGGCGCCAGCGCCATGTGCGGCATGGTCGGAATGATCGATCCCCTGGCGAGGCTGGAACGGGCCGGCGAGAAGAGTGAGCGGAACGAGAAGGAGGGCTGGCTCAAAGAGGCGGCCCGGCAGAAGGAGCGCATTCAGGCCTACCTGGTCGATCACGGCCTGCGGACCGCGTGCTGAGGAGGAACGAGCCCATGAAAATCCTGATCATCGAAGACGACGAGCTGATTGCGAAGGTCTATTCGGGGAAGTACCAGGCCGCGGGGTTCGTCACCACCTCGGCCGGGGACGGTGTGCGCGGCCTCGAGCTCGTGTCGGAATTCAAGCCCGACCTCATCCACCTCGATCTTTCCATCCCCAAACTGAACGGGGTCGAGGTGATCAAACAGGTTCGCTCCCGGCCTGCCCTCAAATCCCTGCCCATCGTCGTCCTCTCGAACACCTATCAGAATCGCCTGGTCAAGCAGGCGATCGACGCGGGCGCCACCCGCTGCGTCTCGAAGGCCACCTGCACCCCGAAGATGATGCTGGAGATCGTCGAGGCCTACCGTCCGGCCGAAGCGTCGCTTCCGGCATCTCCCGTGGCCGAGTCCGCGGCCCAGGGTGCGGCCCCCGTTTCGGCCCCCCTCGATTCTCCCTACACGACCGAGATCCACAAGCACGCCGCCTTCCAGGCGGACATTCAACGGGGATTCCTGAGGCGCGCGCCGCAGAAGCTCGGCGCCATTCGCACTCTGGTGGCGCCTCTGTTCAAGGCCGATGCGGCCACCCGCTCCCAGGACCTCGCCGAGCTGTTCCGCGTCACCAACTCGTTCGCCGGTCAGGCCGGGATCGCAGGGTTTGAGCGCCTGTCTCAACTCGCGAGCGCGCTCGCCGCCCTGGTGCGCGATCTGATGGACGAGCCGAAGTCCCTCTCGCCCTCCGCGATCCACACCATCGTGGCCGCGAGCGATTCGCTCTCCGCCCTGCTCGACCATGCCACCGATCCCGAGGCCGAGCCCACGACCCCGGGCATTGTCCTCGTGGTCGATGACGATCCGATCGCGCGGCGGGCGGTGTGCGTCGCCCTGGCCCGGCTCAGTGTGCCCACCCTCAGCGTCGCCGACCCGAAAGCCGCGCTGAGTCTCCTCGCCGAAAACCGCTTCCGCCTCGTTTTCATGGACATCGAAATGCCGGGCCTTTCCGGCCCCGACCTGTGCGGCGAGTTGCGGAAGCTCCCCGGGTACGCGACCACGCCCGTGGTCTTCGTGAGCGGCCGGGCCGACGATGAGGCGCGGGCCCGCGGCCAGGCGAGCGGCGCGAGCGAACTCATCGCCAAGCCCTTCCTGCCCCTCGAACTCGCGGTCAAGACCCTGACCTTGCTGAGCTGAGTCTCCAGGGAGACGCTCAGGCGAAGCCGAGTTCCAGCCGGGCCCGCTCGCGCCAGGTCGCGCGGAACTCGAGGAGTGCGCTCGCGGGCATGGCCCGGGCGATGAAGTACCCCTGGGCCTCGTCGCAGTCGGTGCTCTGCACCAGGTCCCAGTCGGCCCGGTCCTCGACTCCTTCCGCGACCGTCTTCATGTTGAGCTGCTTGGCGAGGCCCAGGGAGGCGTCATACATCGCGCGCGCGGTCGCGTCCTTCGACGAGCGATGGACGAAACTCTGGTCGATCTTCAATTCGTCGAAGGGGATGTTGCGGAGCTGGGCCATGGAGGAGTAGCCGGTGCCGAAGTCGTCGATGGAGAGGCTGAACCGCATCAACCGGAGGCGGGTGAGCACCTCGAGGGGCGCGCGGAGATCCTGGATGAGCTGGCTCTCCGTCACCTCGAGCACGATGTCGTGCGGCCGCACGGAGGCGCGCTGGGCTTCGGCGGAAGCGAAGTCCGCGAAGTCCACGGAGGTGAGGATGGGGGCGGCGAGGTTGATGGAAACACGCAGGGGAAAGCCCGACCGCTCGAGCGCGCGCATCTCGTCCAGAGCCTTCGAGAAACTGAGCCGGGTCAGCTCGCCGATGAGGCCGTGGCGCTCCGCGGTCTCGATGAACCGGGCGGGGAAGACGAGGCCGTCTTTGGGGTGCTGCCAGCGAGTCAGGGTCTCAACCGCCACGATCTCTCCGGTGCGGAGGGAGACCTTGGGCTGATAGTGATTCACCATCTCGCCCCTTGTAAGCGCCTCACGAATCTCATCCGCGCCGTAGGCGCGCGCCGGCCTTCTGATCGCGCTCGTGGGCTGGGCCCCCCAGTCCTCGAGGAGGGCCCGCAGATGGACGGGCTTCACCGGCTTCCTGAGGTGTCCGAGGGCGTTCATGCCGTGGGCGCGGACGAGGTTCGAAGCGGTCTGGAGCAGCCGCTCGTCCTCGGCGCTTACGAGCACGAGGCTCCCCGCGAAGCGGCGGGAGACGAGGTGCCGGATGAATTCGATCCCGTCCATGGCGGGCATGGAGAGGTCCAGCAGGATGAGGTCGGGGGTGGGCCCACGGTCGATGGCCTCGAGAGCCAGGGCGCCCGCCCCGAAAAGAGAGGACGACACGAACCCGAGCTCGGCGAGCATGTGCCCGTGGAGCTTGAGGGTGAAGGGCTCGTCGTCGAGCACCATGATCCGGACCGCCGACCTCTCCAAACAGATCCTCCCATCCCCAAAAGAAAGCCGCGCCGGACTTGGCGAGCGGCTTCGGGGCGATCAGGCCTCGCGCATGTACTCTTCCACGTTCGCCTTCTCGGCCACGAACTGGGGGAGGAGGTTCTGGATCAAGCCGAAGTCCGAGGCCGCCGCCGCGCTCTGTATGTCGTCGCAAAGCGAGGCCAGCCGCAGGGCTCCGACCGAACGGGCCGGCGACTTCAGCTTGTGGGCGAGGTCGGCGACGAGTGAACCGTCCCTGACCTCGCAGGCGGCGATGAGTTCATCCGCGGTTTTCGAGGTGCTCATCCAGAATGCGCGCAGGAATTCGCGGATCACGTCGGGGTCGCGGCCGACGAACTCCTCGAGTACGGCGATGTCGAGGGGAGGGGCTTTCGCACTCCGCGCGCCGGGCAGCCTGGGCGGCGCGAAGCGGCGGGAGCTCCGGCCCTGGGGCAGCCATTTCTCGAGAATCGCTTTCATCTCGGACAGGCGTGCGGGCTTGCAGACGTAGTCATCCATGCCCGCGTCGCGACATTGCTGCGCGCCGCCCTTCAGGACATCGGCGGTGAGGGCGATGATCACGCCGTGCTGCTTGGTGCCCTCCTGCACCCTTATGGCCGAGGTGAGCTGATATCCGTCCATGTCGGGCATGTGGAGGTCGGCGAGGAGCAACCCGTATTCCCCGCTCCGCCATCGTTCGAGGGCCTCCCGGCCTCCCGAAACCACATCCGCCGCGTAGCCCAGCAGGCTCAACTGCCGGAGGATCACTTTCTGGTTGATCTCGTTGTCCTCCGCGACCAGGATCAACTGACCGGCCTTCACCGCCTCTTCCCGTGGAGGAGGAGGCAGGGGAGCGCGGCGTAAGGTGACGGGACGCGCTTGTCCGGTCACCGCGGACCGTCCGGCGGCGTGGCCGACCACGCC
>CAZYEA010000062.1:0-19384 GCA_964646485.1 uncultured Acidobacteriota bacterium
GAGTCGAACTCCGAGGCGCACTGCTCCTCGAAAGCGGTCCAGCAGTCGGAGGACGGTTCCCCCACAAGGGGCGTCCCCGTGTTCTCGCGCAGGAAATCCGCGACCTTCCGCGCCTGCTCGACGATCCCGGTGCGATCCTCCCGCCACATCTCCCCGATTCTCTCGAGCAGGGTGGGAAAGCCGGGCCGGCCGAAGCGGTCCTCGGGCGGGAAGTACGTGCCCGCGAAGAAGGGCTCTTGAGCCGGAGTGAGGAAGACGGTCATGGGCCATCCGCCCTGGCCGCGGTTCATGGCCAGGGTGGCGGCCATGTAGAGGTCGTCGAGATCGGGGCGCTCCTCGCGGTCCACCTTGATGCAGACGAAGTTCGCGTTCATGAGCTTCGCGATTACCGGGTTCTCGAAGGACTCGCGCTCCATCACGTGGCACCAGTGGCACGAGGAGTAGCCGATCGAAAGCAGGATCGGCCGATCCTCATCGCGCGCGCGCGCGAGCGCCTCCTCGCCCCACGGATGCCAGTCGACCGGGTTGTGGGCGTGCTGAAGCAGATAAGGCGAGGTCGAATGGATCAGCCGGTTCGACGGTCGGGGGGCGCTCTCGCTCATGGTTTCGCGATTCTGGCAGAGCCGCGCGTCGACCCTTGCGTTAGCCTTCTCTCACCATGGCCGGCCTGCATCATCTCGCCCTGCGCGCCCGCGACTGCGGGGCCTCCGCGCGGTTCTACGAAGATGCCTTCGGCCTGCGCGAAATCCGGCGGTTCGGCGGGGAGGACGGCCCCCGCGCGGTGTGGCTGCAGGCGGGCGACACCGTCCTCATGATCGAGCGGTCGCTGCGGGCCGGAGGCCCCGCGGAAGGCTCGGGGCACGTGCTCGTCTTCCCCACCGAGGACCTCGTCGCCGCCGAGTCGCGGCTGCGTGAGCGGGGCATAGCGATCGCCGACCGGACCCCAAACACCCTCTACGTCCTTGATCCGGACGGACACCGCGCGGGGGTCTCCAACTACGTTTTCGACGAAACGCCTCGTGATAGCGTCACCCCAAAGTCATGAAACTGTTGCTGGTTCGTCACGGAATCGCCCTCGATCGAGACACTCCCGGGGTGTCGGATAACCTCCGACCCCTCACTGAAGAGGGAGCGAGGAAGTTTCAGAAGACCGCGCGTGGCCTCGCCGCCCTCGTCACCGCCGACCTCATCCTCACCTCGCCCCTGCTTCGCGCCAAGCAGACCGCGGAAATCCTCGCGCGGCACTGGCCGGGTGTCGCGACCCAGGAAAGCGATCCTCTGGGCGAGGGGGCGCGCGAGAAGTTCGAGGAGTCGCTCACCCGCGCGGCCGAAGACGCGGTGATCGCGGCGGTGGGACACGAGCCCTTCATGTCCGAGTGGACCGCGGACTGGCTTGGCGCCACTGCGGGCACGGCCTTCGAATACAAGAAAGGCGGCGCCGCCCTCATCGAATTCCGCGGCCGGCCCGTCGAGGAGGGCGGCCGGCTCGTCTTCTTCCTCGCACCAAAGGCCGTCAAAGACCTCCTGGGCTGAGCGCCGCCTTCGCGTGACGGGGCGGGTCGAAGGGCGGGCGGGGTTCGGCTAGTCGCGGTCGCCGAAGAGACTGACCGTGAAGACCGTGCCCCCCACCTTGAGCCGATCGCCGTGCTGGAGCACCGCGCGTTCCGTGCGCGCGCCGTTCAGCCAGGTCCCGTTGGTGGAACCGAGATCGTGGAGCACGTAGGAATCCCCCTCACGGTCGATGCGGCAATGCTGAGCTGAGGCCGCGTCCTCGGGAACCACGATGTCGTTGCGCCTCGACCTTCCGACCGAGGTCTGGCCCGCGGGGGAGAGAGGGAAGTTCTTTCCCGCCCCCGGACCGGAGAGAGCGCGGAGGGTCGGGTTCGCGTTCACGACGAGGGTCTTCTCGAGCACCGGCTCCTCCTCTTCCGCGAGCTGAGGCTGCGGCATCGATCCCGAGAGCGCGAGGGAGGGAAGGGGAGGTACGGGAGAGTGAGCCGGAGCGGGCGGCGGGGGCGCGGGCGCGGGCTTGTCCGCGGCCGGAGCGGCGAGGCGGCGGATCAGGAGGAACACGAGGCCGAGCATGAGCAGCCCGCCGAGGGAAAAGAAGACCGCGGCGGCGCCGAGCAGGCCCGCGGAACCGCGGCTCGGGGTCGGCGTGGGCGAGGCATCGCCCCGCGCTGTCGAGCCGCCATCGGGCGAGGCTCCATCGACCGACCCACCGCCCCGAAGCGCGCGCGCAAGCAGGCCCGCGTCTGCCACCTCCAGACGGAGGTAATCGCCACCCGTGATCTTGGCGATGCGCCGAAGCAGCTTGCCGTCTCCTTGTCCGACCGCCAGGGCGAAGATGGGTATCCGCCTCGTGCTCGCCGCGTTCAGCGGATCCTCGAACTGCAGGTCGCCCTCTCGCACGCGCCCCGCCGAGATCAGCAGGACGGAGCGAAGGTCGGCGTCGCGGCCTCCGAGGTAGTCGACGATGTCGAAGAGGCCGTCGGGCAGGGCCACCCCGTTGGCCCCGGCCTTGAAGCCTTCGAGGGCGGCGCTCAGCTGCGCGCGATCCTCGGTCGGAGTCGCGAGGATCCGCTTGTCTCCGCTGAAGGAGGCCACGACGATCTGAGACCTCGGGGGCAGCGCGGCCTGGATGGCCAGAACGAGTTCGCGGCTGCGCTGCAGGTCGCCCTCGCCAATACCCATCTCGTCTACCGCAACCGCAAGAATGAGTGGGGGACGCACGGCTTCGGGGCTCGACGCCGGCGCCTCCTGCGCTGCGACCGAAACCTGAAAAAAGGCGAGAAGGAGGAGCCCGCGGAGCGCGCCGGAGACGAACCGGAGCGTGGGCAGCGCCGTGACCATAAACGAAGTTTTTAACATGATTTAGCGAACTACAATCACACTCTAATGATCGAGCGTCCCCCGCTCAAGAACAACCTGCCCCTGGCCGCGGTTCTGTTCGTGATCCTCGCGATCAGCTCCATCGGCCTGATGGTGGTGGCGAAGCGAAGCCCCGATATCGGCACCGACTTCGCGGCCTCCGTCCTGCTCTTCGCCCTCTCGGTCGTAAATCTCACCCTGCTCCTGGTCGTCCTGTTCGTCCTCGTCCGCAACCTGGTTCGGGCCTTCCTCGACTCGCGGCGCGGGGTCGTGGGTTCGCGGCTCCGCCTGCGCCTCGTCCTCGCCCTTCTCGTGATGGGCCTCCTGCCCAGCCTGATTCTGATCGGGGTCGGCGGGTCGCTCATCCGCGACAGTTCGTCGCGCTGGCTCTCTTTCGACGCGGCGGGCATGGCGGGCGCGGCGCGGGCGGTGGCGGGGCGAGTGGAAGACGAGCGTGTCCGGGCGGCCCGGGCCCTCGCCGCCTCGGCCGCGGCGGAGTTGAGTCGCCGCCATCTGAAGGATCCGAAATCCCCGCTCGCCTCCCAGGGCCTCGGCCTTCCCGTCGACACCGACGTCCTGCTCGTGTTGAACCCGAAGAACGAGATCGAGGCCACCTACGGACGCTCCGCCCTCCTTCCGAGCGAAATCGCCGGCCTCGCCGCGGAGGCCCGCGCGGGAAGGCTCGCCGAGCTGTCGACCCGGAAAGAGGGCGAGGACCTGAGGCTCGCGGCTCGCCTCATCCCCGACGCCGCGGGCTACGTGGTGATCGTGGGCCTGGGGGCGAGTGTCGACCAGCAGGCTCTGATCGAGAATCTCGACCGGCGCCTCGACACCTTCGAGAAGTTGCGCGCCGCGCGCGGCCCCATCTCCTCGCTGTACATCTCCCTCTTCCTCTTCCCCGCCCTGCTGACTCTGGTCGGCGCGTCCTGGCTGCCCTTCGTCCTGGCCCGCCGTTTCGCGCGGCCGGTGAGGAACGTGGCCCTCGCCGCCGAGAGGATCGCCGCGGGCGAGCGGGGCGTGCGGGTCGAGAAGGACGAGACCGACGAGGAGTTCGTGAAGCTCATCCAGTCCTTCAATCTCATGTCGGAGAAGCTGGCCCGGTCCGAGGAGGAAGTCGAGTTCTCGCGGTCCGACCTGACCCGCAAGAACCTGGAGATCGACGAGCGGCGCCGGCTGATGGAGACGGTGCTCGAGACCATCGGCACAGGCGTGCTGGTGGTGAACGGCGAACAGGTGGTGCAGCGCGTGAATTCCGCGGCGGCGCGCCTGCTCGGCGGCGACCCCACCCGTCACGTCGACTCGCTTCTGAGTTCGCTCGTCCCCCAGGAGGTCGCGGGCGAGGTATCCCGCTCCATCGCGCGCGTGCTCGAGGGCCGGTCCACCCACTTCGAGCGCGATCTCGCCCTGTTCGGCCTGCGCGGGCGGCGCGAAGTGCGCTTTCGGGTGGCCCCCCTCGCCTCCCTCGGCCAGGGACCTCCGGGCGCCGTGATCGTCCTCGAGGACGTCACCCCGTTGATGCAGGCCCAGAAGGTCGCGGCCTGGGGCGAGGTGGCGAGGAAGCTCGCCCACGAGATCAAGAACCCTCTCACCCCCATCAAGCTCTCTGCCCAGCGCGTGCGCAAGGCCCACCTGAAGAGCGCGCCCGACTTCGACCGCGTTCTCTCCGAATCGATCGAGGCCATCGTGTCCGAAGTGGACGCGCTCCAGCATCTGGTCGACGAGTTCGCCCAGTTCGCGCGCCTCCCTCCGTCCCGCCCGGTCGAGGGCTCGCTGAACGCGGTGGTGGAGGCGGCACTCGCGCTTTACGAAACCGCCTACCCGCAGGTCGCGCTCGAGCGAAGGCTCGGCCCCGACCTGCCCACTCTCCGTCTCGATGGCCCGCAGATCAAGCGCGTGGTGATCAACCTCGTCGACAACGCCATCGCCGCCCTCGGCGAGAAGGGCTCGATCGAAATCGCCACCGACTTCGATGCCGCGAGCCGGCGCGCGACCCTCACCGTGGCCGACTCGGGCCCCGGCGTGCCCCCTTCGAGTCGCGAGACCATCTTCGCCCCCAACTTCTCCACCAAGAAGAAGGGCAGCGGCCTCGGCCTCGCCATCGCCCGCCGCATCGTGGAAGACCACGGCGGCGAGATCCGGGTGGAAGACAACCAGCCGCACGGGGCGCGCTTTGTGATCGAACTGCCCGCGTAAGCGGCTGGCCCTAACGCGTGACGGCAAGGCAGGGTGCGCCGGGGCCGCCCTGACAGACCCTTCCTTCCAAGCGCGGAGCGATGCCGCGAGGCTCGGCGGCCTTGAGCTCCCGGATCACCAGATCCTTCAGGTCGACGCCGTTCTGCGCGCACCCTGTCACCCTTTGACCGAGGTTCAACATCATGTATCCGTCCTGGTCGCCGATGTCGGGATTGACGAGGTAATCGGGGGCCACCGCCAGGACCTCCTCGGACGGAGCCAAAGAACGGGCCGGTCCCGAACCAAGCCAGGTCAGACCAGAGGCCGAGCGATTCACCGTGTCATGACGAAAGGCGAAGCCGGAAACCTGGAGCCAGCTTCCATTCCCGGGCCACCCGCGAACCGACTGCTCGGCGACCTTCATCAGGGTGGCGCCGTTGATCCTGAGGAGATAGAGCGGTGCTGGATAGGCGAAGATCTCCTCGACGTGAAGCCTCGTGATGGGCGTGCCCCCGGCGAGGTCCATGTTCATGCGCAGCGACCCCGAGTTCACGAAGGCCACTTGAGCGCCGCAGGGCCGGAACGCCTCGACCATCCGATCGGCGATCCAGTCGCCGAGAGAGGTCTCGCGTCCGCGGATCTTGGTCTCCTCGGCCTCGAGGTCGGTGAGGGTATGGCCGTAAACCTCTTCAAGGCAGTCCGGGCCGGCCTTCGCGGTTGCGCAGAACTCAGTCTCCAGGCGTTTTTGCCACTGGCCAACCAGAGCCTGGGTCTGTGGGTCGGGCCGAGGCGAGTCGCCTTGAAGCGACCGCAGCTCCGACTTCACCACTACGGACCCGTCGGATTTCCTGGTCAGGCGAACCACGGTCGCGGTGCGCGCGCCCGCATCGGCTTTGAGCACCCACCTTCCACCCACCTGCATCCGGACGGGCTCATGCTCGTGGCCGCCGATGACGAGGTCGGGCCCGCCCTCTCCCAACCCTTCGAGAAAGCGGCGATCGTCGGGAGCACTCAAATGGGTGAGCGCGATGATGACCTCGGCCTTGCGAGCCCGCAGATCCGCGATCAGGGCCCGGGCGGTCGCCTGCTCGCCGGCGAACCCCTCGATGTACTCGACGCCAAGGGTCGGAAGGGTCAGCCCGAAGATGCCGATCCGGATTCCGCCGCTCTCGACGATGGCGCTGCGGGACAGGTTCTTCGAGGCGACGACGGGCTTCCCATCGGGACCCTTGGCAAAGTCGATGTTTCCCCCGAGCCACTGAAACTGAGAGTGCTCGATGCGCTCGGTAAGGAGGGCCGCGTCGCGCATCCGCCTTTGATCGAACTCGTGATTCCCGAGAGTCACGAACATGCGCGGGTCGAAGGCCTTCGTATCTCCGTCGAGCGCGTTCATCACCGAGACCATCTGCTCGCCGCGGTACAGGCGGCTCGCAAACGAAGGGAAAAGAAAATCGCCGCCATGAAGGAGAAGGACATCGGGTGACTCGCGTTCCAGCTCCTTGCGCAGCGCGCGCACCCGAGCGAGGCCTCCAATCGTCCCCGCGTCGAGCCCCTCGATCCGATAGACATCGTTGATCGCGAGGATCACGGCGGTTCGGTCGGGGGCGGGCGAGGCGTCGGGGAGCGGGGGCGTTCGGGACGCGCCCGCGCTCAGCGCAACCGCGAGCCCGGCGGCGGCAAGGCCCAGGGGCCGGAGGCGCGGTGTGCGGAAATCCATGCGGGGCGAGGAGTCTGCCATGAGTCAGCTCAAGGGCGAGGGGGCGGGCGGACCGGTCAGGAAACTCACGATCTCGTCGAGATCATCGGAGATCCGGAGCAGATGGGCGAAGCCCTTCTCCACCCCGAGCTGCTGAAGCAGCGGCCACACGGGCTTCGCCATCGAGGGATCGCTCTTCGAGATGTCCCGGTTCCAGTATTGGGCGCCGAGCAGAACCATGGGAGCGGCGGGGCCGCGAGTCGCGTAGTAGTTCTGGCAGGCGTCCTGGAAGATCTCCTGCACGGTCCCCGCGTTGCCCTCGGCGAAGATGACGCCGTGGGTGGCGATCGCGAGGACGCCTTCCTCGCGGATGGAGTTCTCGAAGAACTTCGCGATGTGGCTCGCGAAAGGGTTCGGCGGCTCGTGGCCATAGAACCAGGTCGGGACCCCGACACTCTCGGTCCTCGGGTCGGAGACGTCTCGCGGATATCTCTCCATGACTTCGAAGGCGGGCCCGAGCCACTCTCCGCTGTTCCAGTCGGGCGACCCCTTGGCCACCGGCCGGACCTTGGGCACGCGCTCCAGAAGACGCACGGCCGCGCGCAGCTCGTCTTCGCCCCGGGCCGCGAACCAGGCGCCCAGGTTGGATGCCTCCATGGCGCCGGGGCCGCCGCCCGTCGCCACGGTGAAGCCTTCGCGCGCCAGCCGGCGGGCGAGGAGGGCGACCTGCATATAGGGCGCGTCGCTCGCGGTGGACCTGCCGCTCTCATCGCGGGACTTCTCGAGACGCTCGCGGTCGTGTCCTCCCATGATGCCGACCACCCGCTTCGCCTCGGCCGCGGGCTCGGGCCGCGGCTTGAGATAGGCATCGAGCGCGTGCTCGATGGCCAGGTCGTGGAGTCGGAAGAAGACCGCCTCGTCGATGCCCTGATCCACCCGCTTGCGCTTGGAGTCCTTGTCCATGGCCGCGAGGTAGCACTTCCAGTCCGGCGTGCGCAGATAAGTTTCCGGATGGCCTCCTTCGTAGCCTTTGAGCAGATCGACCGCGCGATACAGCTCGCTTCGGAAGGCGTTGAAGGGAAGGCCGGGACGGGCGGGCACCACCAGGGCCCCCGCCGCGACCGCCTTGCGGGCGAGGGCGCCGCTCATCTGGCAGCCGAGGAAGGCGGTGCGAGGATCGAACTCCTGCTTGAGCAGGGCGTCCTCGAGGTCGACCGCGCGCAGGTCCAGGCCGAGAAGGTTGATCCGTGACCAGTCCGGCTCATGGCTGCGAAGAAAGCCAAGGAGGTCATCGAGCGTACGCAGATCGACCCGGATCACGCGGTCGGTTCCCCGGAATGGCTGAGCGCGAACATGGGAGCGGTGGAGTCTAAGGCGTGAGCCGCGGCGCGCAGGATAGGCTTCGCGCATGAAGCGACTGCGAAGGATCGGACTCCTCACCCTGATCGTCCTCGCCCTCGCGTGGGCGTTCGCACCCACCATCGCGGAGCAGCGGATGAACCGGGTCAGCCATCGGTCGATTCCGGTCTCTGAGCGCGCCCGCGCTCTTCACGCGAAGTATTTCGTGGCCGACCTGCATGCCGACACCGTGTTGTGGGATCGCGACCTGCTGGCCCGCGGCCGCCGCGGCCACGTCGACCTTCCCCGCCTCGTGGAAGGAGGCGTCGCCCTCCAGGCCTTCACCATCGTCACCAAGACGCCGCGCGGCATGAACATCGAGCGGAACACCGCGGACACCGACAACATCACCCTGCTCGCCATCGCCGAACGCTGGCCCCTGCGCACCTGGAACAACCTTCTCGAGCGCGCGCTCTATGAGGCCTCCCGGGTGAGAGACGCCGCCGAGCGATCGAACGGGCGACTGAGAGTGATCCGGTCGAGCGCGGATCTCCTGGCCTTCGAGGCGCAGCGCGCCACCGACCGGACCGCGGTGGCCGCTTTGATCGGGGTGGAGGGGGCGCACCCTCTCTCCGGCGACCTCAGGAACCTCGATCGGCTCTTCGACGCGGGCGTGCGCATGATGGCGCCCACCCATTTCTTCGACACCGAGATCGCAGGCTCGGCGCACGGGGTGAGCCAGGGCGGGCTGACCCCCCTCGGCCGGGAGTGGGTGAGAAAGATGGAGGCGAAGAGAATGGTGATCGACCTCGCCCACGCCTCTCCCGCCACCATCGACGATGTCCTGAAGATGGCGACGCGCCCGGTGGTCGTGTCCCACACCGGAGTTCGCGGCACCTGCGACAATCAACGCAACCTCTCCGACGCACAGCTCGACGCCATCGCCAGGAACGGCGGATTGATCGGCATCGGGGTGTGGGAGACCGCGGTGTGCGGAGCGGACGCCCGCGCGATCGCGAGGGCCATCGAGCACGCGATCAACGTGGCGGGCTTCGAGCATGTGGCCCTGGGCTCGGACTTCGATGGCGCCGTCACCGCTCCCTTCGATGTGAGCGGGATGCCTCAGATCACCCAGGGCCTCCTCGACCTCGGCCTGGACGAGACGAAGATCGAGAGCGCCCTCGGCGGAAACGTCCGCCGGCTGCTGAAGACCCTGCTTCCCTGAGGGTCCGGCCGGCTACGGCGGGTTGGCCCAGGCGGCAGAGTTGAAGGCCTCTCCGTCGGCTACTTCGAAGCGAAGGAGGTGTTCACCGCGAACACCTCACCCGAGACGCTTCGCACGGTCACGCTGATGTCGAGGCGCTTCCCTGCGCCCTGTTCGGGAGGCCATCTGAGCGTCTGTACGACTGTGGTCGCGTCCAGATAGGCATCTAAGGGGATGGGGTCGTTTTCGCCCAGGGTTCCCTCGCTGAGCGTCTCGCCCCGATCGTTCACCATGCGGAAGATGGCTTTCTCGATGGCGGCGATCGACGTCGGTGAGGCCACGCGGAGGTTGACGGCGGTGGGCGGGCGCCAGCCCTGCCCGGCCTGGGCATCCGGACTGATCTGTAGGCTCAGGGCCACACCGCGCGGCGCGGTCGCGGCCTGGGGAGAGGGGGCCAAAGGCGCAGAGCCGCAACCGGCGGAAAGAAGCGGAACGAGGAAGAAAGTGGCGACACGTCTCATGACTGACACCCTCCCTTAAAAAGCGCGGTCAGAGCTTACGCCCGTCTCGCTTGGGAGGGTCGTGGGGGTAACACCGCCGAGCACCTTTTGGGACGTCAGGAGCAGGTGTAGGTCCGCTGCCGAACGATCAGACCGTCCCGGAAGGTGAGGAAGATCGCGAGACGAGCGCCCGGAGGCTGACCCGCTCCTTCGTCGGCCGGCACGGTCCGGAGAACTTCGAGAGCCACCTGCGACCCGCCACCGGTGGCGCCCATGAGTTCATGGTGCGCCGGCGCCGGCGCCGGCGCGTCGAGGCTGCGAGTCCTGGCGCGCGGGATCTCCTCCAGATTCCGAGAGACGCCCGCGGGACAGAGTCGGTTAGGCAGTTCCTCCTGGATCGCATCGGGAGCGAAGAACAAGGCGACCTCCTCGGAGCCGGCGCGAGAGTTGAGGGCATCGAGGTAACGCCTCGATTGCTCGAAGTGCGTCCCCGGCGCGACCGACGGTCGCAACCCCGGGGAAGGAGCGGCGGTGAGCTGGCCGGCGAGGGCGAGCCGCTCGTCGAGGATAGTCCTTCGTTCGGCCGGCGAGGACCAGGGCTCGTAACACGCGTACACGCGTTCGCGGACAATCCGGCCGTCCGCGAACTTGAGGAAGAGGGCGAGGCGCGCCTCCAGCTCCTGCCCCGCGGTGACCTCCAAGTCCGTGGATGCGACCACACCCTGGAAGCGCACCTCCATCGCCACCTGCGAGCCGCCTCCGGTGGCGCCGGTGAGGTCGTAACGCTGGGATGCGAATCGGGCCAGCCCAAGGCTTCGGGCTTCGAGGATTTCGGAGCGGCTCCGCGTCACCGCCGCCTGGAGGAAGCGATGAGGGAACTCCTCCTGGGTCGCGTCTTCGGCGAAGTAGGCGCCGATCTCTTCCTTGGAAGCCGGGGACGACAAGGCATCGAGGTAGCGTCGCGCGATCTCGAAGTTGGACTCGGGCTGGGCCTCGGGGGAAACGGGGGCGGCGACTTCGAGGGCGGTGGGCGGCGTCGCTCCGGGAGGTTCGCGGAACCATTGTCCGATGCGTCCGAGAGCCGATCGGAGGCGCGAGGTCATGGTCGCGGGCGACGGTGCCGACGCCCTCTCCTCGGCGCCGGTCCGGATCTCCGCTTCGTCCGCCACCGCGCGCGCCGTGATCTGGTCCGCGACCAAACGGGCCGCCGCTTCCTCGCCCTGGACTCGCGCTGCTTCTTCGTCGGCCCGAAGCCGGGCGGCGGCCTCTTCGTCGGCGGCAACGCGCTGCACCTCCCCGGACCCTGCCCGATCCGCCGCCTCCTCCGTCCACTTCCGCGACTCTTCCCCGGAGTCCTTAAGGCGCGCCTCCGCGGCGGCCGCTTTGCCCAGGCGCCTCAGGCGGGCGGCGAGGGCCCACAGCACGCTCCGCATCCTGAAAGCGTGAATCCAGTGAAGAGGTGCGATCTGGCTCAAGAGGGCGACCGCGAGGCCGCGCGTGAACACATCCATCTCGTAGCGGACGCGGGTTCCGCCCCCCTTCTCGCGCATGAGATGAAAGCCGCCGGGGCCTTCGAGCGACCCGCCGAAAAAGCGAAGGCGGATGGCGCGACTTCCTTCGATCTCCTCGATGCGGATCCGGAAGGTTCGCCCCATCACCGGCCGCACCTCGATCTCGCTGCCCTCGAACTCCTCGCACTCGTTGAGGACTCTCACCCTGAGACTCATCGGCCACCACTCGGGATAGGCCCCGACATCGGCGAGGACCGCCCATACGTCCCGGCGGGAGGACGGAACCGACACGTCCGCGCTCGTGATGATTCGGGTGACGACGCTCACGGCACTGGCTCTCCTGGATGAGGACTTCGGTCTTCTTTGGGGGCGAGCGCCGGAGTATAGGCCGCGCCCGAACGCCGGTTCAGACCAGCCGGGCGACGCCCCCGGCCACCGCGATCGACACGCCCAGGTTCAGCAGGGCCGAAGCCGCGGCCGTCCTCCATCCGCCCTCGCGCCATTGCGCGGCGAGGGTGGCGATGCAGGGCACGTAGAGCATGGTGAAGACGACGAGCACCAGGATCTGACCGGTGGAGAGCACGGTGCCGATGGCGTCGGTGCCGAGCGCCGCCCCCAGCATCACCAGGGTCAGCTCCTTGCGGAAAAGGCCCAGGAAGAGGGGAATGCCCACGGCCGCGGGCAGGTGCAGGACGGAGGTGGTGAGGGGCGAGAGCAGCCCGTTGATGGTCGAGTCGAGGCCCGCGTACGACATCAGGGAGAGGGCGAGGCTCGACACGATGAGCACCGGCCAGGCGATCAGCACGAACTCGCGCAGGCGCAGCCAGACTTTTCGGGCCACGATCCGCGGATAGGGCTGACGCAGGGGGGGCACCTCCATGATCACGCCCAGGGAGCGGCGCTTCTTCGAGCGGGTGAGCGAGTAGGACACCGCCATCGACATGATCCCGCCGAAAAGATAGAGCGCCACCGTGGGCAGGACGCCGAGGTACTTGCCCGCGAGGGCGATGATGACGACGCTGCGGGCCGAGCAGGTGACGAAGGGCGCCACCATCATGGTGACGAAACGGTCGCGCGGGTTCTCGAGGGTGCGCGTGGCCATGATGGAAGGAACGTTGCAGCCGAAGCCGAGGATGAGGGGCACGACCGAGCTGCCGTGCAGTCCCACCCGGTGCAGGATGCCATCGACCATGAAGGCGATCCGGGGCAGGAGTCCCGTGTCCTCGAAGATGGCGAGCAGAACGAGCAGGGGGACGAGGTAGGGCAGCACGATCCCCGCTCCCGCGACCACGCCCTCGAAGAGTCCGATCAGGACCGCGGGCCAGATCCCCCGGGGCATGGCCTCGATCCCCGCGCGCAGCGAACCGAAGGGAACATCCACCAGGCTCGCGATGAAGTTGCCGAGGAAGAAAGCGAGGAAGAAGGTGACGAGGAGCGAGCCCACCACGGTGAGCGCGCCGCCCAGGGGATGGATGATGAATCGGTCTACTTTCTCCCGCGTGCCCAGCACGTTCCCGCGCCGATGACGGACGACCTTCTCGTACAAGTCGAGCACCAGGGCATGGCGGTGCGATCCGAGGGCGAGGGACTCGGCCCGCCCTTCGCGCTCGGCGAGCTTCTTCCGTTCAGAGACCGCACGAGAGAGGAACTCGGGACTGACCCCGCCCACCTTCTTCTCGAAGTCCTCATCCATCTCGAGCAGGCGCAGGACCACGAAACGGTCGTGCAGGCGCTGAGAGTCGCGAAGCGCCTGCGGATACTCGCGGAGCAGCCGCGCGAGCGCGTCTTCGATGTCGCGGTCGTAGCGGGGCTGCACGGCGCTTCCCCCCCCGCTCGCCGCGTCGATGGCCTGGCGAAAGACCTCGTCGATGCCCGTGCCCACCACCGCCACCGCGGCGCGCACGGGAACGCCGAGGAGCTCTTCGAGCTTCGAGGTGTCGATCTCCATGCCCTTGCGCTGCGCCTCGTCCATCATGTTGAGGCACATCACCATGGGCACGCGCATTTCCGTGAGCTGCACCGAGAACTCGAGCGAGCGCGACAGCATGGAGGCATCGACCACGTTGATGAGCGCGTCCACTTCGCCCGAGAGGAGGAAATCGCGCGCCACTTTCTCGGCGAGGTCGTGCGACGAGATCGAATAGGTGCCCGGGAGGTCGATCAGCCGGATCCTGCGGCCGTGAAAGGTGACCCGGGTTTCCGCGAAGGACACCGAAGTGCCCGCGAAGTTCCCCACATCCACCTTGAAGCCGGCCACCGCGTTGAACAGGGTCGACTTGCCGCAGTTGGGTTGCCCGGCAAGGGCGATCGTGATCTCGTCAGCGGGGCCGCGCCGGCTCACTCTTGACCTCGATGTTCACGGCCAGGTCGCGCGCGATCATGATGCGCGCGCCCGTCACCACGTCCTCGACGAGCAAGGGTCCCTTGAAGGGTGCGCGCGCGACGAGGCACACTTTCCGGCCTTCGAAGAGGCCGAGCGACTGGATGCGCTTCCGGGTGAGCCCCTCGCTGTGAAGGGCGTGGATGGCCGCGGTCTCGCCTTCACTCAACTCCAGCAGCGTCAGAAATCCTTCTTTCAGAGGGAAACCGGCCTCCACACATGGGCCATCCGTCGCGCGAAACTCTACACCCCGGGGTCCGGCGCTCGTGAGCCTATGATCCGCCCGACATGAGGGTCATCCCCCAGGGCTACCGGGCCACCGCGCTGGCCCTGCTGGTGGTTCTCGTCCTGGTGCTCGGGGGCACGCTCGGGTACATGGCGGTCGAGCGCTGGACGTTCTTCGACTCCCTCTACATGTCGGTCATCACCCTCACGAGCGTCGGCTATCTCGAAGTCCACCCCCTCAGCGCCCAGGGCCGCCTCTTCACCATGGGCCTGCTCCTCTCCGGCGTCTTCTCGTTGTTCTTCGCGGCTACCTCGGCCATCCGTTCCATCGTGGATGGAGAGCTGACCGGCCAACTCGCCAAGGATCGTATGGAAAAGAAACTGCAGTCGTTGACGGATCACGTGATCGTGTGCGGTTACGGCCGGATGGGGCGCCTCGTCGCCCAGGAGTTCACGCAACAGCAGATCCCCTTCGTGGTCATCGAACGGACCGAGTCCCTTCTCGCCGATTTCAAGGCCCCGCACGGGGTCGCGCTTGCGGGCGACGCCACCCACGACGAGACGCTGCGCCGCGCCGGCATCGAGCGCGCGCGGACCCTCGTCACCCTCGCCGCCTCCGACGCCGACAACCTCTTCATCACCATGAGCGCGCGCCTGATGTCGGACCGGGTCTTCATCGTGGCCCGCGCCGAGGACGAGGGCGCGGAGAAGAAGCTCATGAAGGCCGGGGCCAGCCGCGTGATCTCGCCCTACATCATCGGCGGCCAGCGCGTGGCCCAGGCGGTCTTGCGGCCGAGTGTGGTGGACTTCATCGAGCTCGCCACCCGAAGCGACTACATGGCGCTGCAGATCGACGAGACCACGGTGAGCAAGACCAGCGTGCTGTGCGGTCAGCCGCTGCGGGACACCGGGCTGCGTCAGGACCTCGGGCTGATCGTCGTCGCCATCAAGCGCCCGGATGGGCGCATGGTCTATAACCCCGCCCCGGAAACGGAGATCAGCGAAGGCGACATCCTCATCACCCTCGGACCGAAGACGAAGCAGGATCAGCTGAGGACGCTCGCCGGGTAGTTTGTCCCGGGCTAACTCACCCACCAGCCCTGTACGAACTGGGCCGCGAAGAAACTCAGGAAAACCGTGGAGGCGGCGAACCACAAGGTTCCGAAAACCGGGCGCGCGGTTCGGGGGGCGAGCCAGATGAAGGCCGGGAAGAGGACGATGGCGAGGCGCGGAAGGCTCAGCCAGAACCCCTGGGCGGTGAAGACGAGTACGTTGCCGATGGTCCAGAGGGCGTAGGAGGGGCGCTGCCTGATCACGGAGATCACGCAGACGAAGATGAGAAGGGGGATGCACAGCAGCTGAAGCACGCCGTTCATCATCCCGTTCGAGCCCCCCCACTTCGCAAGGTCCAGAACGCTTAGGGCGCCCTCCCACGGCCAGGCGAAGGTTCGGTAGAAGGAGACCTTCTGGACGGTGACGAAGGCGAAGGGGTCGCCCGCGGTGACGTAGTTGATCCAGAGGTAGACGAGGACGCCGAGGCCCACGGTGAGCGACGCGAGTAGGCGGGGGACGCGGCCGCGCGGCGAGTCGCCCCAGGCCTCGAAGAGGAGCGCGGGGGCAAGGACGAAGGCGTTGATGCGGGTGAGTCCGGCCAGGAGTCCGAGGATCGCGACGGCGGTCCAGTTTCCTCGGCGCGCGTAGAGGAAAGCTCCGAGGACCGTGGCCAGGAAGAGCCCCTCGGTGTAGACGATGTGGATGAAGAAGGCGCTCGGGAAAAGGAGCAGCACCAGCATGGCGCGGAAAGCGCCGTCCTCATCGAGGTCGCAGCGCGCGAGCCGATGCATGAGCAGGCCGGGCAGGAAGGAGATGAGGGTCGCCACCAGCACCCCGCCGCTCATCAGCGAACCCGTGACCCACGAGCCCGCGCGGATCAGCATGGGGAGCAGGGGCGGGAGGACCAGGGTCGTTCCCTGGTCCGGCCTCTTGTAACCGTTCCCGGCGATGTCGAAGTAATGCTTCGAATCCCACTGATGCCAGATCCCGAAGACCGCGTCAACGGTGCGGAAGGGCTTGTTGAACCGGATCTCCGCCACCACCACCCCGAAGAAGAGGAGGAGGATCTTGAGGCCCAGGCAGATGAGGAGGCTCTCGCGAATCCAGGGGCGGGACGGCGAGGGTGCGGCCGGAATCGGGGCGGGTGAAGGCGCCTCGCCGAGGGCGGGAATGGGCTCGGGTTCCATGGGTCCTGACGAAACGATAGTCGAAGCATCCGCCCGGTCAGGACGACGTGCTAGTTTCTCGCTCGTCCTTGAACCCAAGCAGCCCGGTCGCGCCCCGAAGTCTCATTCCGCTGACCGGCCTGTGTCTCGTATTCGCAGGGTGCGGCGGAGCCTCCTCACCGGGCTCCCCCGCCTCTCCGTCAACCCCCTCCGCTTCCTGCGCGGCCGGGCCGGTCATCCCGGGCACGCCCGCCCTGACCGCCACCCGCATAGTCGCAGGCCTCAACTCTCCCGTGGACCTCCAGTCCGCCCCGGGCGATCGCACTCGCCTGTTCGTGGTCGAGCAGGCTGGACGGATTCGCGTCTTGCGCGGCGGCGCCCTCGTGGCCGCCCCTTATCTCGACATCGCGGCGCGCATTTCCTCGGGAGGCGAACGCGGCCTTCTCGGACTGGCCTTCCACCCGCAGTACGCGACGAACGGTCGCTTCTTCGTGAACTACACCGACCGCAACGGTGACACCCGCATCTCCGAATTCCGCTCGCCTGCTCCAAGCGGCGACACCGTCGATGCTTCAAGCGAGCGCGAGGTGCTCTTCGTCCGCCAGCCTTTCTCGAATCACAACGGGGGTGGACTGGCCTTCGGTCCGGACGGCTTCCTCTACATCGGCCTCGGCGATGGCGGCTCGGGCGGCGACCCCCAGGGCAACGGGCAGAACCTTGGCGCCCGTCTTGGAAAGATGCTGCGTCTCGACGTGAACGGCGCGTCGCCCTTTGCCGTTCCGCAGGACAACCCTTTCGTGGGACGCAGCGGCGCCCTGCCCGAGATCTGGGCCTACGGCCTGCGCAATCCCTGGCGGTTCTCGTTCGACCGGGGCACGGGCGATCTGTACATCGGGGACGTGGGCCAGGGAGCGCTCGAGGAGATCGATGTCGGCCTCGCTTCGAGGCACGGCGGCGAGAACTACGGCTGGAACACCATGGAGGGCTCGCGCTGTTTCAGTCCCGCGAGCAACTGCAACCAGTCCGGACTCACCCTTCCCGTCACCGACTACGGCCGCGCTGACGGCTTCTCGGTCACCGGCGGTGTGGTGTATCGCGGCTGCCGGATGCCGGGCTACGCGGGCACCTACTTCTACGCGGACTACGGTTCGGGACTGATCCGCTCCTTCCGCCTCGACGCCTCCCGCGTGAGCGAGCCGCGGGACTGGACCGGCTCGATCAGCGGATCCGCGCGCGCGATCAGGAATCCGAGCTCGTTCGGAGTGGACGCGGACGGCGAGATCTACATCGTGGACTACGATGGAGAGGTCTATCGCATCGATCCTTCGGGGACGTAGGACATGGAGAAGAACTGGCAGGCCCTCGGGTCACTCTTTCAGTCGCACCCCTGGCACGGCGTGCCCATCGGAAAAGACGCGCCCAACGCGGTGACCGCGTACATCGAGATCGTGCCCACCGACACCGTGAAATACGAACTCGACAAGGTCACGGGGCTCCTCCGGGTGGACCGTCCGCAGAAGTACTCGAACTTCTGTCCGAGCCTGTACGGCCTCGTGCCCCAGACCTTGTGCGCCGACCGGGTGGCCGCTCTCTGCGCCGAGCGCACCGGCCATCCCCACATCGTGGGCGACGCCGATCCTCTCGACATCTGCGTCCTCACCGAGCGCTCGATCTCGCACGGCAATATCCTGGTGCGCGCCATTCCCATCGGAGGCATGCGCATGCTCGACGGCGACGAAGCCGACGACAAGATCGTGGCCGTGCTGGAGGGCGACGCGACCTACGGCCACCTCCGCGAAATCGCGAAGTGTCCACCCGTGGTCATCGACCGGCTACGCCACTATTTCCTGACCTACAAGCAGGCGCCCGACGCCGTCACCCCGGTTTGCGAGATCACCCACGTCTACGAACGCGAGGAGGCGCTCGACGTCATCCAGCGCTCCCGCGCCGACTACATGGAGCGATACGCACACCTCGCGCAGATGCTGAAGGAGTTCGTTAACTCGCCCTAGTCGGCAGGTGACCCGCCCCGTCCTTCGTTTGCGGCTTCAGCGGATCTCACCGGGGTACTTGAAGCTCTTGTCGGGATACGCCGGGGGTTTCGGAACCGGTCGTGGATCTTTCTTGATCTCCGCCTGCAGATACGCGATGGCGGCATCGAGCTGGGCGTCCTGTCCGAGGAAGGTCGCGTGCGGCGGATTGTCGACCACGATGTCGGGGTCGACGCCGTGGTTCTCGATCAGCCACTGACTCTCGGGCCCGTACACGCCGTTCATGGGAGCGCGCGCGATGCCGCGGTCGGAGAGTTGATTGGCGCCCGAAAGCCAGACTTCCCCGCCCCACGTTCGCTGCCCGATCACCTTGCCGAGGCCGAGACGACGGAACCCTTCCGCGAACGCTTCGCCGTCGGACGCCGTGTTCTCATCCACCAGGACCACGAGATGCCCCCGGGGCGCGAACATCATGTTCCAGTACGGCTCGCCCGCGCGGCTCTTCCAGTACATCCAGGCCCGCCGCATCAGCTTCTCGAGGATGAAGGCGTCGATGTTCCCGCCGTTGTTGTGACGCACGTCGATCACGATGCCCTCGCGATTGAAGGCGGGATAGAAGTGGCGGTACCAGGAGGTCAGGTCGTCGCCGCCCATGGCGCGCAGGTGCACGTACCCGAGCGAGCCTTTCGACTTCTCCTCCACGGCGAGGCGCCGGGTGTACTCCCAGTCGGAGTAGCGCAGGTTCCTTTCGTCGGTGAAGGGCACCACGATCACCTCGCGGGAGGCGCCTGCGGCCCCGGTCTTGACCTTCAACAGAACCTGGCGCTTTTCCTGCGCGCGCAGGAGCGACTCGAACTGATCGGTGGACAAGGCGTCGACCCCGTTCACCGACTGGATGATGTCGCCCACGCTCAGGTTGAGTTCCGGATCGGCGAGGGGCGAGCGTTCGTCGGGATAGTCGGGATCGTGCCGGTAGATGTAGTCGATCCGATACCCTCCGGCCTTGACGTCGCGCACCAGGCGCGCGCCCAGGGTCGGCACCTTCACGTCGTCGGGGCCCGCGCGCAGGTCGCCACCGCGGACCGAGGTGTGGAGGACGGAAAGCTCGCCCACCATCCAGCCGATCAGGTCCGAGAGTTCCTCCCTTGTGGTGATCCGGTCGACCAGGGGCAGGTGGCGCTTCAGCACCGCGTTCCAGTCGACACCGTGCATGTTGGGGTCGTAGAAGTAGTCCCGCTCCAGCCTCCATGCATCGACGAAGATCTGCTTCCAGTCCT
>CAZYEA010000063.1:0-5067 GCA_964646485.1 uncultured Acidobacteriota bacterium
GTGCTCAATACGCTTGTTGGCCAGGCCGAGGGCCAGATGCAGTGGATCAACGACGCGGTCTTCCTCGACGAAGGCCGCCTCGCCTCCGTGTCGCAGGATGGCACGGTACGCCTGTGGGACACGACAAGCGGGCGGCAGACCGCCACCTGGCACGGCCACACCAGCGGGGTGAGCGCGATCGCTCTCTCTCGCGACGGATGTCTGATCACGGGATCGCTCGACCAGACGCTCAAGGCCTGGAACCCTGCCGCGTCGAACACAGTTTCAACCACCGAGAGCATGTACGGCCTCGCCTTCGCCGCGGACGGTGAACGGGTGGCCACGATCGGGTGGAAGGGCCTCGCCAAGACCTTCGATGCGCGCGGCAATCGCGAGACTGCCGGTTTTGTGGCCCACGCCCAATCCGGTGTTCGCATCGACTGGAGCCGCGATGGCGGGCACTTCGCCACCACGGGTAACGATCACAAGGTTCTCCTGTGGGACGCGGCCACCGGGGTCAGGAAGGCAGAACTCCTTGGGTCGGGCGGGGGCGAACCGGTGGCCTTTCATCCCGGATCGAGCCTGGTCGCGGCGGAAGGTGCGAGCGGCATCGCGAAGATCTGGCGCGTGCCCGAGGGCGTCGAAGAAGCCTCACTCGCAGACGGCGAAGGCCTCGACATTTCCGACCTCACGTGGAGTCCCGATGGAACCCTCCTCGCGGTGGCCACCTCCGATGGCCGGATCCGCTTGTGGGAGTGGAAGGCGCGCACCATCCGTGCTCGCGCGACTCAGCCGCGGGGCGCGCTGATGCTGGCCTTCGACCCGTCGGGACGCACCCTCGCGGTGGGATCGAGCGACCGTTCGATCACCCTGTGGAAGGTGGCGAGCGGCGAACGCGAGCGGAGCCTGTCTGGCCACGACGAGACGATCCACAACCTCGCCTTTTCGCCGGATGGAAAGCGCCTCGCGAGCGTCGCGTCGGACCACACGACACGGATATGGGATCCCTCGAATGGCGAACTTCTGTTGACCATCCCGTTCGGGGAGACGCCCTTCAATCTCGCATGGTCTCCGGACGGACAACGACTGGCCGTGGTCCTGCTCGATCGCACGCTGAGGTGGATCGAAGGGCGCTAGAGTCGGGGCGCGGCTCAGCTCCGCAGCGCGACCGCATGTGCAGGCCGCGCTCGACGGATACCGGACCCAGGGCGCCGACGCGAAGGTGCGAAGTCTGCAGAATCGGTATCGCGGAGTCGTGTGCTGAGCGACGGGACCCCGGACCGGCCGGGGCGGCGGACTCGCGGTCTCCTTCAAGAACACGTTCGCCTGCGATCCGGCGGGCCGCGCGTGGACGTGGGTCATGGACGATGTGGATAAGGGCGCGTCCAAGCCATTAGAACGGCTTGCGGACGACAACCCAGTATGCGCCGTTGTCGGACCCTATGATGTGATCGCCAGGTTCGGGAGGAAGCGTCCGATCTCCCACGAGAAGCTCTGCGCCGCTCGTTTGCATGATTCGACCTCGTGTCTCCAGATAAAGCTCGTCTCTCCTTCCGTAGTAGCTGTACGCGACGGTGTTCCAGTACACAATAGGCGCAACCGATCGCACGTTCGCAAGCAAGGGAATCTCGGCCGCCCCGAGGAACGCAACACGCCGCCCCGCGGCGAATGTCATCACCCGCTCAGCCACCTGAATTTGATCGCTCAGCCGGGTTTCCGGCGTGACCGTGGGCTCCTTCAACAAGGGACTCCTTGATGTGGCATTTCGCCAGACGCCCAAGAGCAGGAGAGCGCAAATCGCCGCGGAGGCCGCGGTGTTAGCGCGGCCCGACAAGCGACGAAGAACGAGTCGGCAAACATCGCTAACCGCGATCCCGGCGAAGAAGGCGAACGAGTAGAGGAGGATGAAGAGATCGTCATAGTACTGAAAGTCCAGCAGGCTGAAAGCCATGAGACCGAAGTGATAGGTCCCGAGCGCGGTCAAAAACCCGAGACCGTCGCGCCGGTCGCGCCAGACCCTCACGACAAACAGCAACAGCCCGACCGCCGCGAGCGGCGGTAACCAGGCTCCGTCGGGAACGGCGGACTGAAAGACCTCCGCAATCCTGTTCGGGCGAGACAGCCACGTCCGACCCACGGCTCGGACACTCCGATCGAAGAGGACGCCCAACGTCTGGCCAAAGAACTGCTTCAGGCCATCGTGGGCCGCGAACCAGCTCACTACCAGCCCGAGGACCACGCCCGCCCCGGCGAACACCCGGGCCACGGAGCGGGCTCGATTCGCGGCCTCCGTCACTCCAGCAAGGGCGGCCGCGAAAATGACAAGGCCGCCAACTTGCCAGTCAAGAAACGCGAACGCGCCACAAGCTCCCGCGGCGAACCAATGCCGCTGTGCTACCGCCAGCGCAGACAGCAATGAGAACAGCGCCATCAGGGCCTTCGGAAGCACGCCAACAGACAGGAGAAGACCCAGGACGGGAAGGGCCGCGAGCACGGTTACTCCGACAAAACCAGCGAGGAAGTTCCCTTTCGCGAGGCGTCTTTGAACCACGAACATCGCCACGGCAGTGAGGGCGCCGATGGCGAGGAAGGCAGCCCGCAGCACCAGCACCGGCTCCGCGCCGACGGAGCCAGCGATGCGGTGCAGCCACCCACCCAGTAGGAACGACAAAGGAGTCTTCACTTCGAAGAAGTCGCGATAGGGAACATCTCCCTGCGCCACCCGCGCGGAAAAATACAGGTAGTAGCGTGTGTCGTCGAAGATCGGCGTCGTCCGGATGTCGAAGGCGCTGTAGTACAGGGCGCAGAGGGCACAAATCGCAATCAGGCCGGCGCGCTCCTTCAGGCCGTTTCCGCCAGCCGGGCGCTTTGGGGTGGGCTTTCGCACCTGAGCCGCGGACGGGTCGAGAGTTGTCATTCTTCGTTGCTCCGTCGCGCGCCGGACTCTACGGGGCGCGACACCAGGGGCTCTGACACCGGGCTCAGGTCGCCTCCGAGGTTCAATCCGTGACCGCGCCGCGGCTCGCCGATGACACGACCCTCGCCCTCGGGGGAGACGAGGCAGTGCTCTTTCCCAAACGTTCCCATCGAAATCGCGTCCGAAACGACCGGCGTCCAGAATGTCTGCTGAAGCAGACCGCTCTCGCGCCACGGTTTTTCGGCTTGGTCAACGAGGCGCGGCAGCGGCGAGTTGGAGGGTGCCGTCGTCGAAAGTGCGTTCGCGATCCCGACGAACGGCATTCTGAAACCTTCGTCGGTGTACCCGAGCGTGCGCAGCATGGCGCGATGGGGTGAACGCTCCGGGCTGTTCGTGATCAGCGGACTCCGGGTTCGGCCTGAACTCTCGGTGGTCTTGACGTTCATGCCGCCAAAGACGCTACCCGAGCTGACGCCGTTTCGCCAGTGAGGGCGAACTCTCGAGCGCGACTCGACTTCCGTCCACATCGCGCGCTTCGTGGAGGGCTCGGAGCCGGAGTCGGAGCCGGCCGGTCAAGGTGAACCAAGAACACGCTTCTCGGGCTCGTGCCACGCCCCTCAGCGCCGTCCGACCGTGAGCCAGATCCGGATCAGGTTGCGCGCGCCGTGCACGGCCTCGCGCCAGCCCAGTTTGCTGGAGCCCTGAGTCCGGTCGCGGAACGTGATCGGCACCTCGACGAGCCGTGCGCCCTCCTGCCGGGAGGCCCAGTAGAGGGACTCGACGAGGAACGAATAGCCGGTTGACCGGACGTTCTCCCATTCGATGCCCAAGACCACGCTGCTTCGATACAGGCGGTAACCCGAAGTGCAGTCCTTCGCGCCGATATCGAAAAGGGCGTGCACGAAGCGGTTGGCGACCCGGCTCAGCAGCTTGCGATGCACGGGCCAGCCTTCGATCCGCCCTCCTTGAACGTAGCGTGATCCGATGACCACATCCGCGGATTCGAGGGCTTTGAGCAGCTGGGGAATGACCGCGGGATCGTGCGAGAAATCGCAGTCCATGGTGAGCAGCGCCTGGCCGCCCTGCGCCATCGCTTCCTTGAAACCCGCGAGGTACGCCGTGCCGAGGCCCCGCTCCGTGCGGTGAATGACATGAACGCGCGGGTCCTTCGCCCGCAGCGCGTCCGCGATGGCCCCGGTTCCGTCCGGCGACGCGTCGTCCACCACCACGATCCGCAGCTTCGCGTCCACAGACGCGATCTGCTCCACCATCCGCGCGAGGTTTGGGGCCTCGTTGTAGGTCGGAAGGACGACCCAGGCTTCAGTTAAATTTGACGCTGACGACCTTGGAGACACCGGGCTCTTCCCTCGCGACCCCGGAGAGGTTGTCGGCGATCGGCATTGTTTTTCTCGAGTGCGTGATGATGGAGCCTAAGGGAAACGAGCGCGCTTCGCCAGTGAATTCGCGCGGCCGTTGTGCGGGGCGGGAACGGGGAGGCGCCGTCGCCTTGGTCACCGCGTGCTTGTCGCTTCAGGACCTGCTCTGCCAGTAGCTCGGGGTCCACTCGTCACTGGGCAGCACACGGGGGTGGGACTCGCATCCGCTCCTCGGGTCGAGCGGCTCATGAACTCCCCGCGGGCAGCGCGGATGTCGCGGCATACCCGATCGTGGACCGGCTGCTGCCGACTTCGATCGCTTCTGCGCCATGGCGCTCGCTTTGGACGGTCGCGCCGCTGATCTATCCGCGCGGCGTCTTCAAGTTCCGGTCGATCGAGGGACCCTCGGCACCCCGAACCCTGAGGCCCCTACTTCTTCGCGGGCTTCGCGCCCTTGGGAGGGACGAGGGCGCGCTCCGTTATCTTCACCGTACCCGCCTTTTCCGCGGCGCGGAGGTACGCGACGACATCCTCGAGTGCCACCGGTTCGAACTCGCCGGTCAGGAAGTCGCGGATTTCGAGCGCGGTCATACCGCGGCCGAGGAGGGGCGTCAGCTCCGAACGCATGTGCTGCGGGATCTTCTGGAGCGCCGCGGCCACCGCGGGGTTCTGCGGCCCGCCGAACCCGCCGCCGAAACCTCCGCCCGGTCCACCAGGGCCCCCCGCTCCCGCCGGAGGAGGGACGCGCTCGATCACGAGACGCGCGGCTTCCTTTTCGAGATCGGTGAGCGGAGG
>CAZYEA010000063.1:5167-19306 GCA_964646485.1 uncultured Acidobacteriota bacterium
GCGTCGTCCGCGCCCGCGAGCACGGCCATGGCGCCGACACTCACCACCGCCGCGCGCTTGAACATGGTCGAGTCGAGCTTGTCCGGCGTGTCCTGGCTCGAGTGATACCAGGGGTCGGGCCAGGTGTTGAAGATGACCGCGGGAATGCCGTGAGCCATGTAGATGGCGTGGTCGGAGGCGCCGTAGTACTTGTCGACCTTGATGTAGAAGGCGTCGCGGCTGCCGTTAGGGGAGACCACGGGATCGACGGGAGCGTAACCGTTCGCGCGATAGCGCACCCGCTCGCGCGCGATCTCGGCCACGTACTCGAGGAAGTTCTGGGCCACGTCGTTGAGGAACGAGGGGAAGCTGTCAGGCGTGCGCATGAGCAGCCAGGTGGCCCCGCTCATGGTGAGGCGCAGGCCTTCCATGTCGTAGTTGAGATCCGCGATGATCCGCTTCTTGACCTCCGGGTGGGCGTTGAGCCAGGCGTTGGTGCCGCTGATCTCCTGCACCCAGAGGAAGTGGATGGTGCGTCGGGGCTTCGGCAGCAGGCCCTGCTTCACCAGTTCGATGTACGCACGCCCCATCTCCAGGGTCATGGCCGCGCCCGAGTTGTCGTCGTTGGCGCCCTGCTTGATGAGGCCCTCATACACGTGGGCTGACACCACCACGTCCTGCTCGGTGCTGCCGTCGCCCGCGATGGTGGCGTGAATGACCTCCTGACGTCCCGGGAAGGTCTGGGCCTCGACCACCGAACGCAGGGTGATCTTCTGGCCGGAGAGGAGGGCGGTCTGGATCTCTCTCGCCACCCGCGCGGAGATCGACCAGCCGAATCCTGCGGAGGAGGCGCCCGCAGGAGCGTTCGCACTGACGCTGGACGAAATGAACTCGTCGGGCTGATCGTCCGCGCGCATGAGGCTGTAAGAGAGAACTCCGACCGCACCGCGCTCGAAGACGGCCAGGCGCTGGAGGGCATTGGTGCTCGCGAAGCCGAGGACGATCTTCCCCTTCAGGTCCTTGCCCGCGTAGTCCTCGGCGCGCGCTCCGTTGCCCACGTCGATGACATCCGCGGTGACATCGCCATTCGCGGAGTTGTTCGCGAGGGCCACCGGCGTGTCATAGATGTCGAAGAGCTTTCGCGGCTTCGGGCCCGCGGTCAGCCACAACTGGCCCTTCGTCGGCTGATACAACGCTCCGCCGCCCGGAAACGATTCGATCTCGACCGTCGAGTACCCGTATTCCTTCGCGAAGCGGACCATCACCTCGCTTTCGCGGAAATGCCCATCCGCCTTGTACTCGGAGAGCGGCCGCACGCGCTGGTAGGGGACGAGTTCCAGCAGGTGATGCATGGCGCGCTCGCCCGAGGCCTCATCGATGATGGCGCGCATCTGCTTCCAGTTGAGGAGGGTGCGGTCCTCGGCCTCCTGGGCCGCGAGCAGCGAGGGAAGGATGAGCACGGCGAGCGCGGCGCGAAGTCGTGAGGTCGAAGAAATCATGAGGAGAGTCTAGCGATGACGTACGCTTGGGTCATGCAGATGACACGTCGGCGGATCCTTCGCCTGTTCGCACTCCTCCTTCTGATCGCCGCGCGGGCTCAAGCCGACACCTACCCGCGCCAGCCGGGCGTCGACATCGTCCACTACGCGTTCAAGCTCACCCTCCGCGACGACACCGACGCCATCGACGGGGAAGCGGCGGTGACTTTCCGGGTGGTGAAGGACGGGGTGGCGAGCCTCACCCTCGACCTCGTGCAGCCGAGTGAGGCGTCGAAGGACCGCGGGATGACGGTGAGCGCGGTGTCCGAGCGCGGCCAGGCCGCGACCTTCGAGCACGCGAACGACCGCCTGGCCTTGAGACTCGAGCCCGCGGGCCGCGCCGGAGAGACGCGAACCTTCGTCATTCACTATCGCGGGATTCCGCGAACCGGCCTTCTCATCGCGCCCAACAAGCACGGGGAGCGCACCTTCTTCAGCGACAACTGGCCGATCAAGGCGCGCGAATGGCTGCCCACTCTCGATCATCCCTACGACAAGGCCACCACGGAGATGTTCGTAACCGCGCCCTCGCACTACCAGGTCGTCTCCAACGGCCTGCTCGTCGAGGAGATCGACCTCGACGGCGGAAGGCGGCTGACCCACTGGCGCAATTCCGTCCCCATCGCGACGTGGCTCAACGTGCTCGGGGTGGCGCGCTTCGCCGTCGATCATCGACCGGCGTGGCGCGGGATGCCCATCGAGACCTGGGTCTACCGGCAGGATCGGGACAACGGCTTTTCCGTCTTCGACGGCCCCACCACCGCCGTCCTCGACTTCTTCTCGGACAAGGTCGGCCCCTATGCGTACGAGCGCCTCGGCCACGTGCAGGCGAACGGCGTCCGGGGCGGCATGGAGTCGGCCACTTCCATCTTCTATGGCGACGATTCCGTCAACGATCCGAAGAGCACGCGCTGGCGCAACGTGATCATCCACGAGATGGCCCACCAGTGGTTCGGGAACGCGGTGACCGAGAACGACTGGGACCACGTCTGGCTCTCCGAGGGCTTCGCCACCTACTTCACCCACCTCTTCATCGAGCACGCGTATGGCCGCGACGAGTTCGTAGCCGGACTCAAGGCGGATCGCGATGCCATTCGTGAGTTCGACTCGAAGAACCCGAACTACCGCATCATCCACGACAACCTCGCGGACATGAGCCAGGTGCTGTCGAGCGCCGGCACGTACAAGAAGGGCGGCTGGACCCTGCACATGCTGCGCGGCATCATCGGCGACGCCGCGTTCTGGACGGGCATCCGGGCGTACTACGCGCAGTATCGCGGCGGGAATGCCTCAACCGCGGACTTCCGTCGCGCCATGGAGGAAGCCTCGGGCCTCGACCTCGGCTGGTTCTTCGATCAGTGGTTGACGCGCGGGGGCTTCCTCAAGCTGCAGGCGCGCTGGACGTACGACGCCGCGGCGCGCGCGATGAAGCTCGACGTCGTCCAACTGCAGCCCGGCGCGCCTCTGCGCATGCCCATCGAGACCGCGATCGAGGTGGAAGGCGAGGCCGCGCCCCGTATGGTGAAGATCGAGGTCCGGAACACTCGCGAGACCCTGACCATCCCGCTCGACCGCGCGCCGAAGTCATTGACCCTCGACCCGCGCACGTTCGTGCTGATGGATGCGGATGTGGCACGGGCGCCGGATCCGGCACGGTGAGTTCACACCCGACCGTGGCGCTCACGATTGTGCCTAAACTCGTTGGCGTTCAGTGACGAGGAGGGGGACATGTTGAGGTGGATGACGCTCGCGGTCATCATGGCGGTGGCCGCCCCGCAGGGCGCGGATCGAGAGGGGGTGCTTGCCAAGATCGCCGCGTTGGCGCGAATCTCCCTTACCCCCAACGGCCCCGTGGTTGCCGACCAGATCCGTTCCGGGCTCGTTGACCCGAGCCCGGCCGTCCGAGCCGCGGCCGCTCGAGTGACCCACGTCGGAGCCATCACCGCGCTCCTGCCCAGCCTGAGGGACGCATTGCGCAACGAGACGGACGGGGACGCTGCGCGAGAGATGACGTGGGCACTCGCCGATCTCGACGACACGAACGCTTCCGACCCGATGATCGCCGCGGCGGCCACCCGACCTCCCCTGTCATCGGAGGTTGTGGAGGGGCTGCTGGCAGGTCGAGGCCTCCGCGCGGCGTCACACTGGAAGGACCTCCAGACCGCGATTGGCGCCGATCCCGGCGTGGTGGCCCGCGGGTTGGAGCTGGGCCTGCAGGCAGAGGCCACGTCCGTCTTTGCGAGCATGGCTTTGCGTGATGGGCAGGAAGACGTGCTTATCGGCCTGTCTTCGAGATCTGGGCTGGATGCCTCCGTTCTCATCGCCGCCTTGTCTTCTCGAAGCACCCGCACTCGCAGCGTTGCTTATTTCCAGCTTGCCGCTCGGGGCACAGTCGCAGCTTCTAAGAGCCTTGCCGAGCGACAGCCCCCCGATTCGCTGGAAGAGAGGGTTGCGATTCACTTGTTCGAACGCGCTCAGGGCCTGGCGCCCTCCGAGTCCATGGGTGACCTTGCGAGAGCTCTGGGGGGCATCGACGAATCGACGCGTCGGGTGATCCGCAGCCGTCTCTTCTCGACCCGAGGCGCGACTCGCGGCCTGGTACCGAAAGATCACGAGGCTCTTTTGCGGGCGCTGGCGGCGGACAAAGACGACGTGCCCAGGGCGTTGCACACTCCCGCCCCTGCGCTGGCGGGCGGAGGGGGCCGAGGCGTGGCCGCGGAGGCCGCTCCCATCAAGACCTTTGGAGGATACCCACCGCTGTTCGTGGCTGCGGTGCTGGCTGACACGAAGTGCAAGGGAGCTCCCTCGAACTTCAGCGCCGTGGAGGTGAGCTATCGACCTGGTGGCCGCGCCGCACGCGTGACACCCTATGCCTCTTCAAAGGAGCTTCCGGGTTGTTCCGAGGCCGCCTTGATTCTGGCGGTCACCTCTCATCCCTCAGATGGTGATCAGGCGACGATCCGAATCCTTCCCCTCCATCCGGATCATCTCAGCTGTCTCTCGGGAGCGACCTTCGCTCCGACTCCGCCATCGGCCAATGTGTGGAGGGTGGGTGGTGGCATCAAGGAACCCAGAAAAGTACGAAGCGTGGCGCCGATCTACCCTGATGTCGCGGTTGGGCAACGCCAGGAGGGGGTGGTAGTCATTGAAGCCCTTCTAAGCGAGTCAGGCTGTGTTTCACGGATGCGGGTTGTTAACGAGGTTTGGCCCCCGCTCGATCTGTCTGCACTCACCGCCGTCTCTGCCTGGAAGTACACTCCGACTCTCGTTGACGGAGTGCCCGTTCCGGTTGTTATGACGGTTACCGTCAATTTTCGGCTTCGCTGAAGCCGTTCCTTTGACAAAGGCGGGAGCCGCGGCCATTGTCATCAGCCTGGCTCAACGCTCCAGCCGACGGGCCGTCGACGACGTGTGACCTGAGGTTGATCCCGGCGCCCCTTTACTGGATCGGCTGACAGATCGGGCTGCAGCTCGAGCCGGCCGAGGCTTCGATCGGACTGGCCGCCGAACACACCATCCCGCGGGCATCCGCGCAGAACGTCCGGACTCCCGTGGCGCCCGGGGTGATAGGCGTGGCGAGATACACGAACCCCTCTTCGCTGTCGTGGACGATCTCCTGCTCGTATCCGGATGTTCCGGGACGGGCGAAGTCGTCGCTCAGAAACACCGGGCCGCCCGGCGGGTAATTGGGGATGCAGGAGGCGGGCGCCTTCAGGCACTGCATGGTTCCGTACCTCCCGGCCACCGAGTGAAACGCCTGCTGGGCCGAGATGACGGTGCGGGCATTTCCGATCATCGCCGCTTCGTTCGCGGCAATCCGCGCCCGCAGCAGGCTGGGTATGGCGATGGCCGCGATGATGCCGATGATGGCGACCATCACCAGGAATCCACCGCCCGCCCCGGCCGCGCCGCCCACGCTGGTGAAGGGAGCGATGAGATACGCGAAGGGATTGCGGGAGATCGGGGCGATCGACCCCGGCTGACGGAATTCGCGGAGGGCGGCCACCCGCTTGCAGAGGAAGGGGTGCGTGGAGCCGAGTTCGACGGCGGCGCTCCAGAACGAGCCGGTGTCGAGCCGCTGGTTCATGAAGGCGTCCACGTTGGCCTCGCTCGCCGCCTTGCCGCCCGCGGCGAGGACGAGAAGTCCGCGATCGGCGGCCTCCATGTCCTCCACCACCGCGAGACCGCAGCGGTCGCACGTGTACTCGCAGGCGCGGGAATAGGCGGTGCCGAGCCAGGGCACGAAATGAGCGGGGGCGAGGAAGCCCATCCACTTGAGGTGGCCGGCGGCGAGGTGCCCCACCTCGTGCGCGACCACGAAGTCGAGTTGACGGCGGTCGGCGCAGGCGTCGATCAGGGAGGAGAAGATGATGACGTAGTTCCGGCTGAGCAGGTGGGTGGCGAACGCGTTGAGGGCGCCTCCGGACTCCATCACATACGTGCGCGGAGGTTCCTTGAGGCCCAGCCGCCGCGAGGCCCGTTCCACCGCGGCGTGGATGTGCGGCAGCTGGTGTTCCGAGACTTCGATGCCGTTCCCGCGCACGCTGCCGAGAAAGAGCGCGCGCGCGATGAGGGCAAAGACCAGAAAGGCGAGGGCGTAGAAGATGCCGATGAGGCTGATCAGGATGATCAGCCAGAACCCCGCGGCGAAGACCGCCGAGCACCAGAAGCGCACAACCTCGCCCGGATGTCGCAACGACTCATCGAAGCTGGATTGCGGGACGCCGCCCTCAGACGAGGTGAAGCGAGGGCTCGAGGCGTACGCAGTCTCGCCGGGATTCAGCGGTCCAGGATCGAGAGCCCGGCTCGGCCCTTCCCCGGGGGCGACCTGAGGAGCGGGCCGCGTCGCCGGGTTCGCCGAGGGCCTCTCCGGCCGAGGCGCCCCGCATCGACAACTCTCGACCCGCATGGGCACCCGCCGCGAACATGCCGGGCAGATCCACGTCACTCCCGTTTCACCAGGTCCCATCGCCGCCCCCCTTGGTATGTAGGGCGAGCATGCCCCACGCGTTTTCCCAAGTCAACGCGACGCGATCACATTTCGACTAACTCTCGTACTCCGTTCGCCGCACCTTCCGCCCGCCTTCGAGAGTCACGTCCCACTCGACCCCTTTTTCCTTCAGCTCCGCGGTGTAGATCGACTCCGGGCTGATCGCGCGCGAGACCGAAGCCGCGACCGCGGTGGCGACCGCGAGAGGAAGCACCACCGCGTAATCGCCCGACACCTCGAAGGCGAGCACCGCGGCCATGAGAGGCGCGTGGGTGGAGGCGGCCACCGCCGCGGCCATTCCCACGAGCGCGTAGCTTCCGACCGTGCCCACGGAGGCCCCGAAGAGGGAGAGGATTCCCTGACCGAAGAGCGAGCCCACGCAGCCTCCCATCAGCATCGAGGGCGTGAACACGCCGCCCGGACTTCCCGAGGCGACGCTCGACGTGGTGGCGAAAGCCTTGGCTGCGAAGAGCAGTAACAGGAAGCCCATCGCGAAGTGTCCGTCGAGCACCGACCTCAACGGCTCGTATCCATTACCCGCGACCTCAGGCACCCACGCGACCACCAGGCCCGTGATGATTCCTCCCAGAGCCGATCGCCAGGGCAGGGGCAGCGAGGGCCGATGGAACAGGTCTTCGCCCGCGGAGAGCAGCCTCATGAAACCACGTGCCGCTACCGCGCACACGGCACCGAGCAGCGCATAGGCGATGAGGTCGGGCGGGGCCGAGAGCGCGAAGGTGCGATGGCCGTAAAGCGGCTCGTCGCCCGCGACCACGCGGGTCAGGGCGGTGGCGATGGCGGCGGCGATGAGCGAGGGCACGATCGCGTCGAGGACGAAGACGCCGGTCACCACTTCGAGAACGAACAGGATCGCGGCGAGAGGAGTGTTGTAGGCAGCGGCGAATCCGGCGGCAGCACCCGCGGCGATGAGCAGCTTCATCGACTTCTCGTCGAGGCCCAGGCGTTCGCCCGCGAAACTCCCGAACGCTCCGCCGAACTGGATCAGCGGACCCTCGCGCCCGACCGAACCGCCGGTGGCGATGGCGAACCAGGATCCAAGCGACTTGAGAAGGGTCACCCGCATCGAGAGGCGCACGCGTCCCAGGATGATGGCCTCCATCACATCGCCAACTCCCTGACTTCCCGCACCCCGGGCGGCGAGCACCGCGGTCAGACCCGCGAGCAGGCCGCCGAAGGCGGGCAGGGCGATGCGAGCCCACATCGGCAGGGCATGCATGGCGGCCACGATGTCGTGAGCATCGGCCACGAGGCGCGCCACCGCGGAAAGGGACGAGCGCAGCGCCAGGGAGAAGGCGGCGGAGCCAAACGAGACCACGACCACGCCAAGAAAGAATCGAATCTGTCCGGGCTTGCCCATCGGTCGGCATGGTACATCGTGAGGAGACTTCGGACCGCCTCTTGTGAAACCGTCCACGAAGAGGCCTAGCATCCACGGCATGAACCCAACCGGGACGGGATCTGCGAACCGCGGTTCCGTCCGTTCGCTCGGCCTGGCCGTGCTCAAGAGCGCGATCCGGATCGCCCTCGGAGTCCTGATCGGTGCGACACTCTTCCTGATGTTCTCCGAGAAGCGGCTCATCTATTACCCCGACGCCGCGGTCGAGGTCACTCCCAAGGCGTTGGGCCTGCCCTTCGAAGAGGTAACCCTCGACGTCGAGCCCGGGGTCAGGCTTCACGGCTGGTTCATCAAAGCCGCGACGGAACCGAGTCGCGCCACCATCCTCTTCTCACACGGCAACGCCGGCAATATCGCGGACCGGCTCGATCGGGTGCGGAGTTTCCGGGACCTCGCCGCGGATTTCTTCCTCTACGACTACCGCGGGTTTGGCCGGAGCACCGGCGAGCCCGACGAAGAGGGGACGTATCGCGATGGCCGGGCCGCTTACGACTATCTGGTCAAGACGCGCGGGATCGACCCCGCCCGTCTCATCCTGATGGCCGAGTCACTCGGCTGTGCCGTATCCACCCAACTGGCCGTCGAGCGCAAAGCCGCGGGACTCGTGCTCGAAGCGCCCTTCGCCTCCATCCCTTTGATGGCCTCGGCGATCTATCCCTTTCTGCCCGTTCGCTTCTTCGTGCGCACCCGTTACGACAACCTCGGGAAGATTCCACGACTGAAAATGCCCCTTCTCCTCGTTCAGGGCTCGCGGGATGAGGTCATTCCGGTGGCCCAGGGCAAGATGCTGTTCGAGGCGGCGCCCGAGCCGAAGCGTTTCCTGTCCATCGAGGGCGCCCATCACAACGACGTCTACGTGATGGGAGGCGAGGGCTATCGCCGCGTCCTCGCCGAGTTCATCGCGAAGGCGGTCCCGCCGCCCGCCTCGGAACTGGTAGAAACGAAGAACCCATGAATCACTATCTCCTCATCTACGACCTCGCCGACGACTACCTGCAGCGGCGCGGGGAGTTCCGCGGTGTTCATCTCAATCTCGCCTGGGCCGCGCACGAGCGCGGTGAGCTGGTCATGGGCGGCGCCCTGGCCGAGCCCGCGGATCGGGCGATCCTCATGTTCAAGGGCGCGAGCCCGAAAGTTGCCGAGGACTTCGCGAAGGTCGATCCCTATGTCACGAACGGCCTGATCAAGTCGTGGACGGTGCGGCCGTGGCTGACCGTGGTCGGGGATCTCGCGGCGAACCCCGTCCGGCCCTAGGTCTTGTTCCCGGAGGACGCGGTTGTCCTCCGTTTGTGGCGGAAGGTAGCACCAGGGCGTGTGAGGGATCTCACCGGAGGTCCGCCATCCCACGCGCGATCAGGGGTTTGCCGATTCGGGCACGGAAGCTGCACTGCAAAGACCCCGAGTGAAACGAATCATGAAACTCCATGTGCCCCCAGGACCGCTGCCGATCGATCCCCCGTACTTCGATCTCGAGGAAGACGCCGACCTCCGCGATGACGACGAGGAGATCGACCTCACCGATCTATTCGAGAAGCCCTCGAATGTGGAGGTGATTCACTAGTCGAGTCTCTTTCTGAATCTCGCCGAGGCAAAGGTCAGCCACGCGAGCCCGGTGAGGGCGAGGGTCAGGGCCTCGGGCCAGAGAACCTCGAGGCCCGAGCCTTTAAGGAACACGCCGCGGAGGATGATCCCGTAATAGCGCACGGGGATGCCGTAGCTGCCGATCTGGAAAAGCCTCGGCATGTTTTCGATGGGAAAGATGAGCCCGGAGAGGTAGATCATCGGGACCATCAGCACGAACACCGCGAACATCATGGCCTGCTGCTGGGTCGACACCATGGTGGAGGCGAAGAGGCCGAGGCCAAGGGTGTTCAGCAGGAAGAGGAGGGTCAGGAACAGGAGCAGGAGGACGGAGCCGCGCATGGGCACGCCGAACACCACCTGAGCCAGGATGACGATCACCAGGGTGTCGAACAAGCCGATGATCGCGAACGGCGTCAGCTTCCCGATGATGAGCTGCCACGGACGCAGGGGAGTGACGCTGATCTGCTCCAGGGTGCCGATCTCCTTCTCGCGCACCACCGCCATCGAAGGCAGCATCATGGTCACGAGCATCAGGACCATGGCCAGGACCGCGGGCACGTAGAACCACCGGGTCTTGAGGTCGGGGTTATAGAAGACGCGGGGCATGATCTCGATGCGCCCCACCGCGGGCGGCCGGGCAAAGGAGACGCCGAGGCGTTTCGCCACCTCGGCGCTCCTGCGGTTTTGCGCGTCGAAGCGCGTCTGCTGGAGGGTGCCGCCCATTTCCGCGATGATGCGCGATGCATAGCCGAGGCCCACCACCGCGGAGTTCGCGTCGGTGCCGTCGGCCAGGACCTGAAGATTCGGGGAGCGGCTCCGCGCGAGGTCCGCGCCATAGCCTTCCGGAATCACGAGCACCACCTGGGCCAGGCCCTCGACCAGCCACGGCTCGGCCTGATCGGCGGTTGGTACCGAACCCTTGACCTCGAAATAGCCCGAGGCGTCGAAGCGCTCGATGAGAGCCCGGCTCGCCACACTCTGGTCTCGATCGACGAGCAGGAGAGGAATGTGGGTGACGTCGAGGTTCGCCGCGTACCCCAGAGCGATGAGCTGCACCAGCGGCCCGACGATCAGGGCGGGAATCATCTTGCGGTCCTGGCGGAGCTGGAGGAACTCCTTGAGGATGACTTGAAGCAGCGCTCCCATCGGGCCCTAACCTTCCCGCCGCCGCAGGCGTGTGTAGGCCAGGGTGAGGACCACCGTGGCGTAGAGGACGAGAAACGCGACGTCGCGCCAGTAGGGCGCGAGTCCGGCGCCCTTCAGGATGATGCCGCGAATGATGACGAGGAAGTACCGCGCGGGCACGGCGTAGGTGAGACCCTGGATGATGGTGGGCATGGAACGAATGGGGAAGATGAAGCCCGACAGGAAGATCGCGGGCAGCATCGAGCTCACCATCCCGATCTGGAAGGCGAGGGCCTGGGTCTCCGCGATGCTCGAGACCAGGAGTCCCCAGCCGAGCGCGCCCACGAGGTAGATCAGGGTGGCCACGAACAGGTCGAGATAGGGTCCGCGGACCACCACGCCGAAGAGCACGCGCGCCGCGGTCAGGATGATGACGGTGGCCATCAGGGAAATCGCGAGGTAGGGCAGGGTCTTGCCGATGAGCAACTCGGCCGCGGTGAGGGAAGTGACGCGGAGTTGTTCCATGGTGCCGCGTTCCTTCTCGCGCACCACCGAGAGTGCGGTCGAGACCACCGCGGTGAGCATCAGGATGAACCCGACGAGCCCGGGGACCAGGAACTGAGTGGTCTTGAGCTCGGGGTTGTAGAAGACCCGCGGCTCGTAGCCCACGGGAACCACTTCGATGCCCGCGTGCTCGGAGAAACGCCGGAGGTTCGCGTCGGCGGCGAGGGCGGTCGCGTAACTGAGGACGGTGGTGGCGGTGTTCGCGTCGGCGCCGTCAAGGAGCAACTGGACGGTCGCGACCCCGCCCTTCGCGAGGGTCCGTGCGAGGCCTTCCGGAATGACCAGCACCGCCTTCGCCACCCGACGCTCGGTGATGAGGTCCATGTCCGCTCCCGCGGGCACGTCCGCGACCTCGTCGAAGTACGTGGAGTTCACGAACGCGGAGACGAGGCTGCGCGACTCTTCCGACTTGTCGAGGTCGCGCACCGCGAGCCGCACATGGCGGACGTCGAAGTTGATCGCGTACCCGTACATGAGCAGCATGATGGTGGGGAGGCCCAGGAGCATGGCGAGGCTCAGGGGATCGCGCGAAGCCTGGCGCGCCTCCTTCTTCGCCATGGCCCAGATCTTCCGGAGGTTCATGCCACCACCCCGCGGGAGGCGCGCGCCTCCTCCTCGGCCTCGATACAGTGGATGAAGACGTCTTCGAGCGAAGGCACGATCCGCTCGATGGAGGCCACCGCATGGTTCGCGAGGCGGAGGGATTCGGCGATGCGGGCGCGCCCGTCCGCCTCGTCGTTCACCACCACGTGCAGCCGCGTTCCGAACACCGAGGCTTCCAGGATGCCGGGCGCGTTTTCGAGGACGAGCTGGGCGTCGAGGGGCTGCGCGCACCCGACCTCCAGCATGACCCCGCCCGCGAAGACCTCCTTGAGCTGGGCCACCGATCCGTGAGCCACCAGGCGTCCCGCGTGCATGAGGGCGATCCGGTCGCAACGCTCCGCTTCGTCGAGATAGTGGGTGGTGACGATGAGGGTGATGCCTTCCCCCGCCATCTGGTCGATCAGGGTCCAGAAGCGCCGCCTGGAAATGGGATCGACGCCGCCCGTGGGCTCGTCGAGAAAGACCACGCGCGGGCCATGGAGCACCGCGCAGGCGAGGGCGAGGCGCTGCTTCCATCCGCCGGGGAGGGAGAGGGTGAGGAGATCCTCCTTCCCTTCGAGGCCCGCGGTCGCGACCGGCCTGTTCACGCGTTCGCGCATGGAAGCACCCGCGATGCCGTACACGCCGCCGAAGAAGCGCAGGTTCTGGATGACGGTGAGATCGTCATACAGGCTGAAGCGCTGGGTCATGTAACCGATCCGCCGCTTCAGAGCTTCGGGGTCCTCCGCGACGTCGATGCCGAGGACGCGCGCGCGCCCCGAGGTGGGCGCGAGCAGGCCGCACAGCACGCGGATGGCCGTGGTCTTGCCCGCCCCGTTCGACCCGAGCAAACCGAAGACCTCGCCTTCCCGCACGCTCAACGAGAGGTCGTCGACCGCGGTGAAGGGGCCGAACCGCTTCACCATGTGGTCGACCTCGATGACCAGCGGACGCCCCGCGGTCTCGGCGGAGGAGAGCACGTCCGTCATCTCAGCGCCCCACCGCCCGGGTGAGACCGGCGAGGGCGACCTGAATCTGAACCTCGTTCTGGGTCGCGTCGAGCTGGGCGCGCAGGAGGCGCGTCTCCGCGTCGAGCAGCTCGGACGAGGAGAGGACGCCTTCCTGGTATCGATCCTTCGCCACCCGAACCGCATCGCGGGCCGCTTCGATTCCGCGCTGGGCCACCAGTTTCCCCGCGATGGCCGAGTCCAGTTCCAGGCGTCGGGTGAGGACATCCAGGTGAATGCGCGACTCGAGATCGGAGAGCTGGGCGCGAAGGGCGTCCGCCTGGGCCTGCGACTGCGCCGCGGACGCGCTCGATCTTCCGCCGTCGAGCACTTTCCAGTTGAGGCTCAACCCGATGTTCCAGGTGTCGTTCCAGGTTCCGGAGAGAGGAAGGATGCGCGGGTTCGGATTGGCGAAGTCGTAGCCGGCCTGAAGGCCGACCTGAGGGCGTGAAGCGGACTGCGACACCTTGACCGTCGCCTCCATGGCGCGGATCCGCGCGCGCACCGCCTCGAGTTCCGGCCGGCCCGCGGCCGCGCGCCTGGCGAGGGCGTCCGCCTCGCCGGGCCCCGAAGAAGGCGACGCCAGGGGTGCGGGGTCCAGATCGAGGCTGGTGTCCGAGGGAAGGCCGATGATTCGCAGGAGATTGGCCGCGGCCATTGCCGCCGCGTTCTCCGCCTGCACCCGCCCGAGTTCGGCGCGCTCGCGCTCGACCGTGATGGCGAGGGTCTCGTTGCTGGCGGCGAGGCCCAGGTCCTGGCGGTTGCGCGCGTCCTTGAGATGCGCCTCGTAGGAAGCGACCGCCTCACCGAGGACGCGGGCGTTCTCCCGGGCGAAGAGCACGTTCACGTACGCCACGTGGGTCTCGGCCACGAGATCGTTGTCGGCGGCCGCGCGGTCTGAAGTGGTGGCACGCTCGGTCTGGTTCGCGGCTTCGACCTGCGAGTCGACGCGGCCGCCCGTGTACAGAGGCAGGGTCGCTCCCACGTGCGTGCGCCACTGATTCGGGAGGTTGGGGAAGATCGTCCGCGGCGCCGAGCCGGGGAAGGCGAGGATCAGCTCCGGCACGTTGGAATTCCGCGAGTACGCGGCGGAGAGATCGAGTTCAGGCCGCCGGCCCGCTCCCGCGCTGCGCACCCCTTCGGACGCGGCGCGAGACAGCGCGCTCAGGGAGGTGAGACGCGCCGATGAGGCGCGGGCACGCGCGATGGCCTCGTCGAGGGTGAGTCGCACCGCGGCGGAAGCGCTCTGGACCGGGCTGTCCTCGGCGCGGGCCCCGGCCGCGAGGGCAACGAGCAGGAGAAGGGGGAATGCGGTCAAGCGTTTCAAAGCGAGCCTCCGATCTGGGCCGCCTC
>CAZYEA010000064.1:0-7495 GCA_964646485.1 uncultured Acidobacteriota bacterium
CTCTTCTCGAACTACATCCGCGACGAACTCAAGTGGGAGACGGACCTGCAGTACTACACCTCGGGACGGGTCCAGCCCTGGGACTACGCGCCCTACAGCAACCGATACTTGAACCTGCTGAACGAACTGAGGACGGCCATGGCCCACAACCCGTACCTCAAGGTCATGGTGGCAAACGGGTACTACGACATGGCGACCCCCTTCGCGGCCACCGAGCACACCTTCGCGCATCTGGGTTACGAGGACACCTACAAGGAGCGCGTGAGCTTCAAGTACTACGAGGCCGGTCACATGATGTACGTCCACCCCGAGGTCCTGAAGGCGCTCAAGAAGGACGTGGCCGACTTCATCAACGGCGCGAGAATGAACCGAAGATAGCCTCCGGCTTTCTTGCTAGGATCCACGCATCATGAGCGACAACCAAACCAAACTCGGAGTGGCCCAGAACGTCGGAGGGCTTCTCTGCAACGTGCCCTGCTGCATCGGGTTCATCGTCTCGATCGTCGCGGCGGTCATCGAGAAAGAGAACAAGTTCGTGAGGTTCCACGCCTTTCAGAGCCTGCTCCTCCATGGCGTGGGCTTCGTGTGCGGCTTCGCGATCCAGGTTCTGAGCATCGTGGTGGGCATGGCCATGGGAGCGCTGGGCGGCCTCATCGGGCTCCTCGGCCTGCCTCTCGGCCTCGCCTTCCTCGGCGCCCAGATCTTCATGATGATCAAGGCCAACAACAACGAGGAATTCGCCCTCCCCGTCATCGGCGATATGGCCAAGCAGTGGGTTTAGTCCGGGCTTGAGTTCCGTCTCCGACTCCAGACGCGGTTTCTTGAAGGGGTCCGCCCTCTTCGCGGCGGCGCTTTCGCTCGCCGCCTCCGCCCGGGCGCAGGATCCGCCCAGACAGGATCCCCCCAAAACCGACCCCCCGGCCCAAGAGCCGCCCCCCAAAGACACTCCAAAGGAAGAGCGGCGGCGGGGTCCAAAGACCGACGAAGAGATTTTCGCGGAACAGGAACAGCGTCCCGAGGAACTTTTGGACGAGCAGGGCCGTGAATACAGGATATGCCCTCAGTGCGGGAACAAGATGTACCGGCAGGGGCGGGTGTGGACCTGCACGAACTGCGGGTACAACTACGTCGAGTAGGCCGCTCAGGCGGTTTTGTGTCGGTCGGAGGACCAGCCTAGGCTGGCCAGACCCGGGATGCGACGATCCACCGCCTTCTACATCGACGCGTTCCGGATCGCGGTTCGATCCATCTTCGCCCACAAACTTCGAGCCTTCCTGACCCTCATCGGCATCATCATCGGGGTGGCCTCGGTGGTGGTGGTGGGCGCCTCGATCAGCGGTTTCAACGCCTACGTGGTCGACCAGGTGTCGAGACTGCTCGGGGCCAACCACTTCATGATCGCCCGCATGGCCTCGTCGGGCCAGCTCACCGAAGAGCAGTGGCAGAAGATGGACCGCCGGAACAAGCGGCTCGAGCGCAAAGACATGGACTGGATCGGTCGCCTCTGCACCAATTGCGAGGAAGTGGGCGCCCAGATGAACGCGCGCCAGGACCTCAAGTACGGAAGCATCGATCTCTTCGGCACCCAGATCATGGGGGTCACCGCGAGCATGGGCGAAATCGAGGACAAGACCATCGCCGAGGGCCGCTTCATCCTTCCCCATGAAGTCGATCGGGCCATGGGCGTGTGCGTGATCGGAAACGACGTGCGGAAGAAGTTTTTCGAGAACCAGGATCCCCTCGGCAAGGTGATCAAGGTGCGGGGTCATCCCCTGAAAGTGGTGGGCGTCGAAGGCGCCCGCGGCTCGATGTTCGGCCAGACCTTCGACAACACCCTCTACATGCCCATCTCGACGTTCGGCCGGATCTACGGGCGAAGGCAGAGCGTTCAGTTGCACGGGCTGGCCCAGGGTGCCGAGACCTTCCAGCCCGCCATCGACGAGGCGCGGGTGGCCCTGCGCTCCCTCCACCACCTCAAGCCCGCCGAGGAGGATGACTTCGGCCTGGTGAACGTCCAGGAGGTCACCTCGAACGTGGATGAGTTCACCGGTCAGATCGCCATGGTGGTCACCCCCATCACCCTGATCTCCCTGATCGTGGGCGGAATCGTGGTCATGAACATCATGCTGGTGAGCGTCACCGAGCGCACCTTCGAGATCGGCCTGCGCAAGGCCATCGGGGCCAAGCGTCGCGAGATCCTCATCCAGTTCCTCATCGAGTCGGCCCTCCTGTGCGGCGTGGGCGGCGTGCTGGGCCTGCTCTTCGCCTCCGGCATCACCGGGCTCATCAGCGCCGCCACCCCGGTGCCCATGCGCATCACCAGCGGCTATATCGCCCTCTCTCTGTTCGTGTCCACCGTCATCGGCGTGATCGCCGGGATCTACCCGGCCATGCGCGCCTCGCGTCTCGACCCCGTCATCGCGCTCAACAAGGTGTCCTAGGCCATGCGCTTCGTCACCGGTGAAACCCTGCGCATGGCCCTCGAGAACGTGCGGGCCAACAAGCTGCGCAGCGGGCTCACCATCCTCGGCATCGTGATCGGCGTGGTGGTGGTGGTCGTCGTGGCCTCGATCCTCACCGGCATGCGTGCGGGCCTCGTGGCCTCCATCGAGGAATACGGCACCAGCAACATCTACGCCTTCCACCTCTCCACCGGTCCGAGGCTCGGGCCGAGGGATCGCGCCGAGTACAAACGCAAGCCGCTGGTGCCAGGAGATGCCGACGCGATCCGGGCCCAGGCCCTGGCCGTCGAGGACGTCGCAAACGCCGCCTGGGTGTGGCAGATCGACCGGACCCTCGTCTACCAGGGCACGAAGTATCGCGACGGGAATCTCCAGGGGGTCACCGCCAACTACGCGTCCGTGACGAACCTGAGCCTCCGGGAAGGCCGCTTCTTCACGGAGGCCGACGATGAGCACAAGCGCCAGGTGATGGTCCTGGGCCCGAGTGCCGCCGATGCCCTTTTCCCCCACCTTCGCGAGGTCGAAGGCACCGAAGTCACCATGGCCGGCCGGGCCTTCCGGGTGGTGGGCGTGCTGGAGAAGCGCAAGAGCGGCTTCATGGGCGAGAACGAGGAAGACAACTCCATCTACATCCCGTTCCAGACTATCCGGAAGATGGAGCCGCGCACCCGCGACGTGATGCTCGTGATTCGCGCCCACTCCGGACAGGTCATGACCGCCCTCGACCAGGTCGAGGACGTCCTGCGCCGAAGACGCGGCCTGCGTTCGAACCAGGATTCGGATTTCGATCTGTCCACCGCCGACAAGTTCATCGAACAGTTCGACCGCATCACCGCGGCCATCGGCCTCGTGACCATCGCCATCTCCGCGGTCGGACTGATGGTGGGCGGCATCGGAGTGATGAACATCATGCTGGTGAGCGTCACCGAGCGCACCTTCGAGATCGGCCTGCGCAAGGCCCTCGGGGCCAAGCGCCGTGACATCGTGCGGCAGTTCCTGTTCGAGGCCATCACGCTCACCGGCCTCGGCGGCGTGCTCGGACTCGTGGTGGCGGTGCTGGTCAGCTGGATCGTGATGCTGCTCGTCCCCGGCCTTCCCGCTTCCATCCCGCCGTGGGCGGTGGCGACCGGTCTCATCGTCTCGATCGGGGTGGGACTCGCCTCGGGAGTGTGGCCGGCCAAGAAGGCCGCCGACCTCGACCCCGTCGAAGCCCTGAGGTACGAGTAGCGCTTTCGTTCAGCGGAAGCGCGGGTCTTCCGGAAATCGCGACCGCGCCCTTGCCGCATACGCACGGGCGGCCTCGGTGTCGCCGAGGACGCCGAAGGTACGGACGACCGCCCCGTACTCCTCCGCGGTCGCGTCCGAAACTCCATCCACGAGCGCCCCGAGGCTGGCGCGCGCCTCCGCGTCGCGGCCCTGAGACCTGTACAGAGTCGCGAGGGCGGCCCGGCCTTCGATGGATCGGGGCAGGAGGCGCAGTTCGGCGAGGAACTCGCGTTCGGCCTCCGCCAGGCGTCCAAGCCGGGCCAGACAGTCTCCGGCCTGGAAGTGCAGGCTCCGGACCACGCTCCCCTGGGCCCGCCCGACCGCGGCGATCGCCTTCGTGAAGGAAGCGAGCGCGTCGGCGCACCGTCCGTGCTGCCGCGCCACCGTGCCCAGGATGAAGAGGCTCATGCTCCGTTGCGGATCCGCGGCGAGGCTCCGCCGTGCGAAAGCGACGGCGTCGGCTTCCTTCCTTCGGTCCATCATGATCTGGGCCAGGATCTCGAAGCTCTTCCCGGGGTCGTTTCGCGAGGCCAGCTCCGCGTGCCCCATGGCCCGATCCGTCTTCCCCTCGAGCGCGTAGAGCCTGGCGAGGGCCATGTGCGGCTCCGCGCGCAACGGATCGATCTTGATCGCAGACTCGAGAGCCTCGATCCCCTCCTGATCGCGGCCGAGGGAGATGAGGCTCAGGCCGAGGGTCTCCCAGGCATCGCTCATGAGCGGATTTCCGGCCACCACTTTTCGCAGCTGCTCCACCGCCTCGGCATCGCGACCGGCGGCGCGCAGGCCGAGGCCCTTCTTCAAGTCCTCGTATGCAGAGATCCGGTCCTTCGGATCCGCGAGCCCCTCCGCGCTTGCAAGCCCTCCTCCTGAAGATCCCACGTAGCCGAGGGCTGCGAGCTTCTCGCGGGTCTGGGCATCCACCGCCGCGGGCGCTCTGACCTCGGCCTTCATGCGCGAGACCCAGGCCTCCATCGGGGCCAGGAGCTGAGGACGGTCACTTGCGAGGTTGGATTTCTCCCCGGGATCGCGGTCGAGGTCGTAGAGCTCCGGCTTCGGAGCGCGAATGTAGCGGAAGCGCTCCTCGGTCGCGGCGTAGAGCTCGCTCCAGCCGAAGTGGTACCGCGGGTACAAGGTTTCGGAGTACACGGTTCGTGCCTCCGTCTTCAAGGCTTTGATGGCGCCTCGAAGGGAGACTCCGTCCATCGAGTCCGCGGGTACTCCGGCGAGGTCGAGAATGGTGGGTGCTATATCGACCTGAGCCACCGGACCCGCGACCCTCAACCCCTTCCCGGCGCCATCGGGAAGGCGGACAAGCAGCGGCACGTGAACCGACTCGCGGTACAGGAAGAGGCCGTGCTCCTGCTCGCCGTGATCGCCCAGACCCTCGCCGTGGTCGGAGGTGATGGCCACGATGGTGTGGTCGGCGAGGCCGCGGGCGCGCAGGCCCTCCAGGAACCGCCCCACGAGTTCGTCCGCATACGCCACCTCTCCGTCGTAGGGACTCTTGAGATCCCGGTAAGCCTCAGGCGGGGACCACGGAGTGTGCGGCTCATACAGATGAAGAAACGCGAAGAAGCGCTTTCCGTCCTGGGCCTCCACGAACCTCAGCAGGCTCGCCACCGCGACGCCGCCGTCTCGTTGAAGCGCGCCCAGCGACTCATTCGCGGCGTCGAGCACCAGGGCATCCTCGTAGACGTCGAATCCGCGCGCGATGCCCGTTTGCGAGCGCAGGACGTAGGCCGAGACGGCGCCGCCCGTCGCAAAGCCCGCCGCCTTGAAGCGCTCGGCCAGAGTGCGATGAGAAGGGGCGAGGGTGAAGCCGATGTTGTCCCGCACTTCGTGTTTCGGGGGAAGGAGGCCGGTGAAGAGGGACGCATGCGCGGGCAGGGTGAGGGGAACGTGGCTGATGGCGTTCTCGAACACCACGCTTTCACGGCCGAGGGCGTCGAGGTTCGGAGTCCGGCCCTCCCGATACCCGTAGAGGGCGAGGTGATCCGCGCGCAGCGTATCGATCGATATGAGGACGACCGACGCCTGCGAATAGGTGCCCACGTCTCGTTGGGGCGCGCAGGCGAGGCCGAGCGTGGCCACGACCGGAAGGAAGGCGCGGACTCTCATCCCTTCGCGATCGCGGAGGCGTTGCGGCGGCATTCGGCCGCTTGCGAGGAATCGCCCGCGGCTTCGAACGCAGCGGCAAGACTGAGCCAGGCCTCGGGACGCCTGGGCTGAGCCGCTCGGGCCTGCTTCAGCGCGGAGAGGCCTTCTTCCCGTTTTCCCTCGAGGATCAAGGCATGGCCGGTCACCGCGAGCGCCCACGGATGCCCCGGGCTCCGGGCCAGAGCCTCCCGTCCCGACTCGAGCGCCTCGCCGGCATCGCCGAGGCCCAGGTAGACACGCGCAAGCTCAACCCAAGGCTCCGGATCGGCTTCGCTGGCCTTCCCTTGAGCCACGAGAAGGTGCCCTTGCGCGGCCAGCGCCTCGACGTGAGCGGGCGATTTGTCGAGAATCGCCTTCAAGAGACCGGCGGCCTCTTCGAGCTTCTTCAAACCGATCAGGGTCTCGGCGAGGCTGATCCGCGTGCGCGCGTCATCCTGGGTGGTCTGTTCGACGGCCAGGCGCAATTGCTTCTCTGCATCGGCGAGGCGCCCCAGATCGCGAAGGAGATGGCCGTAGCTCAGTCGCATGCCGGGACGATCCGGATCCAGGTCGAGCGCCTTCGCGTAGGCGACGCCCGCGAGGTGCAGTCTGCCGGTTCGATACGCCACGTTGCCGAGGGCGTACTGGCCGTAAGGATTCCCGGGATCGAGCTTCGTGATCCGGATGAGTTCGTCGACTGCGCGGTCGGCGGCGGGCCCGCGTGCGGCCGCCGCGGCCTGGATCTGCTCATAAAGGCGAACGAGACTTCGAGGATCGGGCAGGCCCGCCTTGTCCAGCTCTCCCCCGCCCCCCGACCCGGAGGTGTAGCCGAGGCTGCGCAAGCGTTCGGCCTGCTCGGGTGATACCGCGCTCGCCCTCGCGGAATCTCCGCCCGGGGCCATCGAGCGCACCGCCACCTTGAGAGCCTCCTGCATCTTGCGGGTTCGCTCCGGTTCTTCGGCCGCGAGGTTCTTCCGTTCCGAGGGATCGGTCGCGAGGTTGAAGAGCTCGGGCTCGGCGCCCTGGATGAACTTCCAGTCGCCTTCGAGCAACGACCGCAGACTCGACCACCGACAGTTGAGGCGGGCGAACAGGCTCTCCGCGTAGATCGCCTGTGACCCCAGGCGCTGACCGCGGAGCGCGGGGCCAAGATCACGCCCGTTCAGGCCCGACGGCGCTCGGGCGCTCACGAGGGCCAGGATCGTGGGAGCGATGTCCACCGTGCCGACCGGGGTCTCCTCCACCGCACCGTTGGCAACGCCGGGACCGGCCAGGATCATGGGCACGTGCAGCGTCGCTTCGTAGATGAGGATCGCATGCGTTCCCTCGTCGTGTTCGCCCAGGCTCTCGCCGTGATCCGCCAGAACCGCAACCAGGGTGTTCTCCTCCTGACCCGAACTCCTGAGCCACTCCGTGACCCGGCCCAGTTGCTGGTCGGCGAAAGCGATCTCCCCGTCATACGGCCGGTCCTTGAACTCCTGATCGAAGGGGGCGGGAGGGCGGTAGGGCGTGTGCGGGTCGTAGAGTTTCAGCTAGTCTTAGAGCGTCTACTACGTGTCGTCCGACAGACTACTCTCTAGCGACGCCACGTTTTGCGAGCACTCGCGGCTGGGCTCGGTCGGAAATCTCAA